>DATCSZ010000044.1:0-1245 GCA_036568205.1 Pseudomonadales bacterium
AGCTCCCGCCTGCTCTACCGCCAGGCCAGCGCACTGGCCGATGAACTGCAGCAACGTCATCCCGGCGTGGATGTGCTGATCAGCGGCCGTGTCGCCAACCGTGCCGTTACCCATCAGCTGGCCGTGGATGAAACCCTGCGCCTCACACCGCTGATGTATGGCGTTATTTTTGTCCTGTTGTGGTGGTGGCTGCGCTCGTTTTTCGCCATGCTGGCCATCATGCTGCTGACCACACTCAGCTGTCTGGCCTCACTGGGGCTGGCCATGCACAGCGGCATTGTGTTGAACCTGCTGTCAATGACGGCTGGCAATATCATTATCACCCTCAGCATTGCCCACTGTGTGCATATCGTGCTGGCATTTTTGCAGCGCTATCGTAATGGCCAGGACAGGATCAGCGCACTGCAAAGCAGCCTGCAACTCAACCTGAAGCCGGTATTTATCACAAGTGCCACCACGTTTATCGGTTTTGCCAGCATGAACCTGTCTGACATGCCGCCAGCCCATGATCTTGGTAATATCACTGCGCTCGGCGTAGGCTTTGCCTTTATCCTGTCATTGAGCTTGCTGCCATGGCTGTTGCTGATACTGCCGATCAGCCGCCAGCATGGCGACATCATGCTGCGTTACCCGCAGCGGATGGCGCAACTGGCAGACTGGATTATTGCCCGCCCCCGCCAGCTGCTGGCCGGCTGCCTGCTGGTCAGCCTGCTGCTGGCGCTGTGCCTGCCGCGCAATGAAATCAACGACCGCTTCACTGACAATATTCGTGAGCCGCACCCCTTCCGCAGTGACAACCAGCGCATTGATGCACAATTCGGCGGTCTCTACCAGTTGCAATACTCCTTGCCGGCGCCGGCAGGCCGGACCGTTTCTGACGCCGGCTATCTGGCCGCGCTGGATTCACTGGCCAGCTGGTTGCGCCAGCAGCCGGAGGTGCGGCATGTGTTTGCCTACAGCGATGTGCTGCGTCAGCTGAACCGCAGCATGCACAACGACGAAGCAGCAGCCGACCGGGTGCCCGCCAGCAATGCACTGGCAGCCCAGTATTTGCTGTTACTGGAGGTGTCGCAGGCGGCTGAGGATATGCAGCATTATCTCAGCGCCGAACGCGATGCCAGCAAGCTGCTGGTCTCGCTGGCCAGCCTTGATTCGCGCCAGCTGATTGCACTGGAGCAGCGCACCGCCGACTATATGCGGCAGAACCTGCCTGTCAGCATGCAGGCGGAAGCCACCAGCCTGGCA
>DATCSZ010000045.1:0-9925 GCA_036568205.1 Pseudomonadales bacterium
TAGGCGATGCTGTCGACCACATCCATGCCTTGCACTACCTTGCCAAATACGGCGTAGCCGACATTAAAGCTGCGGTAGTCCAGCGAGCTGTTGTCGACCAGGTTGATAAAGAACTGTGAAGTGGCGGAGTCGGGTGCTGACAGCCTTGCCATTGCCACCGTGCCGCGCAGGTTTTTACGTTCCTCGCTGGACTCGTTTTTGACCGGTTTGCCGGTTTCTTTTTTGGACAACTGCGCGGTGAAGCCGCCACCCTGGATAACAAAATCAGGAATGACCCGGTGAAAAATTGTGCCATTGTAAAAGCCGCTGTCGACATAGGACAGGAAATTGGCAACCGTCAGTGGTGCCTCGTCATCAAACAGTTCAATAACAAAACTGCCCTTGTTGGTGTCGATCACTACCTGGGTGTTGGCCAGCGCCAGTGTGGCCTGGCAAGTCAGCAATAAGGCAAGCAAAAATTTCATGGTCGGCTCTCTTGTTGTTTCGCCCGGCAATAAAACAACATTGCCGGTTTACGATTATGCCCAGTCAGTACGTTTGCGTGAGCGATAGAAGTACTGTATCACCAGGGTGGCTATGATACCGAGAATCACGGCAATTGCGCCATCAAGAAAATCATTGCGCTTCAGCTCGTGGGTCAGGCGTGCGTTCTCGGCCTGCAGGGTGTCCTGCCGGCCTTTCATTGCCTCGTTCTCTTTCATCAGCCGGTTGTTGTCATCATGCAGTGTCTGGGCATTGCCGGAAATGGCGTTGAGGTGATCAAAGTCCTGCTGCAGCTTGTCATGTGCCGATTGCAGCTGGCGCAGTGACTGGTCCAGTTCACGGTTCTGTGATTCCAGTGCCAGCAGTTGCTCACCGGCTGAACCTGCGGTACTGGACAGGCGGCTGATGGTGCGCTGGGCTTCTTCCAGGCGTTTTTCTGCAGTGGGTTCCTGCTGCAGATACTGGCTGCCCAGCCAGCCTTCCAGGCCATTGCCGAGGCGCACCAGGCTATAGCCACTCTCGTCGTTCTGTTCGAGCAGGCTGACCATGGTGCCGCTGCGGATGCCACGATGGACAATCCGGTGGGCTTCGCTCTGGCCGCTGCGCAGTGGTACATAAATATAGTCACGGATATAGCGCTGGCCAATGACGTTGCGTTGGCTGGTGGTAGCCTGGCCGGCATCGGCCGTGTCGTCGGCAGTTTCAGCATGCAAGGGCTGTGTACCGAGAAATGCCAGGATCAGGCAGCTTGTGGTGGCCAGGCGAGTCAGTGCTTTGGTGTTCAGGCTGTTCACTTCGGGTTCCTGCATTGAATGTAGTCCGCTAATGTATAGCGATTCGGGCTGTTGTCAAATGTGCCGCGTGCGATGTTTCACGAAGTGGCAAGATTGCTGCTCAGAACACCTGCTTGAACGGTTTGACGGTAACCTGCCGGTAGACGCCGGCGGCAAAATAGGGGTCATTATCAGCCCACAGGCTGGCTGCTGCCTGTGAGTCGAATTCAGCCACCACCAGGCTGCCGGTGAAGCCGGCTTCGCCAGGGTTGTCACTGTCGATGGCAGGATGCGGGCCGGCCAGTACCAGCCGGCCTTCATCGCGCAATGCCTGCAGACGCTGGAGGTGGGCCGGACGTGCGTCAAGCCGTTGTGCCAGCGTGCCGGGTTTGTCTTCACAGATGATCGCGTACAGCATGGCTAGCCCTTGTCGTGATGGCCGAGGATCAGGTAATCCTCGATATTGTGGCCGGTGATTTTTTTGATGCGATGCATCAGGTAAAACAGAGCAACGGCCATCAGCAGTGTTGATGGCAGTGCAATGACCGGGTAGCTGAGCGCGGTCAGCTTGCCCAGTTGTTCATTGTAGGCTGCGGTGCCAGGGTCGCTGACAACAATCCAGGTGGCCAGCAGATAGTTCAGGGTTGAGGAAAAGGCAAAGGAAAAAGCAACCAGGTAGGAGCTGGTACGCAGTGCCGCATCCAGAAGTGACTGGCCGTTGTGCAGGTCAATGGCAGCCTGCAGCCGCTCAAGATCGAACACATTGTCATTAAGGATCAGTTTGCTGACCAGCGGGTAGGGAGTCCAGGTGGACACCAGCACGGCGATGCCGATAATGGCAGGGATTGCCGCTTCCTTGATGGCAATATACTCGGGGCCGAGCTTGAGCAGGCTGATCGAGCCGGTCAGCAATGTACTGATCACCCCGAGTACCGAGAAAATATTGATTTTGTCACGCTGGAAGAAATCCATGACCCCGTAGGCCAGCGGAAATGCCAGTGCGACCAGCAGGCCAGCAGTAATGCCAAGATATTCATCGTTGCTGAAACGGCTGAGGATGACAGCTGGCACAATGATGTTGAAGGCCAGGTTGACCCACAGGTTTTCCTGTTTCTGTTTGCTCTTGCCGGCAGGGAGGGCGTGCTTGTCGCTTGACTCGCTCATGTTGCTGTCTATTGTTGGCCAAAGGACAGTATAATAGCGGATATGAAATTTGATTTGCACTGCCATTCCACGGCATCTGATGGCAGCCTGTCGCCGGATGTGGTTTTACAACGCGCTGTTGATGCCGGCGTCGAGCTGTTTGCCCTGACGGACCATGATACCCTGCAAGGCTTTTGCCAGCTCCAGGCTGTTCCCGCCGGCCTGACGCTGGTGTCCGGTATTGAATTGTCGACCGTATGGTCCGGGGTATCGATTCATGTGGTTGGCCTGGATTTTGATCCGGTTCATCCGGCCCTGTTGTCGATGATTGAAACCTTGCGTCTGGCACGTGAGCAGCGGGCCCATATGATTGACAGCCGCCTGGCCGACAGGGGCATGCCGGGGGCGCTCGCCGGCGCCCTGCAGTACTGCCCGGATATTGGCCAGCTGGGACGTCCGCATTTTGCCGAATACCTGCGGGCAGCCGGTTATGTGGCCAGCAGTAACGAGGCATTTGACAAGTGGCTTGGCAGTGGCAAAATCGGCGACATAAAAACTGTCTGGCCATCACTTGAGGCCGTGGTGGCCAGTATTGTGGATGCCGGCGGGGTTGCCGTACTTGCCCATCCGTTGCGTTACAAAATGACATTCAGCAAGTTGCGTCGCCTGGTGGCTGCATTCCGCGAGGCCGGTGGCCGGGCCGTTGAGGTGGTTGGCAGCTCAATGCAGGGCGAACAAAAAAAACAGCTATGGCAGCTGGTGCAGGCCATGCAACTGGCCGGCTCCGGCGGCTCGGATTTCCACAGCCCCGAATGGCAATGGGCACAGATCGGCCATCTTGAGCCGTTGCCTGCATTCATCACGCCGGTGTGGGATTGCTTTCAACATACCCGGATAACAGCAGCATGAGTCAGTTTTTCCAGATCCACGCAGAAAATCCCCAGCCACGGTTGATCCGTCAGGCGGCTGATGTGGTCGAGCAGGGCGGGGTGATTGTCTATCCGACCGATTCCGGTTATGCGCTGGGGTGCGGCCTGGGCGAAAAGGACGCGCTTGAGCGAATCCGGCGAATTCGCCAGCTGGATGATCGCCACAATTTCACCCTGGTCTGCCGTGACCTGTCGGAAATCAGCACCTATGCCAAGGTGGATAACAGCATCTATCGCCTGCTGAAACATCATACGCCAGGTGGTTTTACCTTTATCCTGAAAGCCACCGGAGAGGTACCCAAACGCCTGTTGCATGCCAAGCGCAAGACCATCGGTATCCGGGTGCCGGACAACACCATCGCGATGGCATTGCTGGCAGCGCTGGGGGCGCCGCTGATGAGCGTGTCACTGATCATGCCCGGCGACGATTTGCCGATGACCGATCCCTATGATATCCGCGATCTGCTGGACAAGCAGGTGGACCTGATTATTGACGGCGGTTACTGCGGCATGGAGCCGACCACGGTAGTTGAGTTGTTTGATGACCAGCCCACCGTGGTTCGCCGGGGGCTGGGTGATGCCAGTGCCTTTGAGGCATGAATATGCCGGCACCTTCAAGGCGGCTGATTATCGCGCCGCTTCCGTTATATAATCGGCCGATTCGACAGCAGCAGATACCATGATGGATGACAAACCGATAGCCGCGGACAGCCCGCCAGCCACGCAGACTCCCTGGGTGGCTGCCAGCCAGCAAGAGGAAATGCCGTTTGCCATTGTCGCCGGCAAGCCGTTCACCGAGCTGCCCAAGGATCTGTATATTCCGCCTGCGGCCCTGCAGGTGTTTCTGGAAGCCTTTGAAGGCCCGCTTGACCTGCTGCTTTACCTGATCCGCCGGCAGAACATTGATATTCTGGACATTGATGTATCGTCCATCACTGACCAGTACGTGAAGTATGTTGAATTAATGGATGCCATGCAGTTCGAGCTGGCAGCAGAATACCTGGTGATGGCTGCCATGCTGGCTGAAATCAAGTCACGCATGTTGCTGCCGCGAACGGTAATGGAAAATGATGATGAGGAAGATCCGCGCGCGGCGCTGATTCGCCGCCTGCAGGAATATGAACGCTTCAAGCGGGCAGCAGAAGAAATTGACGAGCTGCCGCGCATAGGTCGCGACACCTTCCAGGCCAGTGCCGAGCCGCCGGTGATGGATCGCCAGCGTGCCCACCCGGATGTTGATATCAAGGAGCTGCTGCTGGCCTTTACCGAGGTGCTCAAGCGCGCCGAGCTGTTTGAAAGCCACCAGGTGCAACGAGAAAAACTGTCCACCCGTGAGCGCATGTCCGAGGTGCTGGCGCGTCTGCAGGGCCGCCATTTTGTGCCGTTTGTCTCGCTGTTCACGCTGGAAGAAGGTCGCCTGGGTGTTGTCGTGACCTTTCTGGCGGTACTGGAGCTGGTCAAGGAGTCCTTGATCGAGATTGTCCAGACCGATGTGTTTGGCCCTATTCATGTCAAGGCAAAATCATCATGACGGTTGCCCCCGATTTGTTGAAAAACATTGTTGAAGCGGCCCTGCTGGCGGCCGGCAAGCCCCTCAACCTGGCCCAAATCCAGGCCTTGTTTGACGATGACGAAAAGCCCGGCAAGGCCGAGGTTGAAGCGGCTGTTGAGGATATCCGCACCGATATGGGTGAACGTGGCTTTGAGCTGGTTGAAGTGGCCAGCGGATGGCGTTTTCAGGTGCGCGAGCCGATGGCCCCGTGGATCAGCCGGCTGTGGGAGGAAAAACCGCAGAAATATTCCCGTGCCTTGCTGGAAACCCTGGCGCTGGTTGCCTACCGGCAGCCGATTACCCGCGGTGAAATCGAGGAAATTCGCGGGGTCGCAGTGAGCAGCCATATCATGAAAACCCTGCAGGAGCGTAACTGGGTCAAGGTGGTGGGTCACCGTGATGTGCCGGGCCGTCCGGCCATGTATGCGACAACACGCGATTTTCTCGATTATTTCAACCTGAAAAGCCTGGATCAGTTGCCCACACTGGCAGAAATCCGTGATCTTGACAGCCTGAACCAGGAACTCAACCTGGCACTTGATGGTGAAGCTGACGGCCAGCAGGGAATGGGTGAAACGCCACCGCTGCCCGAACCGGCTGATAACGATGCCGCCGTGCCAGTAATGAGTGCGCACGATAATGATGACGATGCCGAACAAGAGAGCATGCTGTGACTGACAAACATGTCGAAAGCGAGAAACTGCAAAAAATCCTGTCGCGTGCCGGTATCACTTCACGGCGCGAGGCTGAGCGCTGGATTGCTGGCGGCCGGGTGAGAATCAACGGCAAGGTTGCGGTGATCGGTGATCGTGCCACAGAGAATGACACGCTTGAGCTGGACGGGCGCAAGATCCGCCTGCCTGCAGCAGAGAAATTCACCCGCCAGGTGCTGGCCTATCACAAGCCGGAGGGCGAAATCTGCAGCCGCCGTGATCCAGAAGGGCGCCCCAGTGTGTTTGACCAGCTGCCACGCCTGAAGGGCGGCCGCTGGATTGCTATCGGTCGGCTGGATTACAACACCACCGGCCTGCTGCTGTTCACCAATGACGGTGAATTGGCCAACCGGCTCATGCATCCATCCTCGCAAATTGACCGTGAATACCTGGTCCGGGTGATGGGTACCGTGGATGAAGCCATGCGCCAGCGCCTGAAGGAAGGCGTGATGCTGGAAGACGGTATCGCACGCTTTACCGATATTGTTGAGGATACCCGCGGTGAAGAGGACAGTATCAACAAGTGGTATGCCGTTTGTGTAATGGAAGGTCGTAACCGTGAGGTACGCCGGCTGTGGGAGTCCCAGGGGGTTACCGTGAGCCGATTGAAACGGGTACGATTCGGGCCGATCTTTCTGCCTTCCGGGCTGCGCAAGGGAAAATACATGCCGCTCAAGGACAAGGATGTCCGGCTGCTGCTTGAAGCGGCTGGCATCAAGGACTAAGCCACCATGCAGCTGTTTGCGCTGGAGGGCAACCGGCAAATGCTGGATGGCGGGGCGATGTTTGGCCATGCGCCAAAGGCACTGTGGTCACGCTGGGTGACTGCCGATCAACACAACCGCATCCCGATGGCCTGCCGCTGCCTGCTGTGGATTACCGAAGACGGGCAGAAAATCCTGTTTGAAACCGGTATCGGCAATTTTTTTCCGCCAGCAATGAAGGCACGTTACGGTGTGATTGAGGACAATCACTGCCTGGTCGACAATCTTGCCGGGCTGGGTCTTGTGCCTGACGATATTGATTTTGTCATTTTGTCGCACCTGCATTTTGATCATGCCGGCGGCCTGCTGAGTGGCTGGCAGTCGGATCAACCGCCGCGGCTGTTGTTCAGCCGGGCACGTTATATCACCGGCAAACAGCATTTTGACCATGCGCTGGCGCCGCATTTGCGTGACCAGGCTTCCTTTTTACCGGAGCTGAACCGCCTGCTGGTGGCGTCCGGCCGGCTGCTGCTGGTCGATGAACAGGCGGCCAGCCCGATCGACGGCCTGCGTTTTCATTTTTCGCAGGGTCATACACCGGGCATGTTGCTGTCCGAGATAGACACTGCTGCCGGCCCCTTGCTGTTTGCTGCCGACCTGATTCCCGGCGCTGCCTGGATGCACCTGCCGATCACGATGGGCTATGACCGCTGTGCCGAGCGGCTGGTGGATGAAAAGGCTGTCTTGTTGCAAGGGCTGCTGGCCCGTGGTGGGCGCCTGTTTTTTACCCATGACGATCAGCTTGCCTGTGCCAGGGTGGCGTGTGATGACAGGCAGCGATTTTATGCCCAAGCGGCACCACTGATGTAACAGAGAGGCCTTATGTCGACTGTCCATTTCAAAAAAGCCTTTACCATGAACCTTGAAGATGTGCGTCACGGTATTGAACAGCTGGGCCAGGGGCTGCAGAAAGAGCATGGCCTGAAATATCACTGGGAAGGGCAGCACAAGGCAGTGTTCCAGCACAAGGCGGCCAAGGGGCATATCGCCATCAAGGGTAACGAGATCCAGCTTGAGCTGAAGCTTGGCCTGATGTATGCCGCCATGGCACCGCTGATCAAAAGCCGTATTGCCGCCATGGCTGATCAATACATCAGCTGAATGGCTTGTCACAACTCAGGCAAGGGGCCGGATGACTGTGCCGGACTTGCCGGTTTTGTCCTGCAGCAGGGACGGGGGTATGCATGACCGATCACCGGGTTTCTTCGCATAACATGGCCGACAGCGTGCAACGCGTTATTCGCAGCGGCCATGGCCGGCGTTTTATGACGCGCTGGTTATGGCTGTTGCTGCTGCCGTTGCTGGCATTGCTGCTGTGGTTGCTGTGGCCGGCAGATGAGGTCACGGTATGGCAAACCCATACGGTTGATCGCGGGGATATGGTGATGACGGCAACGGCGACCGGCAACCTGCAGCCAAGCCGGGAGATCAGTGTTGGCGCTGAGATTTCCGGTGTGGTGCGTGAGGTGCTGGTGGCCGAGAACGATCAGGTTCGCCTGGGTGATGTGCTGGCGCGGTTTGATACACAAGAACTCACGGTAAGCCTGAGACAGGCCCAGGCCCGGCTTGCCATTGTCCGCGCATCGCTGCAGGAAGCACAGGTGACCTACCAGGAGCTGGAGCACGATGAGCAGCGAATCCGCCAGCTGGTGCAGCAAAAACTGGCATCCGATGCCGAGCTGGATGCCGCCGTTGCTGCACGCCAGCGTGCCGGCGCACGTATTGCCTATGCCCGTGCTGCGGTGGAAGAAGCCGCTGCCGCGGTACAACAGAGCCAAACCCGCCTGGACAAGGCCGTGATTGTCTCACCGATGACCGGTGTGGTGCTGCAGCGAAATGTTGAACCAGGCACGACCGTCGCGGCCAGTTTCCAGACACCGCAGCTGTTCCTGCTGGCGGAAGATTTACGCCGTATGGAATTGCATGTGGCACTCGATGAAGCGGATGTGGCACAGGTGCAGCCCGGTCAGCCGGCCCGCTTTACCGTGGATGCCTGGCCGGATCGCCAGTTTGAAGCGACGGTGCTAAAGGTATACCTGTATCCACAGGTGGAAAACAACGTGGTTACCTATACCACGGTGCTGGGAGTGGATAACAGTGATGGCCTGCTGAGGCCCGGCATGACGGCAACGGCAACCATCACCACCGGCAGCCGTGAAAACGTGCTGCGAGTCCCTAACCAGGCGTTGCGTTTTACCCCGCCGCAGCCGGGCAAATCCGGCGGCCTGTTTAGTCACCCGGCCAGTCTGGACCGCGAGCAGCAGGGCAGCAGCAATATTGTCTGGCGGCTGGAGGACGGTGAACCACGGCGCATTGTATTGCGCACCGGTTTTACTGACGGCCGTTATACCGAGGTGATCGGCAATGAACTGGCGCAAGGCCAGCAGCTGGTGATCGGCAGTCACCAGGGCAAGGCCGGGGAAAAGCACTGATGCCAGGCCGGCCGGCGGTCGCCATCCTGCAAATGCGCGGCATCAGCAAGATTTATGGCACGGGTCTCGCTGAAGTACGTGCGCTGGATACGGTTGACCTCAGCATTGCTGCCGGCGAGTTTGTTGCGGTGATGGGGCCCAGTGGTTCCGGTAAATCCACCTGCATGAATATTCTCGGTTGCCTGGATGTGCCCAGCGCCGGTGAGTATCTGTTTTACGGTGTGGATGTGGCCGGGCTGGATCGTGACGAACTGGCGCTGCTGCGCCGCCATTACATGGGCTTTGTGTTCCAGAGTTTCAACCTGCTGCCCAGGGTCAGTGCGCTGGCCAACGTCGAGTTGCCGTTGATTTATGAAGGCGTCAGGCCGGCTGTGCGCCGCCAGCGTTCGCTGGCAGCCCTGGAAGCGGTTGGTCTGGCGGATCGTGCCCAGGCAACGCCAGGCCAGCTGTCCGGCGGTCAGCAGCAGCGTGTGGCGATTGCCCGGGCACTGGTGACCGAACCGCCCCTGCTGCTGGCCGATGAGCCGACCGGCAATCTTGATACGGCACGCGCCAATGAGGTGATGGATATCCTGACCCGTATCCGCGCCGAGCGGGGTATTACCATCATCATGGTCACCCATGAGCCGGATATCGCCCGCTATGCCGAGCGGGTGTTGTATTTTGTTGATGGCCGGCTGGTCAAGGATGGCAGCCCGGCCGAGGTGCTGGCGTGAGGCTGGCCGACATCCTGCTGATGGCGGTGCAGGCGATAGCCCGCAACAAGCTGCGGTCGTTCCTGACCACCCTGGGCATTATCATTGGCGTGGCCAGTGTGGTGCTGATGGTGCATCTCGGCCAGTCGGCCACCCGCAGCGTTACCGATTCCATTGCCAGCATTGGTTCCAACCTGCTGTTTGTCATGCCGGGCACGTCACAGCGCGGGCCGGGTGGCGTCAACACCTCGGCCGAACCGTTTGATATGAACGACGTTGATGCAATTCGTGACGAAGTGCCCGGTATCCTGCTGGCGCCTTCAGCCAGTGCCACGGTGTCGGTGATTTATGGCAATGCCAATGAATCGATCAGTGTGCAGGGTACAGACAATCACTATTTTGTTGTGCGCAACCATGCACTGGCCTATGGCCGGCAGTTTG
>DATCSZ010000046.1:0-1377 GCA_036568205.1 Pseudomonadales bacterium
CGCCACCGAATGCGGGGTGCCGGACAGCATCCTGCAGCAGGCCTGGAGCGACCCCTCCACCCACGGCCCGGCGGACCAGGTGCCGGCGGCCCTGCTGCCCTATCTGCAATACGCGGGCGCCATCAATGCCCGCAGCGTGCCCACCTTTGTGTTCGGCAAGGAGATGCTGACCGGGGCGGTGGAAACCGCGCTGCTACAACAGGCAGCGCAACATCTGTCAGGCTGACAGGGGCCGGCTTTTGAACTAATCTTTAATACATTGATTGGCAATGGAGCTGTTATTCCCATGAAGTTTCCCAGCAGTGAGTTTTGGGACTTTTCCACCCGGACTTACCAGATTCCCCAGGTCGAAACCGCCTGCCTCAGCCTGCAGGACAATGTCAACGCCGACGTCAATATCATTCTGTATTGCTGCTGGCTGGGCGAAAACCGCCAGCCGCTGGGCGCCGATGACATGGCGCTGCTGCTGGATACCAGTCAGCGCTGGCAGCAGGCCATATTACAACCCCTGCGCAATGCCCGCCGCATGATGAAACAGCACATTATCGCCATGCCCGCCGAGCTGCTGGAACAGACCGTCAGGAACATGTCGGACATGGAAATCAATGCGGAACACATGGAACAGCAGGCACTGGAAAAAGCCCTCGACCTGGACAGCAGGCCGGCGGACGACAGCCGCAATCCACTGGATATCAGCGCCGCCAACCTGTCCCTGTATTTACGGCAACTGGACGGGGTCAGTGGCATCGCTGACATAGCCGCCGATGTCACCGCGCTACTGGATGCCATCTACCAGGATGCAGAAGCCATCCAGCTGGCGCTGATGTCCGCCGCCGGTTGAGCCAGGCAGTTCCATAGGTCGGGTCAGGCGAAGCCGTAACCCGACGGTCTCGCCAGTGGGAAATCGCTAAAAAGAATGAGTCCGCAAATGAACGCAAATGCACGCTAATAAAAGCGATAGCATCTTTTTGTGTTGTGCGCCTAGGGCGCACAAATAAAACATTTGCGTTTATTTGCGTTCATTTGCGGACTCATTCTTTCTATATTAATCAACAGTATCTGCTGATCTATCCGCCGGTCAGCTTCTGCTTGAGATCCTCGCCCACCGGATAGTCACCCAGCCAGATTTTTAGCAAAGCCTGGTTAAAATCCTGCCCCGGCACGGTACCCTTGTCCCGGCCCTTGATGGTGACCCGTGTGCCCCTGCCGGGAATATAATCCAGATTAATCGTATCACCCTGGTGCACGGTTTCGAACAGGGCATTGAACTGCTGGATACGCGGCTGCAATGCGGCCAGTTGCTCGGCGCTCAGGTTGTTTTCGAATCCTTCGTTCCAGCCGTCCACCAGTTTCTCCCGCTCCACCTCGTCGTAGAGG
>DATCSZ010000047.1:0-6366 GCA_036568205.1 Pseudomonadales bacterium
CAACAACATCACCAGCGCCCGCCGGTCGCCAAAACTGCGCATTGCTGCCTGCCATGAAGAATGGCCCATGTTGTGCCCTGTCATCAAAAGCGCCAGTCTAGCACAGGATGCAGCGGCTGCCGCTGCCCCTATTGCCGGCTGCGCAAACCCACTACAATGACCGCATGAGCCACCCCACCCCGCCTGATACCCCGCTCGCCGCCCTGCTGGACAAACTGCAGGCACTGGGCATACGCCTTGCCGCCGACGGCCAGGGCGGGCTGCGGGTGCGCGCCGCCAAAGGGCTGCTCGACCAGCAACTGACCGCCGAGCTGCAGGCACACAAGCCGGCGCTGCTGGCCTGGCTGCAGTCAAATGGCAGCATTGATGTGCCGCCAAGCGATGCACTGCTGCCACTGACACCGCAGCAACTGCGCATCTGGTTTGCCTGCCAGCCGCAGGACAATCCCGCCTATCACATGCCGCTGGCATTGCTGCTGGCGCAGCTGCCGGATGTCGAGCAGCTGAACCGGGTGCTGGCACAACTGCTGCAGCGCCACCCGATTCTTGGCGCGCGGCTGGTGGAAAAAAACGGCCGCGTCTGGCAACAGCGCCAGCCGGATCGGGCGCTGGCCATCACGCCACAGCCCAGCCCGCTCAGCGGCGCCGACAAAACCGCGCTGGCCGCAGAATGCCAGCGCCTGCTGGAGCAGGGCATGGATCTTGCCAGCGGCCCGCTGCTGGCCATCCACCTGCTGGCACTGGCTGATGGCCAGGCGCTGCTGCTGCTGAACATCCATCACCTGGCCAGCGATGGCTGGTCCAACCGGCTGCTGCTGGCCGATTTGCAGGCACTGTTGCACGGCGACACACTGGCCGACAGTCCGGCCGATTATTTTGCCTACGCCAGCCAGCTGGAAAAACAGATTAACGATGGCGCGTTCGAAACAGCACTGCAGTTCTGGCAACAGCAACTGGCCGCTGTCGAGCCACTGGCGCTGGCCGGCTGGAGCCCGCCGCCTGCCAGCGGCAGCAGCGCCGGCCTGTGCCCGGTGCCGCTAACTGCCGATAGCGCCAGCCTGAAAGCCGCTGCCGCCGCGCGCCAGTGCAGCCTGTTTGCGCTGCTGTTCAGCGCCCAGGCGCTGATGCTGCATAAACTGACCGGCCGCCAGCACTTTGCCCTGGCCATGCCGGTGGCCAACCGCCTTGAGCCGCGCTGGCAGGCCTGTGTCGGGCTGTTTGCCAATACCGTGGCGGTGCCGGTTGCCGTGCATACACAACAATACAGCGACGATTTTATCAGCGCCTGCCACCACAGCATCCAGGCCAGCCAGCTGCATGGTGATACCCCGCTGGCGCTGGTTGCCGAACGGCTTGGCCTGGCCGGCCAGCAGGCCCTGCAGGCGCTGTTCCAGTGCGGCATCAACCATCTGGTAGTTGATGATACGGCCGCCGCAGCGGCGCTGGCCGATGGCGAAACACTGCCACTGGCGGCAGCACCGGCACGTTTCCCGCTGATGCTGCTGATCGAACAGGGCGAACAACTGGCGCTGCAGCTGGAATATGACCCGGCCGTATTTGCCCGCCCGTTTATTGACCAGCTGGCCGTTTTTTATCGCCGGGCACTGGATTTCCTGCTGCAGCCCGGCCAGCCATTACAGCAGTTTCGCCTGCTCAGCGAGGCAGAACAGCTGCGCCTGATGGGCATTGACGACAGCAGGCCGGTGGCGCAATCCGTGATTGAAGCCGTGTTTGCCGCCAGCCAGACACACCAGGCACTGGACAGCCGGCTATCGCTGTACCAGCTGTTTGCCCGCCAGTTGCAGCAACAGCCCCTGGCCACAGCTGTCAGCGATGACCAGCGCTGCCTCAGCTGGCAGGCGCTGGATGAGCAGTCAGCCCGGCTGGCGGCAGCGCTGCAGCAACACACCCGCAGCGGTGACATGATTGCCGTATGCCTCAACCGCTCGGTCAATCTGTCAGTCGCCTTGCTGGCGATTAACCGCAGCGGCAACAGCTGGCTGCTGCTGGAACCGGAACTGCCACTGGCCCGCCGCCAGCAGCTGCTGGATGACAGCGGTGCCAGCCTGCTGCTCAGCGAGGCAACACTGGCAGATGGCCTGGCCTGCCGGCAGCTTGTGGATATCAACGCCGACCGGCACTGGCCGCCAGCCGGCAATGCCCCGATACCTGCAGCCACCGATTTGCTGTGCCTGATTTACACCTCCGGCTCTACCGGAACCCCCAAGGGGGTACGGGTCATGCAGCACGGCATTGTCAATCGCCTGCTGTGGATGCAGCAACAATACCCGATTGGCGCGGGCGATGTGGTATTGCAGAAAACCGCCCAGTCGTTTGATGTCTCGTTGTGGGAACTGTTCTGGCCACTGCTCAGCGGTGCCCGCCTGCACTACCTGGCGCCCGGTGCCCATCGTGATGTCGATGTACTGTGCCGCACAGTACGCCAGCAGCAGGTATCGGTAATACACTTTGTGCCGTCAATGCTGGCGGTGGCCAGCGAACACCCCGACTTTGCCGGCTGTGATTCGTTGCGCCTGCTGTTTTGCAGCGGCGAGGCACTGCCGGCACCACTGGCACAGCGTGTTATCGCCCAGCTGCCGCACTGTGGCCTGCACAACCTGTACGGGCCAACCGAGGCCAGTATTGATGTCAGCTATTTTGACTGCCGCGAGGCGTACAACGGCAACCATGTGCCGATTGGCAAACCGCTGGCCAATACCTGGCTGCACATTGTTGATGCGCAGCTGCAGCCGTTGCCACCGGGCATAGCCGGCGAGATTGTTATCGGCGGCGTGCAGCTGGCCGACGGTTATCACCGGCAGCCGGCGCTGAGCGCAGCGGCTTTTGTCGACAACCCGTGGTACCTGCAGGGCCATGCCTGTGCACGGCTGTACAAGACCGGCGATCTCGGCCGTTACCGTGCCGATGGCAACATCGAATACATCGGCCGCCGCGACCTGCAGCTGAAGCTGCACGGCCAGCGTATTGAACCCGGCGAAATCGAGGCACAACTGCTGGCGCTGCCCGGCATTCACCAGGCACTGGTATTGCTGGCCAATAACGGCAGCCACCAGCAACTGGTGGCGTTTTATGCTGCCAGGCAGCCACACGACGCCGCTGAGCTGCGCCGTTTGCTGGCAGAAAAACTGCCGGCCGGCATGCTGCCGGGACGTTTTGTCTGGCAGCGGCAGTTGCCACTGGGCAGCAGTGGCAAGGTCGACCGCGCCGCACTGCAACAGCTGCTGCAACAAGGCAGCACCGCAACACCCGCAACACCGGCAACAATGGATGAAACCGAACGGGCGATCTGGCCATTGTGGCAGGCGCTGCTGCCGGCCACCGCCAGTGTGGACGACAATTTTTTTGCCCTCGGCGGCCATTCACTGCTGGCCGCCCGGCTGCTGGCACAACTGGCCAGCCACTTTGCCGTCGACCTGCGTTTTGCCGACCTGCTCGAGCATGCCAGCATTGCCGCACTGGCACAGCTGGTTCGCCAGCGCCAGGCACAGGCGATGGTATTGCCGCCGTTGCCGGCCGATGATAACGGGCCACAACCGGCCTCGCTGCAGCAACAGCGGCTGTACCTGTTCCAGCAGCTGCTGCCGCAATCGCCTGCCTACCACATGCCGGCCGCGTTTGCGATTCACGGCCCGCTGCAGATTGCCGCGCTGGAAAAAGCCTGGCAATGGCTGGTACGACGCCACCATGTGCTGCACAGCGTCTACCGGCAAGACGGCGATCAGCTGTACCAGCAGCGCCTGGCCGATTACCGCTGGGTGATGCTGTACCAGGATGTCAGCAAGCAGCCGCCGGATGCCGACACCCTGCTGAAGCAGCTGGCTGCCAGCCCGTTCCGGCTGGACAGCGAACTGCCATTGCGCGTGGCCCTGTATAAAACCGGCCCGCAGCACTACCTGCTGTGTGCCTGCCTGCACCATATTGCCGGCGATGCCGCATCGCTGGCGATTATTGCCGGCGAGCTGGCCGTGGCCTACCGCGCCTTTGCTGCCGGCAACACGCCGGCCTTGCCGGCGGCCGTGCAATACAGCCAGTACGCCCGCTGGCAACAGGGCCAGTGCAAGCGCCAGGCGATTGATTACTGGCGTGATGAACTGGCCGATGCACCGGCACTGCTGACCCTGCCACACGACCGGCCACGGCCGGCGCTGCAACAATTTGACGGCCGCCAGCAACAGCTGCAGCTGACCGGCGAACGCCTCGACAAGCTGCAGCGTTTTTGCCGCCAGCAGCAACTGACACCGTTTGTTGTGCTGCTGTCCTGCTACCAGCTGCTGCTCGGCAAGCTGGCGCGCCAGCAGGATGTTTCAGTGGCACTGGCAGTCAGTGGCCGCCACCATCCACAACTGCAGAACACGGTCGGCTTCCTGGTCAATTCGCTGATTATCCGCAGCCGCCAGCACCACAACAGCCCGTTTGCCGATTTCCTGCAGGCCCAGCAGCACACCCTGCACAATGCCTACCGTTTCCAGGATGTGGCACTGGAAAGCCTGCTGGAACAACTCGGCTACCGGCGCCAGCCCGGCTATACCCCGGTTGCCCAGGTCGGCTTTAACTACCTGGCAGAAGACCTGCAAGCGGCCACTGCCGACTGGGGCGGCCTGGCCATCACGCCGCTGCAGCTGCCGCTGCCGATTGTCAAAAATGACATGACCTGGATTGCCTGGCAGCACAAGCACGGCATTCAGCTGACGGTTGAATACAATCACTGGCTGTTTGATGACAGCACCATCAGCCACTGGCTGGACGCCTTCTGCTACCTGCTCGACCAGGCGCTGGCAAACCCCGGCCAGCCGATCCACCAGCTGCCCTGCGTACCGCCGCAGCGCATTGCCGACAGCCTGCAACTGGCCGCCGGCGAACAGTATTATCCGCTCACCACCATGCAGCGTGATATTTATATCGACAGCCTGATTAACCCCGGCGAGCGCCACAACTATCTCGGTTTTGTCACCCACACCCGCAGCCCGGTGGATGAGCAACTGTGGCAACAGGCGGTGGCCGACCTGTACCGCCACAATCGCACGCTGCGCAGCGTTATCCGCGCCGGCGACGAAGCCACACTGGACAGCCACTGGCAGGTAGTCAGCCCCGCCGACCGGCCATTGCCGGCCGGCTGTTTTGTTTTTCACGACCTGGGCGACACTTCCTATAACGATGACATAAAGCGACAGCTGGTGGATAACGTATTGTACCAGCCCTATACAGAAAACCAGCCCTTGTGGCGCATGGCCCTGTATCGCTTTGCCGGCCAGCAGCACCTGCTGGTACTGGCCGCCCACCACGCGCTGTTCGACGGCGTCAGCATCCAGCTGCTGGGCCGCATGATCAAGGACAACTACCAGGCCCTGCTGGCCGGCAAGCATGACGCACTGCAATACCCGGCCGACAATTTTGCCGATTTTGTTGACTGGCATCGCCAGCATAGCGACAGGCCAGCCAGTCTGGCCTACTGGCAACAACAGGCAGCACAGCTGCAGGCGCCAGCCAGTCTTGCTGCCGTGCTGGCCGACCGGCCCGGCCGGTTTTGCAGCTGCGAACAGGCACTCGACGAGGCGCAGTGGCAGGCAATACGCAACTACTGCCGCAGCCAGCGCAGCACAGCGCCGCTGTTTTTCAAAACCCTGTTTGCGCTGGCCATCAAGGCACACTTCCAGCTGGATGGCGATTTTGTTTTCAGCGAAGTCACCACCGGCCGCAGCACGGCGTTTTTCACCACCCTGGGCCTGTGTTTTGACCAGCAGCCGAATTGCCTGCCGGCATCGGTCAGCGGTGCAGAACAGTGCTTTGCCGATGTCATGCACCACCTGAAACAGCAACGCAAGACACTGGCCGAATTCACGCCGCTGTCACTGGCTGCCCAGCGCCGGCTGTTTCCGCCCGGCCCGGCGCTGCTGTTCAATTTCTACATCATGGAAAGCACCACGCCGTTTCTCGGCCGCGATGAACCGATAGAACACTGCATGCCGCCGATGGCGCAGGCCATCAACCTGGTTTGCAAGCTGATTGACGAGCGGCCGGTGCTGTATCTTTCCTGGAACGACCGCCAGCTGGATGGCGAGGTATTTTTCCGCCGCCTGCTGGCCATCCTGCAGCGGCTGCTGGCCGGCCCGCAGCCGCTGGCATCACTGCTTGCCAGCGACGCCGACAGCCAGCGCCTGGCGCTGTCACTGGAACAGGCCCGGCCGGGCGACTGGGTGACAGCGCAGCCGGATGAAAACGGCGAATTCACCCTGCAGGATAACTACGGCCAGCCGGCCGGCAGCCGCCAGCTGGCCCGGCTGATGCGACAACAGCACGGCCAGTGGCAGGCCACGCCCTGGCAGGCATGGTATGACGATGGCAAGC
>DATCSZ010000048.1:0-6096 GCA_036568205.1 Pseudomonadales bacterium
CGACATCCAGCGTGACCGCCACATAACGCCGCCCATCCGGACGCACACCGATGGCGCCGGCCGGCAGGATAGGCCCTTCCAGCAGCACAAACAGCGGCTCCATCGACAGCAGCTCATCGGCTGCCGGGCGTAACGGTATCGCCTGGCCCAATGTCAGTGGCATGCCGTCAAACAGGTTCATCGGTTCCGGCAATGGCCCTGTCAGCTGCGGTGTGCTGCCAGACAAGCTATCGACATCGGCAAACTGGCTTGCATGCACCACGGTGCTGACACTGGATGCCGGGTCATATCGATACAGGCCGATTTTTTCATAACGCAATACCTGGACATTGCTCTGCGCGGCAGCACGTGCGCCCTGCCACAGCAAAGTGGCATTGTCCTGGCTGAGAATCTGTGCTGCCTGCAGCAACGGGCTGCACAACAGCATAAGCAACAGCAGCAGGCTGGCCATACCTTGTCGCCCGTAACAGGACAACAAGGTATGGCCAGCGCCAGCAACAGCGAAAGCCCCGCGTGCTTGCGCACGCAGGGCCTTGCTACTGAGGTGGTACTGCAATTGCATTATCGGTGGCTACTTAGTCAACCGTCACCTGGTACAGGATGACCGCTGTTTCACCATCAACAATTTCACCGGCAGCACCAGTGGCGCTGTTCACTGACACACCGCCTTCATCCAGCGGGAACAGTGTGGCACCGGCATCGACAACCGGGTTGCCATTCAGCGTGGTGCTGTCAGCCACATAGCTGGTGTATTCAGCGATAAAGTCGGCAACCACGGCACCGGCAACATTATTGCCAGGCACGGTGCCGGCCGTCAGCCGGTATTCCAGCACATCGCCGGTACGTGCAGTTACACCACTGGTGGCAAAGGCGCCGCCGGCAGTCACGTTACGCACTTCTTTCAGCAGCGTGGCCTCACCGGAAATCACGGTGATTGCAGTACCAGTGGTGGTGTCTTCAAACGTCACCGGTGTGCCGCCAGGGCCAGTGGCCGAGGTGTTGCCGCTGATTTCCACTTCGTGTGAGCCATCCACACCGGGCACCAGCGGGCTGCCGGCCTCTACCGTGACGGTAAAGTCCTTGACCTCACCGATCTGGGTACCGGCTACCACCACGGCATCCAGGCCAATCACCGGCGCACCGGGCGTGACGATGCTGACCTGCAGGCGGGTTGGCACTTCGGCCGTGGTGGTATTACCCACGGTAAAGGCCACCGTACCGGCTGTCACTGAGTCGATCTGGTAGAGGTAATCAATACCGGCGATATTGATACGTACCTGATCACCCACCTCCAGACCGGTGCCTGAACCTGCCGGAATAAAGATATTGCCGGCCGGGTCTGAATTACGCGAGGCAATCGACGCACCCAGGGTAACGGTGGATGGGGACACCGACAGGCTGGACGGCGCCGAGACACCGTTATCCACGGTATCCACCGCCAGGCTGTAGTTATCGGTACCGTTGCTGGTACTGGTAATGGTGTAGTTGAGGGTGAAGGTATCACCGGTGTATCCATCCGGCGATGCATCATCCACGGTAAATGTCGGCGCCGAACCAATGGTGCGAACCTCGACATTAATGTGGGCGGTTACCTGGCCACCGGCAAACGACAGCGTTGCTGCGTTATGGATGGTGGCACCGCCACCGGTGGCTGCCAGCGCGGCCGGGCCAAAGCCCAGGCCGGCGGCGGCAACCAGCGCCAGCACGGATTGCTTGATCATTGTTTTCATAAAAATATCTCTCTGTTAGTCCGTCGACGGATCAGTCGATTTCAACCTGGAACAGTACCCGGCTGGTTTCACCGGCTGCCAGGCTGCCGCCGTTGCCATTGCCTGCACCCGGATTCAGGTCTCCACCCAGGCCATCATCAACAATATCGCTGCCACCTGCACCGGCATAGACATACACGGTGCCATTGCCGCTGCTATCCAGCTCGGCTGCGTCAGTACCGTCATCTACCGCTTCATCCTGCGCTGCAAAGGTGCCAGTACCCGGATCCAGCTGGATCGAACCTGCCACAAAGCTGGTGAACATCGGGATCGGGTCGCTGACAACAATATTGGTCGCAGAACCTGCATTAACGTCGTCATTGGCAACCACAATCAGGTATTCCATGACATCTGTCGGCTTGCCGGACACACCGGTGGTGTAGAAGGTATCGGCACCTACCGTTGTCGTTGTGCCGCCACCAACTACGGGCTCTGTGACATTGCGGACAAACTTGGTCACGCTCAGGGTTGGTTTGCGCACGGTAATCGTTGCGCTGTCCGTGGCGGTAAACGCATTGTCGGTATCGGATGTCGCGGTCACGCTGACGGTATGTACACCGGAAGCATTCGGCGCCACAATCGAGCCGGTAGTCAGGTTGATATCAAAGGTCTGGCGCTCGGCCACCAGCGCACCAATGGCTACCACGCCGCCGGTGACTTCTACCGTCAGCGTAATGCTGGCCAGGTTGGTGGTGGTGCCGTTGCTTTCATCGACGGTATCAATGGTGTATTCATTGCCATTGATCACCACGGTGTCGCCGTCAGTCAGGCCGTTGACAACGCCATCATCCGTACCATCGAAAGGCACGGTCAGGGTCAGTTCGCTGTCGTCACCGACCAGCGCTGCTGCCAGCGTGGTCGCACCCAGCGTGACACTGCCTGCCAGGGTAACGCCGGTTGGCGCACTGATCTGCGAGTTGGTTGCCGTGTCACTGCTCAGGTTGTACTGGTCAGGACCATTGGCATTGCTGGTAATGGTATAGGTGATGCTGGCTGCTGTGGTTTCAGTGGTTGGATCAATATCCGCACCGGCCACCAGCGTCGGCGCAGCTGCCACCAGATCCACGGTAATCGCCACACTGGCTTCTACCGCCGTCTGGGCATTGCCGCCGGCATCGTCAAAATTCACCGTCACGGTATTGGTGATGGTGGTATTGGCGGCAGTGTTGGCAAACGCCACACCCGGGAGCAGGGCCGCACCGGCGAGAATCGCCGCCCCCGTCAGGTTTCGGTTTAACAGTTTCATGATGTTTTCCTCAGTAGCTGTACGCCAGACATGCCAAGGCCGGAGGTGGCGTACACGCCCCCCGGCCCCGTTTCCGCACCTTTTGCTAACGCAAAAAGCACAGGGAAATCGTTATGTTTACTGGATACGCACGGTAAAACCGGCCTTGCCGCCGGCACCGGCGGCAATCTCGCTGACCACCCAGCGAATCGCCCGGTACTGCTCGGCATCGGCCTTGCGGCTTTCGGTTTTGCCATCGGCCGCCTTGATCTCGTAGGTCAGGCTGCCGGGTTTCTTGAATACCTCGCCATCCACCGAGAACAGGATCTCGGCGTTATCGGCAAAAGCGCTGTCGGCGATATAGGCCGCGCCATCCGGCACCGGGTTGTCCAGCTTGACATTACGCGCCGGCTCATCGCCGCTGTTGCGGTATTCAATGGTGTAAAACAGCAGGTCGCCGGGCTCGGCCGTATCGGCCGCCACCCGCTGGCGCACGGTCTTGCCGTCGGCGCCGGTCACTTCCACCTCTTTTTCGGCCGTTACCGTCAGCGATACCTGCGGTGCCGCCAGCGCCAGCGCCGACCAAGCGGCAAACAGCATCACCAGCAGCGTGCGGGGAATCAGTACATTCATGTCGTCTCTCCTTTTTTCAGTTTGATTAATCACGCCACAGTGCTGCAGGCAGCGCCGTGTCGGGCATCCAGGCATTCAGGGCATCCATGGGGGGTTCACATCCAGGTGAGCAGCGCTTATACGCCACAACAGGGCCGGCAGACCCGCTTCTTGATTCACGGCATTGCACCGCAACACAGGCCAGCCCGGCAGAACTGCGCATTCTGTCACAGATTAGGCATTTCTCATTGCACTACCTTGCTCCAGCGCAAGGCAACAATAATCTTCCTTATTTATTGCACTTTTTTATAAAGCAACGGAATAAGAAAAACCATTAAAGCTACAGAAGGCAATAAAAACGCCGTTTCTGTGATTGACCGCACAGCACAAAATGCCATGCAAGAAACAGGCCATGCAACACCCGTGAACAGGGGGTTAGCGGCCAAAAAAACGGGCGGGAGGGGTCAGGAGGGATGGTCGTCCTGCGCCATCGCCCACGGCAGGTTGCCGGGTGAGCGGTGGCGGAACAGCAGGTAACTTTCGAACTGGCCGAGCATGTCGCCGATCAGCGCGGCCTCGTCATAACCGTAGACATCGTAGCCCTGGCCGCCACGGCGCAGGAACACTTCAACCCGGTAATAGTCGCTGGCATTACCATCACCCGGCGTCACGGCAAAACGCGGTCGCGGGTAACGGCACAGCCGCAGCTGGTAGAAAAAATCAATATCATCCTGCCCGTGGCGGATATGTAAGCAGCACTGGCCTGCCCCGCTATCCGCATCGACCTGGCATTGCCATCCCTGTTGCTGCAGGGCTTTGGCCAGCTGTTGCATGGCCTGCCCGGCATCGGCCAGGAACGCCTGCGCCTGCTGCCGGGCCGGGTACTGTACCAGTCGTGCCAGCCGTTCCTGCCAGGCGACACCGCCGCTGGCATAGCCGGGCAGGTGGCCGGCCAGGCTGTGCTGGCGATGACCTTCAATCACCAGCGCCCGCCACAGGCAGGCCATGGCCGTCAGCAGGATCAGCGCAAACGGCAAGGCACTGGCTATCGCCATGGTTTGCAGGGCCGACAGGCCGCCGGCCAGCAACAGGCCGGCCGCCAGCACGCCTTCGGTACTGGCCCAGAACACCCGCTGCCATACCGGCGTAACCGCTGCGCCACCGGAGGCCAGCGAGTCGACCACCAGCGAACCGGAATCGGATGACGTGACAAAAAACGTCACAATCAGCACCACCGTCAGCAGTGATACCGGCCACGACAGCGGCAATTGCTCGTACAGGCGGAACAGCGCCACGGCAGTATCGGCCTGCACTGCGCCAATCAGCGTATCCAGGCCTTCATTCATGATCAGGTGCAGGGCGGTATCACCAAATACCGAAAACCACAGAAACGTAAACAGGGTGGGCACCAGCATCACACCGACAACAAACTGGCGAATGGTACGGCCACGGCTGATGCGGGCGATAAACAGGCCGACAAACGGTGCCCAGGAAATCGTCCAGCCGAAAATAAACAGCGTCCAGTTGCCGATCCAGTCGCTGCGGCTGTAAGCCTGCAGGTTGAAGGTGCGCTCGACTATATGATTCAGGTAGCTGCCGGTATTCTGCAGAAAACTTTCCAGGATATGGATGGTCGGGCCGGCGACAAACACAAATCCCATCAGCAGCAACACCAGCACCATGTTCAGTTCGGACAAGCGCCGCACACCACGATCCAGCCCGGCCACCACCGAGCCAATCGCCAGCAGGGTAATGCCGGCAATACACAGGATTTGCACCAGGGTGCTGACCGGGATCGCCGGCCATAAATAATTGAGCCCGGTATTGAGCTGGGTAACGGAAAGACCCAGCGTGGTGGCAATGCCAAACAACGTGCCGAGAATGGCAAACACATCCACCGCATGACCGATCGGCCCGTGAATACGCTCGCCAATCAACGGGTAAAACGCCGAACGGATTGACAATGGCAGGCCATGACGGAAGGCAAAATAGGCCAGGATCAGCCCGGTGACACCATAAATCGCCCAGATATGAAAACCCCAGTGAAAAAACGCAATCTGCATGGCCTGCCTGGCGGCATCGACGGTTTGCGCTGCCCCGGCCGGCGGTTCGGCATAGTGCAGCACCGGCTCGGCCACACCAAAAAACAGCAGCGCTATGCCGTAACCTGCGGAAAACAGCATGGCAAACCAGGTGGCAAAACTGTACTGTGGCTCGACATGATCCGGCCCCAGCTTGATATTGCCCCAGCCGGACAATGCCACGCCGACAATAAACAGCAAAAACAGCGCCACCGCCAGCATATAGAACCAGCCGAAGGTAGCGGTAATAAACGCCAGCAACGAAGAAAATGCCTCACCCGCCAGCTGCGGATTGGCCAGTGTGCCGATAACCAGCAGTGCCGTGACCGTTACCGCCGGCACAAATACCGGCAGCAGGATGGTGGATTGTGATCGGCCGTTGGACATCGCGCTGGCTCCTGACAAAACG
>DATCSZ010000049.1:0-4098 GCA_036568205.1 Pseudomonadales bacterium
GTAATTGCCGATTGCATTGCGCTCCACCATTCAAAATTTCTGAACAGATTAATCGATTTATTGTGTTTTTTCTTTTGATTTTTTCACCATAAACTGGCAACAACTGAAACCGGTATGGAGACACACCCATGAAGCTTGCCCTGATCCTCAACACCCAGCACCGCACTGATCTGGCCATGCTGGCACTGCGTAGCGTACTAGGCGCAGTATTTATCGCCCACGGCAGCCAGAAACTGTTCGGCTGGTTTGGCGGTTACGGCATTGCCGGCACCGGCCAGTGGATGGCGTCGATTGGCCTGGAACCGGGCTGGCTGATGGCACTGCTGGCAGGCTCCGGCGAATTTTTCGGCGGCCTGGCGCTGCTGCTGGGCCTGGCAACCCGTCCGGCGGCACTGGTCACCGCGTTCACCATGCTGGTAGCCTTGTTTGTCGCCCACTGGGATAACGGCTTTTTTATCGGCAACAACGGCTACGAATACGCGCTGACGCTGATGGTGGCCAGCCTCGCCGTGCTGCTGCAGGGCGCCGGCCGTCTGTCGCTGGACCAGCTGCTGCTGAACAAACTGACATCATAAGGTGCACATCATGGGATTGTTGATCAACGGCCAATGGCACGACCAATGGTACAAAACCGAAGACGGCGAATTTGTCCGTGATGACGCCCGCTTTCGCCACTGGATTACCAGCGACGGCAGCGCCGGCCCAACCGGCGAAGACGGCTTTGCCGCCGAGTCCGGCCGTTATCACCTGTTTGTCTCGCTGGCCTGCCCGTGGGCACACCGCACGCTGATATTCCGCAGCCTGAAAGGCCTGCAACCGCATATCGGCGTCACCGTAGTCGACCCGAAAATGCTTGAACACGGCTGGGTCTTCAGTGCGGTATCCAAAGACAACCCGGTTGATGGCATCGACTGCCTGCACCAGCTGTACACCCGCGCCAGGGCCGATTACAGCGGCCGGGTTACCGTGCCGGTGCTGTGGGACAAACAGCGCAACACCATTGTCAGCAATGAATCGGCCGACATCATCCGCATGTTCAACAGCGCTTTTAATGACATTACCGGCAACGATTACGAGTTCTACCCGGCCGAACAGCAGGCGCAGATTGATGCCATCAACGATGTGGTTTATGCACACATCAACAACGGCGTGTACAAGGCCGGCTTTGCCACCACCCAGGCCGCGTATGAAAAAGCCTACGACCAGCTGTTCCTGGTACTGGATGAACTGGAAAACGTGCTGGGCCAGCGGCGCTTTTTGGTCGGCAACAAGCTGACCGAGGCGGACTGGCGGCTGTTCACCACACTGATCCGCTTTGATGCGGTGTACTACAGCCACTTCAAATGCAACCGGCAGCGTATTGAAGACTACTTTCACCTGTCCAACTACCTGCGAGAGCTGTACCAGCAGCCCGGCATTGCCGAGACCGTGGATTTTGACCATATCAAGACCCATTACTACTACAGCCACCCGACCATCAACCCGACCCGCATCATCCCGAAAGGGCCGGACATTGATTACCACAGCGCACACAACCGGGGTTACCACTATGAATAATCGTCAGATACTGCGCATCCTGCCGGCCATGCCAACCAGTGATGGCGACGGGGTAAAAATCCGCCGCGTGGCCGCACACGGCAACATGGCCCTGCTGGACCCGTTCCTGCTGGTTGATGAAATTGCCGCCGACGATGCCGCCGACTACATCGGCGGCTTCCCGCCGCATCCGCACCGCGGCTTTGAAACCATTACCTACATGCTGGAAGGCCAGATGCGCCATACCGACCACATGGGCAACGAAGGCCTGCTAAAGGCCGGCGGCGTGCAATGGATGACGGCCGGGCGCGGCGTAATCCATGCCGAGATGCCGGAGCAAAACGAGGGCCGCCTGCACGGTTTCCAGATCTGGATCAACCTGCCGGCACGCGACAAGATGCAGCCGGCCCGTTACCAGGAATTCGACCCGCAGCAGATACCCGGCATCAGCCTGCCGGGCGGCGGCCAGGCACGGGTGATTACCGGCAGCCTGCAGGGCACCAGCGGCCCGGTCAGTGGTATAGCCACACAGCCACTGTATTTTGATATCCGGCTGCCGGCCGGCAGCCAGCTGGATGTACCGGTGCCACAAGGGCATACCGTGCTGCTGTACTGCTATGACGGCGATATTAGCATTGCCGGCAAGCCGCTGCAGCAAGGCCAGCTGGCCCAGCTCGGCGATGGCGACAGCGTGGCGATAAGCGCTACCAGCGATGCCCGGCTGCTGTTGCTGGCCGGCCAGCCACTGAACGAGCCGATTGCCAATTACGGCCCGTTTGTCATGAATACCCGCGAGGAAATCGAGCAGGCCATTGCCGATTACCGCAACGGCACATTAACCAACTAAGGAGCACACCATGAACATACTGTTATTATCCGGCAGCAGCCGCAACGGCAGCTTCAACACCGCCCTGCTGGACAGCGCCGCCAGTCTGCTGAAAGACTGCCAGACCAGCCGTTTTGCCATTGAACAGCTGCCGTTCTACAGCGACAGCCTGGACGGTGACAATCGCCCGGCCGTGGTGCGCGACTTTATCACCGCGGTAGAACAGGCCGATGCCCTGCTGATCGCCACGCCGGAATACAACTACAGCATCCCGGCAGTGTTGAAAAACGCACTGGACTGGGCCTCACGGCCGGCCTTTGTCTCGCCGATGAAAGGCAAGCCGGTCGCCATTGTCAGCGCCTCGCCGGCAATCAGCGGCGGCATCCAGGCACAGGCGCACCTGAAACACGTGTTGGCCGGCATGCTGGCCAACAGCTACCCGTCACCGGCCTTTTGTGTCGGCCAGAGCCACAACGTGATCAACAACGGCAAACTGCAGGACAGCGAAACGGAACAACGCCTGGCTGGCTACCTGGAAGGGTTTTTGCACTGGCTGGAAACCGGCCGGCTGTAAGCCGGGCCGGGAAGGTCAGGCCTGTTTTGCCCTGGCCTTGTCGGCGCGCGCCTTGCGGCTGGCCTTCGGGTCGGACACCAGCGGCCGGTAAATCTCCACCCGGTCGCCTTCCTCCAGCACCTGGCTTTTGGGCTTGATGGCCTTGCCAAACAGGCCCATTTTGGCGGCTTCCAGGTCAATCTCCGGAAACTGCCGGGCAATGCCCGATTGCACTACCGCATCAAAGGCCAGCGTGCCAACCGGCACCTTCAGCTCGATAATGCGCTGCACCTCCGGCAGGGCATAGGCAACCTCAACACGGATTGTTTCATCGGCCATAAATCACCTTCGCTCGTTGCACCATCGCGTCCACCATGCTGTGGCTGACGCTGTCAAACAATGTCCGGCTGGCAACGGCCAGCATCCGGTTATTCAGGGAAAACTGCAAATCCAGCACCACCTTGCAGGCATCCGGGCGCAAGGACTGGAAAAACCAGCGCCCCTCAAAACTGTCAAACGGGCCATCTTCCAGCTGCATCACAATCGACTTCGGCGCATCCAGCACATTGCGGGTGGTAAACTGCATGCGCACCCCTTTTTTTGCCAGCTGCAGCGTGGCCAGCATTGCATCTTCACGCTGCTCGTGCACAATAGCTGCAGCACAACCAGCCAGATACTCGGGATAGGCCGCCACATCATTCACCAGCGCAAACATCTGCGCGTCAGAATACGGCAACAAGGCATGGCGATGGATATGCGACATAAGCCTACAGCAAGAAAACGGGCGACTATTCTGTAGAATTCAACGACAATACACAAGCCTTACATCAACCGCGCAAAAACCATCATGGCCAAGAAAAAACCCAAACAACCCAGCAACACCATCGTGCAGAACAAAAAGGCACGCCACGACTTTTTTATCGAGGACAGCCTGGAAGCCGGCCTGGAACTGAAGGGCTGGGAAATCAAATCCCTGCGTGAAGGCAAGGTGCAGCTGGTCGACAGCTATGTGCTGCTGAAAGACGGCGAAGCCTGGTTGCTGGGCTCGCGCATTGAACCATTGAAAAGTGCCAGCACACACGTGCATGCCGACCCAACCCGTACCCGCAAGCTGCTGTTATCGCGCCGCGAGTTGTCACGCCTGTTTGGCGCTGTGCAACAAAAAGGCTACACCTGCATTTGT
>DATCSZ010000050.1:0-4016 GCA_036568205.1 Pseudomonadales bacterium
TTCAAATGCGCCAACACCCGCTGGTGACCTTTGTGCAGGCCGTCAAACGCACCAATGGTCGCCACACAGCCCCGATGCCGGGGGCGCAGGTTATGCAAACCGCGAATCAGCTCCATGGCACCCAAGACCGCGAAAAGCCGCGATTATAACGCAGCAACCCTGTGCGGTCAGGCGTGGTGGCGAAAATCCTGCACCCGAAAGCCCATTGCGACCAGCCCTGCAAAGTAAACGGCCACACCGGCCATGCACACCCCCAGCAAGTGCCAGACCCGCTGGTACCAGTGCCAGGCAAACCATTGATCAAGGGCGGGTGTAACCAGTGCCAGCACCACGGCCATCAATGCGGTTGCCAAGAGGATACGCAACACCGAACCCCGGTACCGCGCCGGCCAGCACCACACGCCCTGGACACGCAGCGTTTGCCATAACCAACCGGCATTCAGGCACGCGGCCGCTGCCGTCGCCAACGCCAGGCCCATATGCCCTAGCTGGAAAAAATAATGCAGCGGCAATACAAACAACAGGTTCATGACCATATTCGCCACCATGGCACGAATACCGATACCTACCGGGGTGCGGGTATCCTGCCGGGCATAAAACCCGGGAGCCAGCACCTTCACCAGCATGAACGCCGACAATCCCAGTGCGTAGGCTTTCAGGCTCCAGCCGGCCATCAGGACATCATGCGGTGTGGTGCGGTGGTACTGGAACAAGGTGGCAATGATCGGCTCTGCCAGCAACAACAAGGCCGCCGTTGCCGGCAAGGCAATCACCAATATCGTACGCACCCCCCACGCCAGCGTCTCGCTGAACACCTCAGGCGACTGCGCCGCATGATTGCGTGACAGGCTGGGCAGCACCACCGTGGCAATGGCGATACCAAAGACCCCCAATGGCAATTCGGTCAGCCGGTCCGAGTAATACAGCCAGGAGATGCTGCCGGTCGGCAGGAATGAGGCCAGCATGGTGTCGAGCAGCAGGTTGATCTGGCTGACCGAGACACCAAACATCGCTGGCAACATCAGCTGCAAGACTTGCCTGACACCGGGGTGACTCCAATCGGTCTTCGGACGGGGCAACAAACGTAACCGTGCCAGGAACGGCAGCTGGAATGCCAGCTGCACAGCACCTGCTAACAACACCGACCAGGCCAGCACAATGACCGGTTGCGCGCTGTAACGCACCCCCAATACCGCACCGGCCATCAGGCAGAGGTTCAACCACACCGGGGTGAATGCCGGCACAGCAAATCGCCCGTAACTGTTCAACACTGCACCGGCAAACGCGGTTAATGAAATCAGCAACAAATACGGGAAGGTAATCTGCAACATGCGGCTGGTCAGCGCGAACAGCTCGTCGTTACCGACAAAACCGGGAGCAAACACTGCCGTCAATGCCGGGGCACCTACCACGGCAATCACGGTAATCAACATCAATACCATGCCCAGGGTACCGGCTACAGCGTTTACCAACACCTGCACTTCTGCCAGGCTGGTTTTGGCACGGTACTCGGAAAGCACGGGCACAAATGCTTGCGAGAAAGCCCCTTCAGCAAACAGGCGACGCAGGAAGTTCGGGATACGGAATGCAATAAAAAAAGCATCCGTGACAGCACTCACACCCAACAGGCTGGCAAACAGCACATCGCGCATCAATCCCAACACCCTGGAGAGCATGGTCATGGCGCTCACGGTTGCCCCGGAGCGTAACAGCCCTACGGGTTTATCGGGGGTGGTGTCACTCACGCGCACGTTTCCTGCCAGAAAGATGCCAGTGTAACTGGTCGCACCAGAAGGCGTCATCTGCACACCGGCGTTTGCGCCGCACGGACCGTATTTGAGACACTGCCGCCCTACCTTTAACCGACTGTGGGAAATCCCCTCCTGATGCGCGGAATGATGCTTTCCCTGTCAGCCTTGCTGGGCAGCGTTGCGCTACTGGTGAGCGGCAACACCTTGTTAATGAGTGTACTGGGCGTTCGCCTGGGGCTCGAAGGCATCGACCCTACCTCAATCGGCTGGATCATGAGCTGCTATGCCGTCGGTTTTGTATTCGGTTCATTGCACAGCTACCGCATTATTGAGCGCGTAGGCCACATTCGCGCGTTTGCCACCTTTGCGGGGCTGGCCAGTATCGCCGCACTGATGCACCCCCTGATTGTGGACATCGCGTTCTGGAGCATATTGCGACTGGTCAGCGGCATCAGTGTGGCCGGCATGCTATTGGCCATTGAAAGCTGGCTGTCCACGCGCGCCAGCAATGACAGCCGCGCCACCCTCTTTGCCGGTTACCAAATGTGCTTTTACCTCTCGGCAACCTGCGGGCAGTTACTGCTGGGCCTGAGCAGCCCGACGACTTTCGAGCCCTTTAACCTGGCCGGCATGCTGCTGGTGGCAGCCCTGGTACCGCTGGCGCTGACCCGCTTGCCGGCACCTGCCATTGAGCCGGCCGGGCGCCTGCCCCTGGGTGCCTTGTACCGCTTAAGCCCACTGGGGCCTGTCACCTGCGTTGCCAGCGGCATTGTCATCAGTGCCTTTGGCAGCATGGGGCCGGTCTATGGCACGCTGACCGGGCTGGACCTCGACAGCATTGCCCGCTTCATGGCCGCCGGCGTGCTGGCCGCCGTTGTCTTTGCCTGGCCCCTGGGACGCCTGTCAGACCGCATGGATCGCCGGCGCATGCTGTTACTGATGAGCCTGGCGGGCTGCGCTTTTTGCGCCGCGGCAGCCACACTCGGCACCACGGCCCCCTGGTTACTGATCGTGTTCAGCGCATGCTTTATGGGCATCAGTGCCGCACTGTACCCGGTTGCCGTCGCCTTGATTAATGACCGTTTGCAGCAGGCCGAAGTGGTACCGGCCAGTGCCACCCTGCTGCTGGGATTTGGCATTGGCAGTTGTCTCGGCCCATTGCTGATTGCCGCCTTGATCGACCTGGTCGGGCCGGGAGGATTCTTCTGGGGCATTACCAGTGTGCTGGCACTGCTCTCGGCCTATGCCGCGCAGAACCAGCACGAAGGCCTGGATATCACCGTAGCCGCACAGGAAACCTTTGCAACGGCACTGCCTGAGACCGCTCCGGTGATCGCCGAGCTTGACCCACGCCCGGACGTCTATAGCACGGAGTCACCCCCCGAGCAGCCATGATTGGCAGGCGGTGTAATGCACGCCATTGGCTGTGCTGTCACTTCGGAACAAGGTCAATTGCCGGACCTGCATGGCCTGCGCCATGCCGCCTGCCTGCAGTGGTACATCGTGTGTGTGCCGCACCCGGGCCAGGCTAATATGCGGTCGATACGGTTGCGCCTCCAGCACAAACCCCTGTGCCCGCAAGCTGGCACAGGTTTGTTGGTGCCAATGCTGTAACGCTTCATTCGGCTGCGGCAACAAGGCCAGTACACGCGGCCGCTGGGCATCCGGAAACCACGAAACCGCATGCCAATGCACATCGATCGGCGACTGTGCCGCAACCACCGGGGTTATGGCACGAGCCAACACCGGTAATTGCCCTTCTGCCACGATACCCAGAAACACCAGCGTCATGTGCAGGTTATGATCGGCCACCCACCGTAAACCCGGCATTGGCCCGTGCTGTGTTCGCCATTGCCCGATCGCCGCAGATAAGGCAGGGCTTGCACCAACGCCCAGGAAAGCCCTCACCAAGCCCATGCTGCCTGCAACGAGTCGTGGTGCAATAACAACCACTGCAGGGCAACCGCCGTATGCACATTGCGCACCGAACCTTCATCCAGCAGTGCCGCCATGTCGGCAACGGCCATCACATGCACACGAATGTCTTCATGCTCCTCAGCGAGACCATGAATACCGCCGGCTGCTGACGCATCTACACGCCCGCAAAACAAGCTGAGCTGTTCACTGCTGCCACCGGGGCTGCTGTAATAGCGACCGATCGGCCACAACGCACTCACGGCAAGCCCGGCTTCTTCCTGTGACTCACGCATGGCCACCGCAGTATCGGCCTCACCGGCTTCCACCAGGCCGGCCACCAACTCCAGC
>DATCSZ010000051.1:0-5432 GCA_036568205.1 Pseudomonadales bacterium
AGGACCGATTACCCGCCGGTCAGTTGTGCCAACGTCGACATCCATTTTTCCGATGATGGCGGGCAAAGCTTCCCTGAGCTGCTGCTGGCCAATGCACCGAACACCGGCATTGCCTATGTCAGCCTGCCCAATTCGGCAACCGCCAGTGGCCGGCTGCGACTGCGCTGCAGCAACAACCTGTTTTTTGCCGTTTCACCGGCAAACTTCAGTATTGTGCCAGGCCTGCTGCCGGCCACCCGTTTCAGTGTGCTGCCGCTGGACGCCGGCAAAGCCGAAGGCGATGCCGGCACCACCACGTTCACGTTCAGGGTACGGCGCGACGGCGATACCGGCAGCAGTGCCACGGTTTTTTACAGTGTGGCCGGCAGTGGTGAGCAGCCGGCCGATGCACTGGACTTTGTCAATGAATACCTGCCCAACGAGAGCCTGGTATTCAGCAGTGGCGAGACCGAAAAAACCATTACCGTGGCTATCGCCGGCGACAGCCATGACGAAAAAAACGAGACTTTTGCCGTGACCCTGGACAGCACAACTAACGGCAGCATTAGGGTGGGAACTGCCTACGGGCTGATTGTTGATGACGATACGGTGTATTACAGCTATAGCGGCAAAAGCAGCAGCGGTGGCGGCCATGCCGGTTACCTGCTGTTGCTGCTGGCCGGCCTGTGGCTGGCCCGGCGGCGCATACCGGCAGCCGGCTGACGGCGATTGCCGCTGTCACTGCGCCAGCAGGCGCAGCATTTCGCTGTTGTATTGGGTGGCGTAATCAATAAAGCGCTGGCGCGCCTGCAGGTGTTGCTGGCTGTACAGGGTATCACTCATGGCCGGGGCGGTACGGGTGGCCTGGCCGTCAGCAAGCTGCGCTGCGGCCGGCACAATACGCTGCTGACGGGTATTCCAGGACCACAAGCGGGTATCACCACGGGCAAACGCCGTCCTGGCATCGGCAATCGCATCCCCTTCGGCCAGCGCCTGCAGCTGCTGCACCGGATCGGCCGCCGCCGGCTGGCTGGTGTCGACGTCGCTGCGAACCCGCGGGTCGCAGGCAGCCATGGCCAGCAGCACAAGCAGCGGCGTGATCCGGTGCAGCAGCACGGCCGGCTTACTCGGCCACGCCGTCCAGCAGCGCCTTCAGCTCGCCACTTTCGTACATTTCGCAGACGATATCACAGCCGCCGACCAGTTCACCGTTCACCCACAGCTGCGGAAACGTCGGCCAGTTGGCGTATTTCGGCAGGTTGGCACGGATATCCGGGTTGCTCAGCACATCCACATAGGCAAAACGCTTGCCACAGGCCATGACCGCCTGTGAAGTGCGCTGCGAAAAGCCGCATTGTGGCTGGTTGGGCGAGCCCTTCATGTACAGCAGGATCGGGTTGCTGTTGATCTGTTCTTTGATGGTTTCGATGATGTCCATCGTCACTCTCTCTTGTTGGCTGGATGGATGGGGTGGCCATTCTACCGAATGCCTGCCGCTTCAGCCAGCACCGGCCGGCGCAAAACGCCGGCGACTATTGATTTGCCGCGGGCTTTGGCATAGGATTTCGGCTTTGAATAGGCAGCTGTTGCTGCCTATTTGCGTTTGGGAGCAACCATGAGCACATCCACCGCCATCATGAACACCTACGCACGGCTGCCAGTCGAGTTCAGCCGTGGACAAGGTATCTGGCTGTACGACCAGCACAACAAGGCCTATCTGGACGCCCTGTCCGGCATTGCCGTGTGCGGCCTGGGCCATGCCCACCCGGCCGTTACCGAGGCCATTTGCCGCCAGGCCGGCCAGCTGCTGCACACCTCCAACCTGTACCATATCAGCAGCCAGCAGCGCCTGGCCGAACGGCTGTGCGCCATCAGCGGCATGGACAATGTGTTTTTCTGCAACTCCGGCGCCGAGGCCAACGAGGCGGCGATCAAGATGGCGCGCCTGTTCGGCCACAAAAAAGGCATCGACATTCCCAATATCCTGGTGTTTGACCACGCCTTTCATGGCCGTACCCTGGCTACCCTCAGCGCCAGTGGCAACCGCAAGATCCAGGCCGGCTTTGAACCGCTGACCAAGGGCTTTGTGCGGGCACCGTATGATGACCTGGCCGCCGTGGAAACCATTGCCAAAAACAACCCGAATATTGTTGCGGTACTGGTGGAACCGGTACAGGGCGAAGGCGGTGTGCATATTGCCAGCGCCGCTTTCCTGGACGGCCTGCGCCGGCTGTGTGACGAGCACGACTGGCTGCTGATGCTGGATGAAGTACAAACCGGCAATGGCCGTACCGGCCAGTATTTTGCCTTCCAGCATCATGACTGGCTGCCCGATGTGCTGAGCACCGCCAAGGGCCTTGGCAACGGCATCCCGGTGGGCGCCACCTTTGCCCACGGCAAGGCGGCCGGCCTGTTTGGCCCCGGCAACCATGGTTCCACCTTTGGCGGCAACCCGTTTGCCACCAGCGTGGCGCTGGCCACCGTCACCACTCTGGTCGATGACGGCGTGGTGGCCAATGCGGCACAGATGGGCGATTACCTGCTCAAGGGCCTGCAGCAACGGCTCGGCGACAAGCCGTTTGTGCGCCAGATCCGTGGCCACGGCCTGATGCTCGGCATCGAACTGAACCGCGACTGCGGCGAACTGGTCGGCAAGGCACTGGAACAGGGCCTGCTGATCAATGTCACCGCCGGCTCGGTCATCCGCCTGCTGCCGCCGCTGATTATCAGCACCGATGAAGCCGACCAGCTGCTGGATGGCATCGACCGGCTGTTGTCCGATTTTTCCTGACCGAACAGGTAACCACACCATGTCCGTGCGTCATTTTTTAACCCTCAACGATTGTTCCCCGGCCGAGTTGCAGCAGATCATCCAGCGCGCCATTGCCATGAAACGCGACCTGGCCGGCATCCGTGCCGCCCAGCCGTTCAAGGGCCATGTACTGGGCATGCTGTTCGAGAAAGCCTCGACCCGCACCCGGGTGTCGTTTGAGGCCGGCATGACCCAGCTGGGCGGCCATGCCATGTTTTTATCACCGCGCGACACCCAGCTGGGCCGTGGTGAGCCGATCGAGGACAGCGCCAGGGTGCTGTCCTCGATGCTCGACATCATCATGATCCGCACCTTTGGCCATGAGCGCATCGAGACCTTTGCCCGCTACTCGACAGTGCCGGTGATCAATGGCCTGACCGATGATTTCCACCCCTGCCAGCTGCTGGCCGACATGCAGACGTTTATTGAGCAGCGCGGCAGCATCCAGGGCAAAAAAGTGGCCTGGATCGGTGATGGCAACAATATGTGCCAGTCCTACATCCTGGCCGCCCGCCAGTTTGATTTTGAACTGCACATCGCCTGCCCTGAGGGGTTTGAACCGCGTGCCGACCTGCTGGCCGCCAACAAGGACCGGGTAGTGATTACCCGCTCACCGGCAGAAGCCGCTGCCAGCGCCGATTTGCTGGTCACCGATGTGTGGGCCTCGATGGGCCAGGAAGAGGAACAGGCGCAGCGCGCCAAAGCCTTTGCCGGCTACCAGATCAACGAGGCGCTGATGGAAAAGGCCGGCAGCGATGCGCTGTTCATGCACTGCCTGCCGGCCCACCGCGGCGAGGAAATTTCCGAACAGATGCTCGATCACCCGCAATCGGCGGTTTGGCCAGAAGCGGAAAACCGCATGCACGCACAAAAAGCGCTGATCGAGTTTCTGCTGAACGAAAACGCCGGCCGCTGATGGACACACTGCTGGCGGTAGAGCGGCTGCACAGCCTGATCGGCGGGCAGAAGATTCTCGACGGCATCAGCTTTGCCATGCAGCGCGGCCAGCTGTGTTCGCTGCTCGGCCCCAGCGGCTGCGGCAAAACCACCCTGCTGCGCACGCTGGCCGGCTTCCAGCCGATTGAGCGCGGCCGCATTACACTGGACAAGCACGACATCACCCACTGCGATGCCGCCAAACGCGGTATCGGCTTTATTTTCCAGGATTACGCCTTGTTCCCGCACCTGACGGTAGCGGAAAACATCGCCTACGGCATTCACAAACAACCCGATCGCCAGGCACGGGTAGACGAGCTGCTGCAGCTGATCGAGCTTGCCGCCCTGGCCCGCCGTTATCCGCACGAACTCTCCGGTGGCCAGCAACAGCGGGTGGCGATTGCCCGCGCGCTGGCTCCCCGGCCCAGGCTGCTGCTGATGGACGAGCCGTTTTCCAACCTGGATACCGAGCTGCGCAAAAGCCTCAACCTCGGCATTCGCAAACTGCTGAAAGATGCCGGGCTGACCGCCATCCTGGTGACCCACGACCAGACCGAGGCGTTTGCCTTTGGTGACCAGGTCGGCATCCTCAATGGCGGCCGGCTGGAGCAATGGGGTTCGCCGTACACGCTCTACCACCAGCCCGCCAGCCGTTTTGTTGCCGAGTTTATCGGCCAGGGCCAGCTGATCCGCGCCCGCCGGCTCGACAACAGCACACTGGAAACCGCGTTTGGCGTGATTGCCTGCCCGAAACCGCTGCCGGCCGGCGCTGACGACGTACAGCTGCTGACCCGCCCGGACGACTGGCTGATCGACGACCAGGGCTACCCGGTCACCATTCGTGACAAGCAGTTTGCCGGCACCCAGACCTTCTACACCGTGATCAACAGCGATGGCCAGCATATCCGCATTGCCGCGCCCAGCCACCAGGATCACCCGGTGGACGGCCAGCTGTTTATCCGCCCGCAGTTCGAGCACATCATCACCTTCTGACCCCTGCCGGCTTTTCCGGCACCCCATATCTGGTTGTCTGTCAGCTCACCAACCACCATATATGGATTTTTCTGTCCAGCAGGCCACAATTTAATAAATTTTTTTGCTCTCAAAAGACCGCCTTTTATGACCGTTTGGCAGCTGGCCAACACGACCATGCACAGCAGGGTGTTAGCAATCACTCACCCCGCCGGATACCCACATTTTGTCCACAGGATATCCTCAGGAAAACACCCTTGCAGATTCCCCCCAACCGCATTATCTTGTGTCTCCATCAGCCAAAAGCGCTATATATTGCGGTTTGACCTTCCGCAAGCAGCAGCCGTTGTGCTTTGGCAGACACTATCCGCCGCAACCGACAGAACAGAAACGGACGATCATCATGCAAACCGAAACCCAGACCTCATCCCACAGCAGTGAATACCCCCCCGCCCAGCCGGCCAGCGACAACCTGAGCGCCACCGCGCCCGGCCAGATGCGCGTGATCAAGCGTAACGGCACCGTGGTGCCGTACACCCAGGACAAGATCCAGATCGCCATTACCAAGGCATTCCTGGCGGTTGAAGGCGGCACCGCAGCGGCTTCCTCGCGTATCCGCGAAACCGTGGCCCAGCTGGCCGACCAGGTATCAATGACCTTCCAGCGCCGCATGCCCTCCGGCGGCACCATCCATATCGAGGACATCCAGGACCAGGTGGAACTGGCGCTGATG
>DATCSZ010000052.1:0-7889 GCA_036568205.1 Pseudomonadales bacterium
CTGGTTAAGCCGGCTCAAGTAGGTGCGACAATTTTTGGCGCAGCATTACCGGTGTGCTGTACAATGTTCACCATGATTATCGTGGCTGACACCAACATTTTTTTGTGCACTGTTCTTGGTGAACCTGAGCGTGAGCGGGTAATCGAGCACACTCGCGGCGCAGAGATAATAGCGCCTGAAATCCTTCCTTATGAGTTGGGCAATGCACTGTCTGCTATGGTTAAACGCAAACGCTTGACCGGGCAGGAGGCTTTGCAGGCAGAAGCACTTGCCCGCTCTATTCCCGTACAACTGGTCAATATTGATATTGCAGCAGCTCTGGCTATTGCCATCCGGCATTCACTTTATGCCTATGATGCTTACTTTCTTCAATGCGCACTTGCATTATCTGCCCCGTTAATGACGCTGGATCAGCGCATGCGGCAAGTTGCAGGCGATATCGGTATTTCTATTCTGGAGTAATGGCATGAAGGTTTTTACTGATTCTCAGGCACAACAGCAATTGCCCGAGCTGTTAGCACTGGCCAGATACGAGGATGTTGAAATTCGCTGCAAGGATGGCAGTGTTATCGTGCTGCGTGCCAAAACATCGCAGCCTTCTTCACCTTTTGATGTTGCTACACTGGCGACCCAGGCCACAACGGCAGACATTCTTGATGCCGTGCGTGCTGCCAGGGAGCATGATTAACAAACTGATATGACCGGATCGGTATTGCTTGTATAAATGAGGCAAAACCAGAGTACGCAAGCCATGCGTTGTTCGACTGAAGCTTCCGCATCCTGCTCACGCCCCTTACCGGAATCCAATGGCTTTAAGTCCGCAAGTGAACAAAGACACTGGGCGCCGGCCTTCGCCGGTGCGACGGTTCTTTATTCCGTCATACCGGAAAGGCGCAGCCTTATCCGGTATCCAGTGGCTTGTAGTCAGCAAGGTACAAAAGACGCTGGGCACCGGCCTTCGCCGGTGTGACGGGACGGTGCCGGAGCGACGGGATAAGGAAAAGGCGTCAGCCCAGCAGTTCGCTGATGTGGTGGATATGGGCGCTGGCCGGCAGTTGCAGCGGGTTGTCGCCGTGGTTGTAGCCCCAGCTGACACACACCGAGCGCATGCCGGCGGCATTGGCGGCCAGTATGTCATTGGCGGAGTCGCCAACCATCAGGCTGTTGGCGGTGCTGGCGCCAAGGGTGTTGACGGCATGCAGCAGCGGGGCCGGATGCGGTTTTTTCTCGGCCAGGCTGTCGCCACCCAGCAGCAGGCCGAAATGGCCGGCAATGCCGCAGTTTTCCAGTATCGATGGCACAAAACGGATCGGCTTGTTGGTGACAATCGCCAGCCGGATTGGCAACTGTGCCAGTTGTTGCAGGGTGTCGGCCACGCCATCGTAGAGATCATGCGGGCTGCTCTGGTTGTGGCTATAGGCAGCCAGAAAACGCTGCAGGCTGTCCTCCAGCAGTGCTGCCGGCACGGCATCTTGCGGCAACTGCAAGGCATGGGCCAATGCCCGTTGCACCAGAACCCGGGCGCCATTGCCTACCCACAACCGGGTATTGTTGATGCCGGCCGCCGGCAGGCCACCGCCGGTTAACGCGGCATCCAGCGCACGGGCCAGTTCCGGCACACTGTCGATCAGCGTGCCGTCCAGGTCAAACAGGATGGCAGCCGGCCAGTGGCCGTCAAACAGGCTTTTTAACACGGGCCAGCTCGTTGCGCATCGCGTTGATCACTGCCTGGTAATCCGGCTGGCTGAAAATGGCCGAGCCGGCAACAAAGGTATCGGCACCGGCAGCGGCAATGTCGGCGATATTGTCCACCTTGACGCCACCGTCGATTTCCAGCCGGATATCCAGGCCGCTGTGATCAATCAGCCGGCGTGCCTCGCGCAACTTGCCGAGCGTGGCCGGGATAAATGACTGGCCACCAAAACCGGGGTTGACCGACATCAGCAGCATCATGTCGAGCTTGTCCATCACGTAGCGGGCGGCATCCAGGCTGGTGGCCGGGTTGAATACCAGGCCGGCCTTGCAGCCACGACTTTTGATCAGCTGCAGCGAGCGGTCGACATGCTGGCTGGCTTCCGGGTGAAAGGTGATATAGGTGGCGCCGGCATCGGCAAACTGGCCGATCAGTTCATCCACCGGGCTGACCATCAGGTGCACATCAATCGGTGCGGTAATGCCGTAATCTCGCAGTGCCTTGCACACCATCGGGCCGATGGTGAGGTTGGGCACATAGTGGTTGTCCATCACGTCAAAGTGGACAATATCGGCGCCAGCAGCCAGCACCTTGTCCACGTCTTCACCCAGGCGGGCAAAATCGGCAGACAGGATGGACGGGGCAATCAGGAAATCAGCCATGGTGTTTCTCGCAATATCGGGGCCGGGCATTGTAGCCGATCTTTGCCAATCAATCAGCAGCAGCGCTTTCCTGTGCTTGCCTTGCCGTTCTACAATGCGGCAACAAAGGGGCTTGCCTGCCAATACAGGACAGGAACAGGGATTCATGAATTTATCAACCATTGTGCGCATTTATGCCGTGGCCATTGCCATCAGCCTGGCCGTCAGCTTTGGCGCCTGGCAGGCGTTCAGGCTGATGATCCGGCTGATGGACGAAAGCCATCTGGCGCGCCAGCAGCTGGAAGTGGGCAGCCAGCTCAGTGAGTTCCGCCTGCAGCTGGAGCAGCACCTCAACACCACGTTTTACCTGACCCGTGGTTTTGCCACCCTGGTGGATCTGGGCATGTTGCGTGAGCCGGATTTTCGCCGCCTGTGGTCGGAAAACTTCCAGCCATGGGCAGAAAAAACCCATGAACAAATGCCGTTTATCCGCAATATCGGCTTTGCCGAAAAATACACCATTACCCATGTCTACCCGCCCGAAGACAACCAGGCAGCTGTCGGTGTTGATTACCGCGATGTCGACTGGCAATGGCCGGCCGTTGCCGAAACCATCGCCAGTGGCCAGCCAACGGTGGCAGGGCCAATGCGGCTGATCCAGGGCGGCACCGGGCTGGTGTTCCGCACACCATTTTACAGTCGCAACAGTGACGGCCGGGAAGACTACGTCGGCATGGCACTGATGGTGCTGGACTTGCCAGAACTGCTGGACGCTGCCGGCATACAGCAGGCACACCAGCAGCTGGCCCTGGCACTGCGTGAAAGCCACAGTGGCGAGGTGTTTTTTGGTGATGCAGACTTGTTTGCCGATGGCAAGGGCATTCACCAGCCGGTTGTTTTTATGGGCGGCCAGTGGCAGCTGACGGCAGCACCACTGAACGGCTGGCAAACACGCTCGCCGCAGAGTCGTTCGCTGTCATTCCTGTTTATCATCATGACAGCGTTTATCGCTACGGCGGTGTTTGTCGCCGTGCTCAGCGTGCGCAGCCTGCTCGCCCATACCCTGCTGCTGGAGCAAAAAGTGGCCCAGCGCACCGGCCTGTTGCAACAAGCCAAGGAGCAGGCCGAGCAGGCCAACCGCATCAAAACCACGTTTTTTGCGTCAATTACCCATGACCTGCGCACCCCGCTGAATTCGATTATCGGCCTCTGCCAGCTGGTGATGGACATGGAGCTGGGCGACAAGCAGCGCGAATATATCCGCAAATCCCTGACCTCTGCCAACCTGCTGCTGGTGCTGATCAACGATATTCTCAGCTACAGCAAAATCGAATCCGGCAAGGAAAGCCTGCACAACGCACCGTTCAGCCTGCGTCAGTTGCTGCACAAGCTGGATGACCTGTTTGCCATTGCGGCGCAGACCAAACAACTGCGTTTTGAGATTGACTGTGACGACGACCTGCCGCCGGTATGGTCCGGCGACCAGGACAAGCTGCTGCAGATTCTTGCCAACCTGTGCGCCAATGCGCTCAAGTTCACCGAGCAGGGCGAAATCCGTGTCCATGCCGGCTGGTGCAATACCGATACCCGTTCGCAGCTCTGTATCAGCGTTAGTGACACCGGTGTTGGCATTGCAGAATCCGACCTGCCGCTGCTGTTTGAACCCTTTATGCAGTTTGGCAATGCCACCCGACCCTACACCACCAGCGGCACCGGCCTGGGATTAAGCATTTGCCAACGCCTGACAGAAATCATGGGAGGCAGCATTGACGTGACCAGCAAACCTGGCCAGGGCAGCCGTTTTGTGCTCACCCTGCCGCTGACACCACTTTCCGGCAGTGAGCTGCCCGACCAAGGCAGCGACCCCATGACGACGCCGGAATCACTGCGTGGATGCAAGGTAATACTGGCTGAGGACAATGCCTTTAACCAGTTGCTGGCCACCCGCCTGCTGGAAAAAGCCGGCATTACCACACTGCTTGCCGATAACGGCGAACAAGTGCTGCAACTGCTGAAAAAACACAGCGTCGATGGCATCCTGATGGATATCCAGATGCCATTAATGGATGGCATTGAAGCGGCACGAAAAATCCGTCAGGACAGCCGGCATGGTAAATTGCCGATTATTGCCATGACCGCCAACGCCTCTGAAGAGGATCGCCAGCAAGCCATCAACGCCGGCATGAATGATTTTGTCAGCAAGCCGATTGATGTTGCCCGCCTTTACCGGGTGCTGGAACAGTGGCTGGTAACTGACAAGCCCTGAGCCTGATACCTTCTGCAGTAGTTTGTTCGACTGAAGCTTGCGCAGCCTGCTCACGCCCCTTACCTGCATCCATGCAGGCAAAGTCGAAGCCACCGGCCGGAAAAAGACAGGCAGCCGTCAGGAATGCTGACCATTAGCCTGCAATTGCTGCAGTCGCTCAGGCGTGCCGACATCAACCCAGCGGCCATGGTAATGCTCGCCACTGACCCGGCCATCGGCGATGGCTTTTTTCAGTAACGGCGCCAGCGGGCCTTCGGCCTTGCCATACTGACAAAAAAGCTGAGGCGACAACAGCGATATACCACTAAAGGTGGCGGCATTCTCGCCTTGCCGGCACACCAGCTGCTCACCCAGCAGGGAAAAATCACCGGCCGGGTGCTGCGGCGGGTTATCCACCAGCACCAGGTGCGCCAGCTGTTCACCCAGCGAACGATTGGCCAGACCGGCAAAATCGTAATCGCTGTAAATATCGCCATTGACAACAATAAACGGCTGGTCACCCAGCAATGGCAAGGCGCGGGCAATACCACCGGCAGTTTCCAGCGGCTCGCCTTCGGCGGAATACACAATCCTGACACCCCAGCGGCTGCCATCACCGCAGGCGGCAACAATCTGCTCACCCAGCCAGGCATGGTTGATGACCAGCTCATCTATGCCCGCCCGCTGCAAGGCCTCGACAACAGAAAAAATCAGCGGCTTGCCATCTACCGTCAATAACGGTTTGGGTGTGCTGTCAGTCAACGGGCGCATGCGTTTTCCGAAACCGGCAGCCAGGATCATTGCCCTCATAATGCCTTGCCCCACGACTGCCGGCGGGCTTGCGGCATCAGGCGCTGGTCAAACCAGTCCAGAAATTCTGCCGCTTGCGGATACATCGCCGCCACGTCGCGTACATAACGGATCACCGTTGGCAGGTCATTGAGATAGCCGTGCTTGTTGTCACGGATCGACAGCCGGGCAAACACGCCCAGCACCTTGATATGGCGCTGCAGGCCAATCAGGTCAAAACCGCGGCGGAATTGTTCGGCATCCAGCTGCGGCCAGGTGCTGGCACGAAACTGCTCTACCCAGCGGCTGACATCGGCAGCCGGCCAGACCACATAACAGTCACGCAGCAGTGACACCAGATCGTAGCTGGCCGGGCCCAGCACGGCATCCTGGAAATCGATGGTGGCCAGTTCACCACTGGCTGTCAGCATGATATTGCGGCTGTGGTAATCGCGGTGCACAAACACCTGCGGCTGTTGCAGGGCGCTGTCCACCAGCCAGTCAAACAGTGAAACCAGCAATTGCTGTTCATGCGCCCGCACATCAATGTCCAGCAGGCGGCTGACAAACCAGTCACTGAAATACGACAACTCCAGCCGCAGCGCCGGCTCGTCATAGCGTGGCAACGACTGCAGGCGGTCGGCCGTGATGCCCTGCATCAGCTGCAATTGCTGCATCGCCTTGTGGTAATAATCGTCAGCCGTGGCGGCCGTCAGCTGCGGCAGCAGCAGCCTGTCACCCAGGTCGTTCTGCAACATAAAGCCATGCTGGTAGTCCACCGCCAGCACAGCCGGCACATTGACACCGGCATCGGCCAGCAGCCCGGCAATCTGCACAAAGGCCGTGTTGTTTTCGCTGGCCGGCGGCGCCAGCACGGCCATCCAGCTGTCATTGCCGCAGCGGCAACGGTAATAACGGCGAAAACCGGCATCGCCGGACAACGGCTGCCATTGCAGCTGCTGCGGATGGCGGCCAAGCTGACGGGCTACCCAGTGTTGCAGTTCATCGCTCATTTAAAAGCCCCGATATGACAACTATTAAGCTGGCAATTAAACAGGCATCCTCCCGTTTAATTGGGCGCGACTGAAATGCCGGCGAAGCGGCGTGACGCTTCTTGCATGACAGTCGCTTGCGCCAGGCATGCCCGACGGCGGCTACCTCCTGTGCCGCAATGATTAACCCGACAATATTATTAACCTGGCAATGAAACAGGCATCCTCCCTGTTTATTGGGCGCGACTGAAATGCCGGCGAAGCGGCGTGACGCTTCTTGCATGACAGTCGCTTGCGCCGGGCATGCCCGGCGGCGGCAGCTTCCTGTGCCGCAATGATTAACCCGACAATATTAATTGCCGGGTTAATAAGTTGCCGGCTATGTTACCCGATTGCAGCGGCATCTGCACCGCGCACCGGCAATACAGCTTTGCTGCCAAGTCGTGTATAGTGGCCGGATTTTCTGCAACGCTTCCAGTCGCCACGGATTTTGTCTTTTTGATGCCCAGGTTGTTTGCCTTTGTTTGCTGTCTGCTGCTGTTGCCGGCCACCCCCGCCCGTGCCGGCGACAGCTGGTGCCCGCCGCCAGCGCCAGTTGTCGCAGCGCTGGACATGGAAGCCACACCGACCGATGAGGCCTATCACCAGGCCATGCAACAGGCGATGGCCAGTGCCGCACGACTTGACTGGGTGGATGACCCGGCGGCCGGCAATGCCTGTGGTGGCTATTATTTGCCGCCGGCCAACCCGGCACCCGACCGCCTGCTGCCGGCAGAGCAGGCCGAGCTGCGCCTTGCTGCGGATGCCATTCACCAGGATGCCGGCGGCGTGCTGGAACTGGCCGGCAATGTTGAACTGTACCAGGGCCGGCGGCGCCTGCGCTGCGACACACTGCGCCTGGACCGGCAGCGCCAGCACAGTGAATTGTCCGGCAATATCCAGCTGCGGGAACCGGGCCTGCTGCTGCTGTCGGAGACCGCCGTGCTGGATGGCGAACAACAGCAAGGCCTGTTTACCGGCGCCCGATACCTGCTGCACGAACAACAGGCTCATGGCTATTCACAACGCATAGAGCTGGACGGCGGCGAGTTCAACCGCCTGCGCCTGTATGATTCCAGCTTCAGCCTGTGCCCGCCCAGCCGGCCACACTGGTCGTTTTCCGCGCGCGAGCTGGAGCTGGATGAAGAAAGTGGCCGTGGTGTGCTGCGCTCTGCCTTTTTCCGGCTTGCCGATGTGCCGGTGTTGTACCTGCCCTACCTGGATTTCCCGATTGACGACCGGCGCAAGACCGGTTTTTTATGGCCGGCGATCAGCGGCCAGGACGGTGGCATTGACATTGCCGTGCCGTATTACCTGAACCTGGCGCCGCATTACGACATGACCTACACACCACGTATCAACAGCCGTCATGGTTACCTGCACAACCTGGAGCTGCGTTACAAGCAGCGTTACAGCGAGTGGGCACTGGGCGGCAGCTATATCCATGATGACCGGCGTGTCGGTGATGTGGCTACCGACGATGACAGCAG
>DATCSZ010000053.1:0-4692 GCA_036568205.1 Pseudomonadales bacterium
CACCTTTATGGTGCTGGATACCAATGGCGAGCCGATCAGCCACGATGACGCACGGGTACAGCAAATCAAGAAGGCACTGGAAGAGCAGCTCAGTGACCAGCACACCATGAACAGCAGCATCAATCGCCGCACACCACGGCAATTGCGTTTTTTCTCTATCCCTACCCGCACCTCGATTACCCACGACCAGCAAAAAGGCCACTCGGTACTGGAGGTGATCGCCGCCGACCGGCCCGGCCTGCTGGCGATTATCGGCCGCATCTTTGTTGATTTCGGCGTCGAGCTGATTACCGCCAAGATCGCCACCCTCGGCGAACGGGTGGAGGATATTTTTTTCATCACCGACAAAAACCACCAGCCGCTGCTGGACACACAGCTGTGTGACCAGATCCAGCAAGCCATCCGCGAACGGCTGGACCAGCAGGTGGCAGAGACCAGCAAGCCATGAACCGACTGCTTTCACAACTGCAACCCTACCCGTTCGAGCGCCTGGCAGCACTGAAAGCCGGTATCAGCCCGGCCGACAAGCCGGCCATCATGCTGTCGATTGGCGAACCCAAACACGCCCCGCCGCCGTTTGTGCTGCACAGTCTCGCCGGCCACCTCGACCGCATCAGCTTTTACCCGAAAACCCTCGGCAATGATGCGCTGCGCCAGGCTATTGCCGGCTGGCTGGAACGGCGTTTTGCGCTGGCCGCCGGCAGCGTCAGCGCCGAACGCCAGGTGCTGCCGCTGAACGGCACCCGCGAAGGCATTTTTGCCTTTGTCCAGGCCGCTGTCAGCGCCAGTGCTTCAGCCAGCGTGATCATGCCCAACCCGTTCTACCAGATTTACGAAGGCGCTGCCCTGCTGGCCGGCGCCACACCGGTGTTTGTCAATTGCACAGCCGACAATGGCTACCGGCCGGATTTCAGCCAGCTCAGCGAACAGCAATGGCGCGACTGCCAGCTGCTGATTATCTGCTCGCCCGGCAACCCGACCGGCGCGGTCATGTCACTGGAGGACATGCAGGCGCTGATCCGGCTGGCCGACCGTTACGACTTCATCATTGCCAGCGATGAATGCTACAGCGAGATCTACCACGACGAGGACAATCCGCCGCCCGGCCTGCTGCAGGCCTGCGCGGCAATGGGCCGTGATGACTTTCGCCGCTGCGTGGTATTTCACAGCCTGTCCAAACGCTCCAACCTGCCCGGCCTGCGCTCCGGCTTTATTGCCGGCGACAGCGAACTGATCCAGCCGTTTTTGCTGTACCGCACCTATCATGGCTGCGCGATGGCCGAACCCACCCAGATTGCCAGCACCCTGGCCTGGCAGGACGAGCAACACGTGATCGACAACCGTGCCTTGTACCGGCGCAAATTCCGCCAGGTGCTGGATGTGCTGGACGGCTGCCTCAACGTGGCCATGCCGCCGGCGGCCTTTTACCTGTGGCCACAGCTGCCCGATGATGACGAGCGCTTCTGCCAGGCACTGTATGCCGCGCAGAATGTCACCGCCCTGCCCGGCCAGTATCTTTCACGGCAGGCAAACGGCACCAACCCGGGACAAAACCATGCACGGCTGGCACTGGTGGCCACCGAGGCCGAATGCCTGGATGCAGCACAGCGCATCCGTCAGTTTGTCCTGCAACAGTATCCGGGAGGCACATGATTACCCTGTACGGCATCAGCAACTGCGACACCGTGAAAAAAGCCCGAAAATGGCTGCAACAACACGGCATTGATTACCGCTTTCACGACCTGCGCAGCGACGGCATCAACGAGGCACTGGTTAACCACTGGCTGGCACAATTGCCGCTGGAGCAACTGGTCAACCGGCGCAGCACCAGCTGGAAGCAGCTGGATGAAAGCGTCAGGCAATCGCTGACTGCAGACAATGCCGCCGCGCTGTGCTGCCAGCACCCTACCCTGATCAAGCGCCCGCTGCTGGATAACAACGGCAGCCTGCACAGCGGCTTTTCCGAAGCTGGCTACCACGCACTTTTTCTGTCATGACCATTGAGTGAGGATTTCATCATGAGCACCATTTTCAGTTTTGCCCTCGGCACCGGCACCCGTAACAGCAAGGGTGAATGGCTGGAGGTCTTCTACCCGCAGCCACTGATGGCCCTGTCTGCCGAGGCACAAAACGCACTGGGCAAGGTGCTGGCCTGGCAAGGCGGCACTGCCGCCATGGATGTCAGCAATACCCAGATGCAGTCGCTGGCCGCCGCATTCCACCTGGCGCGCGAAGAACAGCTGGCCATCGTTGCCGAAAAACTGGCACACAGCCAGCAACCGCTGGTTGCAACACTGCTGGCCAGCGATGACAAGCCGGCCAGTGTGCCCGAGGTTTACCTGAAGCTGCACCTGCTGTCGCACCGGCTGGTCAAGCCGCACCAGATCAAGCTGGATGGCATGTTTGGCCTGCTGCCGAACGTGGCCTGGACCAGCGAAGGCGCCATCGATGTGCGCGAACTGGCCGAACGCCAGCTGCAGGCGCGCCTGCAAGGCCGTGTGCTGGACGTGATCTCGGTGGACAAATTCCCGAAAATGACCAACTACGTGGTGCCGGCCGGCACCCGTATTGCCGATACCGCACGTGTGCGCCTGGGCGCCTATCTCGGTGAAGGCACCACCATCATGCACGAAGGCTTTGTCAACTTTAATGCCGGCACCGAAGGCCCCGGCATGATCGAAGGGCGCATCTCGGCCGGCGTGTTTGTCGGCAAGGGCTCCGACCTCGGCGGCGGCTGCTCCACCATGGGCACCCTGTCAGGCGGCAACAACGTGATTATCTCGATTGGCGAGGAATGCCTGATCGGCGCCAATGCCGGTGTCGGCATCCCGCTCGGTGACCGCTGTACCATTGAGGCCGGGCTGTACCTGACTGCCGGCGCCGTCGTGCAACTGATAGGCTCGGACGGCCAGCCCGGCAACAAAATAAAGGCACGCGAGCTGGCCGGCAAATCCGACCTGCTGTTCCGTCGCAACTCGGTCACCGGCGCAATCGAGGCGCTGGGCAACAAATCAGCGATCGAGCTGAACAACGAACTGCACGCCCACAACTGAAACCACGCGGCAGCCCGGCTGCCGCTGTTATCCTGCCGCGAGGACACCATGAGCAATGCCACCCTGGAACTGACCAAGGCACTGATCCGCCGCCGTTCCGTCACCCCCGACGATGGCGGCTGCCAGGCACTGATGGCTGAGCGGCTGACAGCGGCCGGCTTTCACTGCACCCACCTGCGTTTTGACGACGTGGACAACCTGTGGGCCGTGTATGGCGACACCGGCCCGCTGCTGTGTTTTGCCGGCCATACCGATGTAGTACCAACCGGCCCGGCGGAAAACTGGCAAAGCCCGCCGTTTGAACCGGCCGAACGCGATGGCTACCTGTTTGGCCGTGGTGCGGCCGACATGAAAGCCAGCCTGGCAGCGATGCTGCTGGCGGCCGAGGATTTTGCCAAAGCCAACCCGAACCCCAGGGGCCGACTTGCATTCCTGATTACCAGCGACGAGGAAGGCATCGCCAAAAACGGCACCGTCAAGGTAATGGAATGGCTCAAGGGCCGTGACCATATCGACTACTGCGTGGTCGGCGAACCCTCCAGCAGCGACAAACTCGGTGATGTGATCAAGAACGGCCGGCGCGGCAGCCTGTCCGGCAAACTCAGCGTCAAAGGCATCCAGGGTCATATCGCCTATCCGCATCTGGCCAAAAACCCGATTCACCTGGCCGCGCCCGTCATTGCCGAACTGAGCGACACCATCTGGGATAACGGCAATGCGTTTTTCCCGGCCACCTCGTTCCAGATTTCCAATATCCATGCCGGCACCGGTGCCAACAACGTGATACCGGGCAGCTGTGATATCGACTTCAACTTCCGTTTCTCCACCGAATTAACGGCCGATGCAATCAAGCAACGCACCCACGCCATCCTCGACAAGCACGGCGTTGATTACACGCTGGACTGGCACCTGAGCGGCCAGCCATTCCTGACCGAGCCGGGTGATCTGGTCAATGCCACCGTGGCTGCGATCAGGGAAGTGGCCGGGATTGATGCCGAGCTATCAACTGCCGGCGGCACATCAGACGGGCGTTTTATCGCGCCATCCGGCGCACAGGTGATTGAGCTCGGCCCCTGTAACGCGACGATACACAAGGTGGACGAATGTGTACGCATCGCCGACCTGGAACCGCTGACTGAGATCTACCGGCGCATTATGGAAACACTGGCGGCCTGAATGGCCGCCGGGGAAATTGCATTGACTCAATTTAGCTGCTTTGGGAGATGGTGGGGGTTACCCTGTCAAATTGGGTGGGTGTCCCTTTTTACCCCAATGCCAAAATTTCATCTGTCACGATTGTCATGGTGAGACTCCTTTTTCACACAGATTAATGATTTTTAATTTTGCTGTGACATGTCTTTTGCCACGCGGGTCGTATGGGTGATTTGAAACAGCCAGTCTACAACCATCAGGCGATACACTAACCAAAGGATGCCTGTCAAATAGAAGTCCTATCACATCATCGGGACCATCACCGGTTACCAAAAACAGACCACCCGCATTAAAATAACGTTTGTTTTCAAAATCAAAGTCCCGACGATAATCCAGGCTTGAGATCACATAACCTACTTTAGTTGGAAACAAAGCATGTGTTTGATCCCAGGGTGACTGTAATTTCACATGATCAACCAGCTCGCCA
>DATCSZ010000054.1:0-13534 GCA_036568205.1 Pseudomonadales bacterium
CTTGTTGAGCGGCCCTGCCACGAACCTATCTCGACCACATCGCCGGTTAATTCCTGCATATAACACAGTGCAAAAAGAAACTGGCCGGATCGTGGGGAAATCATTCCCGGGATGGATTCTGATATCAAGGCCAGTTTTTCCAGGTCAATGACCGGGCCTGATTGTAAAGCAATATCCGAATACGGGTCGTATGAAGTAGCGACTTTAGGTTCTGGAATCCTTTTAATCTGGTAACCTAGCTTGTTGAATAATTTGCCAATCATTGCTTTCATAAAATGGAAGATCCCAATTATTTTTCCTGATTCTAATTGATCAGGCATTCTTTTCCATGCGCTATTTTCGATTTATAGCAGCGGTTGGCGCAAGCCCGGAAACCTGTTTTGACAATTGCATGTATGCCAACTGATAAAACACTGGCTTACAATACTTTTTCCTTTTGATTCTGCTCCTCCCAGGCCAGAAACGCATCAATATCCTTTTTGCACTGGCGTGCCACCCAGGCCAGCAGGGCCAGGTCATCCACCAGCCCCAGCGCCACCAGGAAGTCCGGCACCACATCAAACGGCATGACAAAATAGACCACCGACGCGACGATCAGCAGCAGGCTGTTCCACGGGATGCTGCGATAGCGGCCGGCGGCCCAGGCCTTGATCAGCCGCAGGAAGGCCAGCAGGGATTGCCTGATCTCACCCAGCGCGCCGATGCGCCGCTGCATTTTTTCACCGGCATCGGCGGCCAGCTGGTTCAGCTGCTGCCTGTTGGCCAGCAGTGTTTCGGCTTTTTTTCGTGCCCTGCTGAATGCCCGGCTGCGGCGCACTTTACCGGCGCTGTTATCGTCGCTCATGTCAGTGTCCGTGATGGGAATGGTGCTTGTGCTGTTCAATAGCCGGTTGTCCGGTAGTTTGTGATGCTGGCTGATGCTGGTGTTTGCCATGGCCCATCAGCAGGCTGGCCGCTGTCCACAGGCCAAAACCAATCATCAGCAGGCCGATCACTTTTTTGCTGCGGCCGGTGATAAAACGCTGCAGCACGATATTGCTGCTCAGCAGCGCCGGTATGGTGCCAAGGCCAAAAAAGAACATCAGCACAGCGGCACTGTGGCCATCAACACTGGTGCTGGCCCACAGCAGGGTGCTGTAAATAATGCCGCAGGGCAAAAAGCCCCAGAAAAAGCCCAGCACCAGCGCATCACGGAAACGGCGAATCGGCATAAAACGGCGGATGGCCGGCTGCAGTGCACGCCAGACAAACGCCATGCGGCTTTCGATGTGTTTTATCACGGTATTGATGCCGGCAATGTACAGGCCGATCAGCACCAGCAGGCCGGCAGCCACCAGCCGGCTGCTGAACATCAGCTGTGGCGAGCCGTGCAGTGCCGTACGCAGCAGGTCACCGACCACCAGGCCCAGCAGCGTATAACAGAGTATGCGGCCGCCATGAAACAGCAGCAGTGTCAGCAGCCGGCGATGGCCCTGTTGCTGGTCGATATTGCTGGACAGCGCCGAGGCAATGCCACCACACATCACCAGGCAATGACCACTGCTGGCCAGGCCAATCAGGAATGCGCTGACCAGGGTTTCAAACATCATCATCGTCCTCCAGGATACGCCGGCTTTCCCGCTCCAGGTCATCAAACTGGCGATTGTCGATGGCCCAGACAAACAGCTTGATGGCTATCAGGCAGAACACACCGGCCACCGGAATAAGAATATACAGGCTTTCCATATCAGGCTCCGCCCGCTGCGGGCAATGGTGCCGGCTGACTGGCTGCAGCGGTTGTTGAACTGCTGTTTGCCCTGGCCAGCCGGCGTGAATTGAGCACCACAATCACCGAGCTTAATGACATGCCGGCGGCAGCCATCCACGGGGCAACGAAACCCGCCATGGCAAACGGTATTGCCAGCAGGTTGTAACTGAATGCCCAGACAAAATTCTGGATCAGGATACGCCGGTAGCGCCGCGCACTGTCAAAAGCAGCCAGGATGCCGTCAAGCCGGTTGCCCAGCAGCACCATATCGGCACTGTTTTTCACCAGGTCACTGGCTTCCAGCAAGGTGGCCGAGACATCACTTTGCGCCAGCACGGGCGCATCGTTGATGCCATCGCCTATCATTAATGTCAGCCGCCCCTGCTGTTGCAGCTGTTTCAGGTGGGCCAGCTTGCCGGCGCTGCTCATTGCCTTGTAAAACTGCGTTATGCCAAGCGCCCTGGCGACTTCCTCCACTGCCGGCGATGAATCACCGCTGAGTATTTCTGTTTTTATATTCTGGTTTTTCAGCTGCTGCACCACTGCCGGTGCTTCATCTCGCAATGCATCGGCAACACTGAAATAAGCCAGCAACTGCTGGCGGCTGCCCAGCACCAGCCACTGTTGTTGTGTGTCCGGCAGCTGCAACTGGCCATGCCACTGTTGCAGAAAATCCGGGCTGCCAATGCGGTAGCGCTCGCCCGCCACGCTTGCCTCGATGCCGGCATTGGCCACTATCTGTACCTGCTCTGCTGTCAGCGTGCTGTCGCCGGCAAAAGCGCGCGCCAGCGGATGGCGGGAATAACGTTCCATTGCTGTGGCAATCGCCAGTGCCTGTGATTTTTCTGTTGCCGGGCCGGTGACCACCTGTTGCAGACGGTAGTGGCCGGCTGTCAGCGTGCCGGTCTTGTCAAATACCACATGGTTGATGCGGTTAAGGTTTTCCAGCACCCGGCTGTCACGAATAAAAACGCCCAGCTGACGCAAGCGGTAATGCACGGAACTGAGTGCAGCAGGCGCTGCCAGTGACAGTGCACAGGGGCAGCTGACGACCAGCACACTCAGTGCGACCCAGAACGCCCGCTGGGCATCAATGGCCTGCCAGTACAGCCAGGTGAGTGCAGTCAGGCTGAAGATAATCAGCGTGAAGCGGCCAGCAATGCGATCGGTGATGCTGATAAACAGCGGTTTTTCCTCCGCTGCCAGCTGGCTTAGCCGGCTGATCTGGTGCAGCAGTGATTGTTCCGGCCGGTGACTGACAGTGATCGTCAGGCGCCCGTCATGATTCTGGCTGCCGGCATACACCACATCGCCCGGCTGTTTTCTGATGGCTGCCGATTCACCGTTGATAAATGCTTCACTGACCGAGCTTTCACCCTCACAGACCACGCCATCCATCGCAATCATCTCACCCTCGGCTACCAGTACGGTATCGCCGGGCTCAATGTCTTCCACTGCACAGCGTCGGCTTTCACCATCACGCAGGCGCAGCACCAGTGCCGGCAAAAGCGGCCTCGGCGGCGTCAGGTCGCTGCGCGATTTTTTCTCAATATAACGAGCAGTTAGAATAAACAGGCAGAACATGGCGGCCGAATCAAAATAAATATCGCCTCGCTGGCTGAACACGCTGTAGATACTGCTGCCGTACAGGCCACTGATGGCCAGTGAGATACTCAGGTTGATGTTCAGCTGGCGCTGCCGCAGGCTGTAAAAAGCCGAGCTGAAAAACGGCAAGGCGCCATAGTACAGCAGCGGCAACGCAAACATCATGCTGAACGCCCGCAGCAGCTGGCGATGCTGTTCACTGATGCCAAGGTAATCACCGGCATACAGGGCGATGGAAAACATGCCAATCTGCATCATCAGGATGCCGGTAATACCAATGCGTTTCAGCAGCGCACGGTTTTCCTGCTGCTGGCGTTCGCGCACAATATCGCTCTGGTAGGGATGGGCCAGATAGCCGATATCGCTGATTTTTTTGGCCAGCTCACCCAGCGGCAGTTGCTGCACCTGCCATGTCACATCCAGCCGGCTTTGTTCAAAATTAACGCTTGCCTGTTGCACACCCGGCTGGCGGCCAAGGTATTTCTCGATCAGCCAGGCACAGGCCGTGCAGTGCATGCCTTCAATATACAGGCTGATGCTTGCGCTGTTGTCGTTGTTGATGGTTGCCCAGCGCTGCAGCATGCCGGGCTGGCTCCAGATGTCATCGACTGGCGTATCGGCCGGTTTTTGCCCGCCATCACGCAGCAGGTAATAGTCGTCGAGGCGGTTTTCCTGGATGGTCTGTGAAATGGCACGGCAGGCATGGCAGCAGAATGACTGCTGTTCACCATGATACTGCCAGTGAATGTCGGTGCCGGCAGGAATGACTTCACCACAGTGGTGACACAAGGCCTGCGCCATGATCAGGGTGTCAGGATCAGCTGGTCAGCCGGGAAAAAAGCCGTTCCCTTGATACGCCACTGCGGCTGTGCCTGCTGCGGGTAAATATCGATATACCATTTTTCTGTCTGCTGCAGTGATACCGGCAGCTGCACATGGTATTCACCTCGGCTGTCCGCCTGCAGCTGCAACTGTGTATCACGGCCCTGGTCCAGCGGATGGGCAAAATCGATAACAAGTGTGTCATGCTGCGGAAGGCGATCCACCAGCAGCGTCAGCTGATCTCCGGCTACCCGCAGCTGCGCCTGCATGCCGGCCTGGCGGGCCGTTTCCAGCTGGCCCAGCAGGGTATTGATGGCCAGGCCTTCTTCGTAATAGCCTTTGTCGACCATGTCATCGGCCACATTGAAGCTGAGTATGACCAGGCCGATACAGGCAACCACCACCACTGCCGGCAGGCCGATGATAAACCACGGCCAGAACTGCCGATACCAGGGTGGATGCTGCAATGCGTCAGTGTGCGTCATCAGGCTTACCTCGCCGGGGGATGGACAAAGCGGGTTTCCAGCTGTCCCTGCAGGCTGCCATCGGTTTCTGACAGGATGTCCAGCGTCAGGTTCTGCGAACCCTGCTGTTGTTTGCCAGTGCTGATCATCAGGTTATGCTCCAGCGTTTCGCCGGGCTGTACGGTGATCACTTCATCCGGGTGCAGACGGTAACCGTCTTTTTCCAGCCGGATGCGATACTGCTGCACCTGCTGGGATTTGTTAGCCAGCTTGACCCAGTAATCGTTGGCAGCATCACCGTTGGCAAGCTGGCGATAGATATGATCCCGGTCACGCACAATCGAGGTCTCCAGCGATGTACGCTGCCACAGCTGGCTGGCCAGCAAGCCAAGCATGATCAGCAGCACCAGTGCATAACCAATGGAACGCGGCCGCAGCAGGTGGGTTGGCTGCTTGTTTTCCAGTGCGTTCAGCGTGGTAAAGCGGATCAGGTCGGATGGCTTGCCGATCGACTGCATCACCTCATCACAGGCATCCACACATAATGCGCAGTTGATGCAGCTGATCTGCACACCGTCACGAATATCGATACCGGTCGGGCAGACCTGCACACACATATAGCAGTCAATACACTGGCCATGGCCTGCTTCTTTCAGTGATCCGCGCGGTTCGCCCTTGTCGGCATCATAGGAAACCAGCAGGGTATCCTGGTCATACATCACGCTCTGGAAACGCGCATACGGGCACATGTAAATACAGACCTGCTCGCGCAGCCACGCGGCATCCACATAGGTAAGCCAGGTGAACACCCCCACCCAGAAACCGGCCACCAGCGGCAACTGCCATGCCAGCGCATCGCTCCACAATTCCCGTGCCGGGTAAAAATAGCTGACGAAGGTAGCACCGGTCAGCAGCGCCATGACCAGCCAGATCGCATGTTTGCCGGCTTTTTTGCCGATTTTCCCTGCCGACCACGGCGACTTGTCCAGCTGGCGACGGTGATTGGGCGAGCCTTCTATTTTCTGTTCCACCCACATGAAGGCCAGCGTCCAGATGGTTTGTGGACAGGCAAAGCCGCACCACAGGCGACCGGCCACGGTAGTGAAAAAGAACAACGCAAAGGCAGCGATGATCAACAGCCAGGCCAGGTAAACAAAATCCTGCGGCCAGAAGGTCAGCCACAGGATATGAAACTGGCGGGCGGCAAGATCAAAATGGACCGCCGGGCGATCACCGATATTGATCCACGGCAGCAGGAAAAAAGCACCGTAGACAAGTGTTGCGACGGCAACCCGGATCAGCTGCGACCGGCCAGCAATAACACGCGTGTATATCTTGTCGCGTTTTTTGTACAGGGACTTTTTGTTAGTGCTGGCTATCAGGTCGTCAGACATCAGTCACCTTCTTGCAATGAAAACAGGTATGCTGCCACCAGATGAATACGTGCATCGCTGAGGATGCCTTTGTGGGCCGGCATGTTGCCATTACGGCCTTTTTCGATAGTCAGTCGAATTTCGCCTGGCGTGCCGCCATAAAGCCAGATATTGTCGCGCAGGTTGGGCGCGCCGAATGCCTGGCCGCCACTGCCATCCTTGCCATGGCAAGCACCACAAAACATCTCGAACTTGCCTTTCATCGGGTGTGAGGCCGCCGCATCAGTGCCGAGCTGGGCCACCAGATCCACCATCGCATCCAGGTCATCACCGAGCACAGCGCCCATGGATGGCATCGCGCCCTTGCGACCTTCACGAATGCTGTGCTTGATCATCTCTTCGCTGCCACCATACAACCAGTCCTTGTCGGTCAGGTTGGGGAAGGCATAGGCGCCTTTGGCATCCACGCCATGGCAGGTTGAGCAATAGGTTTTGAAAATGCGCTGGCCCATTTTTACCGCTTCACGCTGGCTGGCCAGCTCGGCAGCCGGCACCTGCAGGTAGCCACCGGCCTTTTCTGTGAAACTGGCTTCTGCCTGCTCCACCGATGTCTGCCACTGGCCCAGCGAGGTCCAACCGAGAAATCCCTTGAAGTTGCCAAGACCGGGATACAGGGCAAGATAACCGATGGCAAAAATAACCGAGGCGAGGAACAGGTTGAACCACCAGGCCGGCAGCGGGTTGTCGTATTCCTCGATACCATCATAAACATGGCCGGTGGTTTTCTGGTTTTCTTCCTGCTCGTAGCTGCGGTTGGCGACCAGTATCCAGGTAACCAGCGCAATCGTACCCAGCGTGATAACAATAACCCAAATGCTCCAGAAGCTACTCATCTTTTTCGGCCCCTTCAAAAGGCAGGTTGGCGGCGTCCTTGTAGGCATCCTTGCCTTTCAGGATAACCAGCACCATCAGTGTATTGAATCCCAGAAACAGCAACAGTGTCAGCAGTGAGCGGAAATCATTGATATCCATAACCTAACGCCTGTGCTGGATGGCTGTGCCGAGCTGCTGCAGATAGCTGATCAGCGCGTCGATCTCCATCACCCCGTCAACCGCCGCCTGGGCACCGGCAATGTCTTCATCAGTATATGGCACACCCACCTTGCGCAGTGCAGCCATTTTGCGGCCGGTAATGCTGCCATCAACGGTATTCTCGAACAGCCACGGATAGGCTGGCATGTTGGATTCCGGCACCACGTCACGCGGGTTATACAGGTGCAGCTTGTGCCAGTCGTCACTGTAGCGACCACCGACACGGGCCAGATCCGGGCCGGTTCGCTTGGAGCCCCACAGGAACGGATGCTCGTAGACATGCTCACCGGCTACCGAATAATGGCCATAACGCTCGGTTTCTGCCCGCAGCGGCCGCACCATCTGGGAATGACAGACATGGCAGCCTTCGCGGATATAAATGTCACGGCCTTCCAGTTGCACCGCATTCAGCGGCTTCAGGCCAACCACCGGGGTAGTGGTCTCCTTGAGGAAAAACAGCGGCACGATTTCTGCCAGCGCACCGAGGCTGATAACCACCGTGATCAGGATCATCATCAGGCCGATATTTTTTTCTATCTTGTCATGATTCATCTGCAACCCCTTATGCGGTAACTGGCTGGGCAGTGAGCTTGCTGTCGGATGTCTGCTGCATGGTCTTGAACATGTTGTAAGCCATCAACACCATGCCCAGCAGGAATAACGAACCACCGATAAACCGCACCACATAACCAGGGTGTGAGGCCAGCACCGATTCGGCGAAGCTGTAGGTCAGCGTACCGTCAGCGTTATAGGCGCGCCACATCAGGCCCTGCATCAGGCCGTTCACCCACATGGAGGCGATATACAGCACAGTGCCTACCGTTGACAGCCAGAAGTGGATGTTGATCAGGCGAATGCTGTACATGGCGTCTTTCTTGAACAGGATGGGCAGCAGGTGGTACACCGCGCCGATCGAGATCATCGCCACCCAGCCCAGCGCACCGGAATGCACATGGCCGATGGTCCAGTCGGTATAATGCGACAGCGAGTTGACCGTCTTGATTGACATCATCGGCCCTTCAAAAGTGGACATGCCATAAAATGACAGCGACACCACCAGGAAACGCAGGATCGGATCCGTGCGCAGTTTGTGCCAGGCACCGGACAATGTCATCACGCCGTTGATCATGCCACCCCAGGACGGTGCCAGCAGGATCAGCGACATAATCATGCCGAGGCTTTGTGCCCAGTCGGGCAACGCGGTGTAGTGCAGGTGGTGAGGGCCAGCCCAGATATAAACAGCAATCAGCGCCCAGAAATGCACAATCGACAGGCGGTAGGAATATATCGGCCGCCCGGCCTGCTTGGGCACAAAATAGTACATGATGCCAAGAAAACCGGCGGTCAGGAAAAAGCCCACCGCATTGTGGCCGTACCACCACTGCATCATCGCATCAATGGTGCCGGGATAAATCGAATAGGATTTGGTCAGCGTTACCGGTACGGCCAGGTTGTTAAAAATATGCAGCACGGCAATGGTGATGATAAAGGCACCAAAAAACCAGTTGGCCACATAGATATGTGATGTCTTGCGTTGCATGATGGTGCCGAAATACAGCACCGCATAAGCCACCCACACCACGGCAATCAGGATATCAATCGGCCACTCCAGCTCGGCATATTCCTTGGTGGATGTAAGACCCATCGGCAGGGTGATAACCGCCAGTACAATCACCAGCTGCCAACCCCAGAAAACAAACGCCGCCAGTGCATTGGAAATCAGCGGTGTCTGGCAGGTGCGCTGTACCACAAACAGTGAGGTTGCCATCAATGCACAGCCGCCAAAGGCAAAAATAACGGCATTGGTATGCAGCGGACGCAAACGGCCAAAGCTGAGCCAGGCGGTATCAAAATTCAGCGCCGGCCACGCCATCTGTGCGGCAAGCAATACGCCCACCGCCATGCCGATGACGCCCCAGATCACCGTCATCACAGTGAACTGACGCACAACCTGGTAATTGTAATCGGGGTGATCAAGAGGGTTTCGCATTGGACAACAGTCTCCGGATGGTATGGGGAGCATTCTGCCTGCCGAAAATAATCATTCCATGACATAGATCAAAGATGATTTTTCTGCCTCGCGCAGAATAGTCAACGGCTGGAGTATACCTGTAAGTGCCCTGTCATTTAAGCCTTGGTGCACAGTGTTTTTGCCTACTTTATATTAAATTTCACTAATATGTCGGCCCGCGCCGGCAGCCGGAATCCGCCGGCAGGTGTTCCCATCAGGGCTGGATGGGGTCCGGGAACACCGGTTGCGGATACGCCTGAAGCCCTTTGCGGTTTTCAGGTTAGCCTCGTGTTTGCCCCTCTTCGGAGGGGCTTTTTTTATTGCCTGCCCACAGCAGGCGCAAGATGCACTGCTGCTGATTTTACGGTTTTACAACAAACGTGTTATTGTTCGCCGTTGTTTGATTGTCACTCTCCCGCAGGTGTACTGTGTCACACTATTCCCGTATTTTTTGCCTGCTGCCTGTGCTGCTGGTGGTCGGCTGCAATAGCCAGCATGTGCTGGTAAAAAAGGCTGATTTCAGCGCTGCCGAGCAATGCCTGCTGCAGCAGCAGGCGCAGCTGCAGCAAATGCAACTGCAGCAACAGCAGCTGCACGATATGCTGGCCACCCTGAATAACACCCTTGCGCAACCACTGCGGCTGGATGCCCCGCTGCCAGCTGCACAGGCCTGCCAGCCGGCAGCAGATACCCGTCAGCCGCCAGCCGTATCCGCTCCTGCTGCAACCCTGCCTGCAACTGCTGTCGATGGCAAACAGGTAGTCGGCGAGATCGAGAAAGTCTGGCTGCCGCATCTGGACATGATCCTGACGGCCCGCATTGACACCGGCGCCACCACTGCCTCGCTGGATGCACGGGACATCCAGGTATTTGAACGTGATGGTGAGCAATGGGTACGCTTCACCCTGGTGGATGGTGAGCAATCACGTACCTTTGAGCGCAAGCGGGTGCGCAAGGTGCGTATTATCCAGTCCAATAGCGATGACGCCGAACGACGGCCGGTTATCGAGCTGCAGGTCAGCCTTGGCAACATTACCCAGATGGCCGAATTCACCCTCAGCGACCGCAGCCATCTGGATTATTCGGTACTGATTGGGCGCAATATCCTGCGTGATGTGATGGTGGTGGATGTCAGCGGTCGCCATCTGGCACCGCTGGATACCCGCGAACCCTGAGCCGCTGCCATGACCTCGCGCCTGCCGTTTTACCTGTTGCTGTTATTGATGATGCTGGCCAGTATCGCCATGGCCTGGCTGCGCCATGACCTGACCGGCATACCGCTGTTGCCCGGCGAACAAAAACCGGTCTGGCTGGTCGAGGCACGGATTGATTTTATTGCCACCGCCGAGCCCACCCAGGTCAGCCTGAGCCTGCCCGGCGACAACCCGCATTTCAGCCTGTTCAGTGAACTGGCCACCTCGCCCGGTTACGGTTTTTCCATCATCGAAGGCGATAATGGCCGGCGTGGTGAATGGTCAAAACGTGATGTGCGCGGCCCGCAAACCCTGTATTACAAGGCACAATTTGTGGCCCGGCAGGCGGCTGATGGTGACCCGGCCGACAGCGATGAACCGCCGCCGCCCGCTACCGTGGTGCGTGAAGAGCCGGAGGCCACAGCAGCGCGCCAGCTGCTGGCGACGGCGCTGGCCAAATCCAGCGATGCGCTGAGCCTGGGCCGCGAGCTGGTCAAACTGCTGAACAACCCGGAACCGGACCAGAATGCCGCACTGTTACTGCAAAAACCCCAGGACAAGGCACTGCTGCTGGCCGACCTGCTGAACCAGGCCGACGTGCCGGCGCGGGTGGTGATGGGCCTGTCGCTGGAAGATGCTCGCCGGCGCCAGTCGTTGAACCCGCTGCTGGAGCTGTACCACAAGCAGGGCTGGGTGGTGATGAACCCGGATACCGGCGTGACCGGTGTGCCGGATAACCTGCTGATCTGGCATCGCAGCCATGACGGCCTGCTGGATGTGATGGGCGCACGCAATTCACGGGTCAGTTTTTCGATGATCCGCCAGACGATACCGGCCCTGCAACTGGCGCAAAGCCAGCGCAGCGAACACCTGTTTGACCTGCTGTCGGTCTACCAGCTGCCGATTGAGGAACAAAGCCTGTTCAAGATCCTGTTCCTGCTGCCGCTGGGAGCACTGGTGGTGGTGTTTATGCGCATTATTGTCGGCGTGCAGACGGCCGGCACCTTTATGCCAATCCTGATTGCACTGGCTTTCCTGCAAACCACCTTGCTGCCGGGGCTGGCCAGTTTTGTGCTGATTGTGGCGCTGGGGCTGATGCTGCGCGGCTATCTGTCCAATCTCAACCTGCTGATGGTGGCACGCATTGCCACGCTGGTGGTGCTGGTGGTTTTCATGACCTCGTTTATCAGCCTGATCGGTTACCAGCTGGGCTTTAATACCGGCATGACCATCACCTTTTTCCCAATGGTTATCATTGCCTGGACGATCGAGCGCATGTCCATTCTGTGGGAGGAAGAAGGCCCGCAGGAAGTGCTGAAACAGGGCGGCGGCAGCCTGCTGGTGGCGGTGATTGCCTATCTGTTGATGCAGTTGCCGGTTGCCGGCCATCTCACCTTTAACTTCCCCGAGCTGAACCTGGTGCTGCTGGCACTGATTTTACTGATGGGCCAGTACACCGGTTACCGGCTGTCCGAGCTGCGCCGCTTCAGTGATTTTGGCCGTGAGGCCGGGCCATGATCAGCCCGTGGCGGCTGGCCAGGGCTGGCATTCTTGGCATTAACTGCCGTAACCACGACTTTATCAGCCGCTATAATGATCGCCGCTATTACCCGCTGGTGGATGACAAGCTGCAAACCCGCCTGCTGGCAGAAAAAATGCAGATCGGGGCACCGCGCCTGCGCCAGGTGATCCGCCAGCAACACCAGATCAACCATGTCGGCGAGCTGCTGCAAACGCTGGACAGCTTTGTGCTGAAACCGGCCAAGGGTTCCGGTGGCAAGGGCATCTGGGTGATTACCGGGCGCCACGGCGACCGCTTTATCAAGGCCTCCGGTGCCGAAGTGGGGCTGGTCGATATCCAGCGCCATATGAGCAATACCCTGGCCGGCGTTTACTCGCTGGCCGGTACAGCGGACGTGGTACTGATCGAGGATGTCATCCAGTGTGACGAACGCCTGCAGCGTTATTCCCACGAAGGGGTGCCGGATATCCGCATTATTGTTTTTCAGGGCTACCCAGTCATGGCCATGTTGCGCCTCGCCACCCATGCCTCGGACGGCAAGGCCAACCTGCACCAGGGCGCGGTAGGCGTGGGCCTGGATATTGCCAGTGGCCGCTTCCTTAACGCCGTGCAATATTCCCATCTGCTCAGCCGCCACCCGGATACCGGCATGTTGCTGAAGGACATTGTCGTGGATGGCTGGCACGACATGCTGGTACTGGCGGCACGCTGTTTTGAAATGACCCGGCTGGGCTATATCGGTGCTGACATGGTAGTTGACCGGCAGCACGGCCCGCAGCTGCTGGAACTGAATGCCCGGCCGGGCCTGGCCATCCAGGTGGCCAATGGTTTTGGCCTGCTACCGCGCCTGCGCCATATCGAAAAACTGGCCAGCGAACGGCGACTGCAAAGCTGCGAACAGCGTGTTGACTACGTGATGTCGGCATTTGCCGCCAGTGCTTGAAGCCACCCTCTGCCGGCTCTATGATGCGGCTTCCCATCCCCTGATTTGAGGAATACCCCATGACTATCCAGATTGGTGATCGCCTGCCAGACGTTGAATTCAAGACCATGGGCAAGGACGGCCCGCAAACCTTGTCCAGCCACGAGCTGTTCAGTGGCAAAAAAGTGGTGCTGTTTGCCGTGCCGGGCGCGTTCACACCGGGCTGCTCCCAAACCCATATGCCCGGCTTTGTTGTGCATGTTGATGACATCAAGGCCAAAGGCGTGGATACCGTTGCCTGTACCGCCGTCAACGATGTGTTTGTCATGGATGCCTGGGGCAAGGCACAGAATGCCGAACATATCCTGATGCTGGCCGATGGCAATGGCGATTTTGCCTCGGCACTGGGACTGGTGCTGGATGGCAGCGGTTTTGGCATGGGCCAGCGCAGCAAGCGCTACGCAATGATTGTTGATGATGGCGTGCTGGCATGGATCGGCATTGACGACAAAGGCGTCGACAAGTCCTCGGCGGCTTCCGTACTGGCTGCACTGTAATGGCCACGGTGGTGGTGCTCGGTGCCAGCGACAAGCCGCACCGTTATTCCCATCGTGCCCAGCTGAAACTGGCGCAGCACGGCCACCGGGTGATTCCGGTGGCCAAAAAAGGCGGCAGCGCTGCCGGTGTTGCCTGCCTGACCTCCCTGTCCAGCATCGACGAGCCGGTCGATACCGTGACGCTGTATATCAACCCGACCCTGCTGGGTGATGAAATGGCCAGCCT
>DATCSZ010000055.1:0-13968 GCA_036568205.1 Pseudomonadales bacterium
CTGCTGATTTTTGTCAGCCAGTCGGAGCAGAATACTGGTGTCAGCTGTGTCACTGCCCTTGACAGCAATACCGGCATTTTCCAGTGCCGCCACCGCCTTGCTGCGCAGCTCATCAGACAGGCTCTGGCCGCCGCTTTCGCCGGATATCTGGATAGCAGGATCCGGCGGAAACAGGTTCGGCGCCGAATACAGCACACCGATAGCCAGCACACACAGCACCAGCAGGTATTTCCACAATGGGTATCGATTCATGTCTTGCTTCCTTCAGGGTTCACTAAAACCGCCTGGCGGTATCGTTTATCTGCCTTGCATCACCGGCTTAATCCAGCCAGCGGCGCGCATTGGCAAACATGCGCAGCCACGGGCTGTCTTCCGGCCATGTATCCGGCGCCCATGACAGGGTTACTGTACGAAACACCCGTTCCGGGTGCGGCATCATGATGGTGACACGACCATCAACCGTGGTAAAACCGGTCATACCCATGAATGATCCGTTAGGGTTATCCGGATACTGTATGGCCGGCTTGTGGTCACCATCAACAAAGCGCAATGCCAGTTGCTGTTCTGCCTGCTGCCGGTGGGCGGCATCAGCGAACTCAACCCGGCCTTCACCATGGGCAACTGCCACCGGCAATACCGATCCGGCCATGCCCTGCAGCAGGATCGATGGTGATTCCAGCACTTCCAGCTGGCTGAAACGCGCCTCAAACTGTTCGGACAGGTTACGCACAAAACGCGGCCAGTGATCCGCACCCGGAATCAGTGACTTGAGTTGTGACATCATCTGGCAACCGTTGCAAACACCCAGCGCAAACGTGTCAGGGCGGGCAAAAAACGCAGCAAAGGCATCGCGCATGGCATTGTTGTACAGCACGGTTTTTGCCCAGCCTTCACCAGCACCCAGCACATCACCATAGGAAAAACCGCCACAGGCAGCCAGCCCCTTGAAATCGGCAAGATCAACACGGCCAGACAGGATGTCACTCATGTGCACATCCCGGGCAGCAAAGCCGGCGCGGTCAAACGCCGCCGCCATTTCAGTCTGGCCATTAACTCCCTGCTCACGCAGGATCGCCATAGCGGGCCTGGCAGACAGGTTCAGGTAAGGAGCTGCCACATTCTCGGCCGGATCAAAAGCCAGCTTCGGGTTGATGCCCCGATCCTGCTGGCGGATTTTGGCAAATTCCTGGTCAGCGCAATCGGCGTTATCCCGCAGACGCTGGATACGGTAGCTGGTTTCGCTCCATTGTGACTGCAATTCACCACGTGTCGACTGCAACAGTGTAATACCATCACGGCGCAGGCAAACAGCCTCATCAACCGTCGCCCTGCCGACATCAAACAGCGACTCAATCATGCCGTTAGCAGAAAACACAGCCTGCACTGCCTGCCAGTCGGCATCGGCCACCTGCATGACAAAGCCCAGTTCCTCATTGAACAACAAAGCCAGGTTGCCACCGGCCAGCGCCGACAGATCAATATCCAGACCACAACGGCCGGCAAAGGCCATTTCCAGCAAGGTCACCAGCAGGCCACCGTCAGAACGATCGTGATACGCCAGCAGCAACTGATCGGCCACACATTGCTGCAATGCAACAAACGCGGATTTCAGCAGACTGCTGTTGTCCAGGTCCGGCGCCTCGTTACCCAGCTGACTGAATGTCTGAGCCAGCGCAGAGCCGCCCAGACGCTGACGGCCGGCCGCCAGATCCACAAACACCAGCCGGCTGTCACCTTTATCGAGTCGCAGTTGTGGCGTCAGCACCTTGCGCACATCGGTAACCGGGGCAAACGCTGAGATAATCAGTGACATCGGCGCGGTGACACTTTTCTGCTCACCATCCTGCTGCCAGGCGGTACGCATCGACATCGAATCCTTGCCGACCGGAATGGTAATACCCAGTGCCGGACACAACTCCATGCCCACGGCACGTACGGTATCAAACAGTGCCTCGTCTTCACTGCCGTGCCCTGCCGCTGCCATCCAGTTGGCCGACAACTTGATATCCGACAGCTGGCGAATCGGGGCTGCAGCAATATTCAGGATGGCCTCGGCAATCGCCATGCGACCGGAGGCCGGCGCATCAATCAGCGCCAGCGGCGTGCGTTCACCCATTGCCATCGCTTCACCGGCAAACACGTCATAGCTGGTGGTGGTAACTGCCACATCGGCCACCGGCACCTGCCATGGGCCAACCATCTGGTCGCGCGCCACCATGCCAGTGACACTGCGGTCACCAATGGTAATCAGGAACTGCTTGCTGGCCACTGCCGGCAAGCGCAGCACACGTTCCAGCGCCTGGCTGACATCACAATCAAGCTGCAGCGCTGCCAGGCTGTGCTGCTGGCGACGGATTTCACGATGCATTTTCGGTGCCTTGCCAAACAACACGTCCATTGGCATATCCACCGGCTTGTTGGCAAACTGCTGGTCATGCAGGGTCAGGTGTTTTTCTGCCGTGGCAATGCCGACCACGGCGTACGGGCAGCGCTCACGCACACAAATCGCCTCAAACTGCGGCAAGTCTTCTTCGCGCACAGCCAGCACATAACGTTCCTGGGATTCATTGCACCAGATTTCCAGCGGTGACATGCCTGGCTCGTCATTGGGAATCTTGCGCAGCTCAAATTGCGCGCCACAACCACCATCCTTCGCCAGCTCAGGGAACGCATTCGACAGGCCACCGGCACCGACATCATGGATAAACGCAATCGGGTTGGCATCACCCATCGCCCAGCAGCGGTCAATCACTTCCTGGCAACGGCGTTCCATTTCCGGGTTCTGGCGCTGCACCGAGGCAAAATCCAGGTCTTCAGCACTGCTGCCGGAGGCAACCGACGAGGCAGCGCCGCCGCCCAGACCAATCAGCATCGCCGGTCCGCCAAGCACAATCAGCCGGGTACCCGGTGCAAACGGGTGCTGGTCAACATGCTCTGCCTTGATATTGCCCATGCCGCCGGCAATCATGATCGGCTTGTGATAGCCACGCACCTCGTTGCCACCACCAGTATCTACCGCATTCTCATAGCTGCGAAAATAACCACACAGGTTGGGACGGCCAAACTCGTTATTGAAGGCGGCGCCACCCAATGGCCCTTCGATCATGATATCCAGCGCAGAGACAATACGCTCCGGTTTGCCATAGTCCATTTCCCATGGCTGCTCAAAACCGGGAATGCGCAGGTTGGATACCGAAAAACCGGTCAGGCCGGATTTGGGCTTGGAACCCCGGCCAACGGCACCTTCGTCACGAATCTCGCCACCGGCACCGGTGCCGGCGCCGGCAAATGGTGCAATAGCGGTAGGGTGATTATGGGTTTCCACCTTCATCAACAGATGAATGTCTTCTTCATGGCTGGCATAGCAACCACTGGCAGGATCAGGATAAAAACGGCCGCCACGACTGCCGACAATCACCGAAGCATTATCTGCGTAGGCACTCAGCACATTGTCTCCATGCTGCTGGTAGGTGTTGCGGATCATGGCGAACAGCGATTTGTCCTGCGGCACCCCGTCAATGGTCCAGTCGGCATTAAAAATCTTGTGCCGGCAGTGTTCCGAGTTGGCCTGGGCAAACATCATCAGCTCAATATCATTGGGATCGCGACCCAGTGCCGTGAAACGTTCCACCAGATAATCGATTTCATCATCGGCAAGGGCCAGGCCCATATCGCGATTGGCTGCCTCCATTGCTGGGCGACCTTGCGCCAATACCGGCACCGACACCAGCGCGCGTGGTTCATGGCTGACAAACAGGCTGGCCGCCGCCTGCATGTCATCCAGCACGGCTTCCACCATACGATCGTGCAGCATCGCTTTCAGTTGCTGCTGCTGTGCGGCATCCAGCGCTGGCGCCTCGATGTAATAGGCAATGCCGCGCTCTATCCTGCGGATCACATCCAGGCCACAGTTATGGGCAATATCGGTTGCCTTGCTGGACCACGGTGAAATGGTACCCGGCCTTGGCACTACCAGATACAGGCGCCCCTGCTGCGCCTGCTCAGGCTGGCTGGGACCATAACTCAGCAGCGCCTGCAGCACAGCCATCTGCCGGTCATCCAGCGCATGGCGCAAATCCACAAAATGCTGGAAACAGGCCGACACGGCAATATCGGCCTGCAGTTTTTCAGACAGCTGCTGCTGCAGCTTGTGACGACGGAAATCAGACAGGGCGGGACTACCGGGCAGTATCAGCATAATTAAGAGAGAAGCCTTGAGATCATTAAGCCTGGGGCTGGCACCACCGGCCATGGCAGGGAGCTATTACACCCGCTGCAGCAACCAGGAAGACCCATGAGACAGCCCGTTATCAAACCGGCGCACATTCTACTCATTTTTGCGCCGGATTTCATGGCGATCAGACATTTCTTGCCCCATTACCGCCGTTTCTGCTTATAACAAAAAAATCTAAGCTATTCAGTGCTGCATCCCGACCAGAAATGTGAACAACCACTCACCACCAATCCTTTCACTGGCAACCGTCAGCGGACCATGCTTCAACACCACAAAGCCGGCACGCCCGATCGCATCCGCCACCTTACACATTTTTTACCTTTTTCAAGCTTTCCTATCAGGACCAAGCCGGTAAAATGAAAATTATGAGAAGAACAGCACGTTTATACATACCATGGATTGTGTCGATCGCTGTATTGGCCGGTCTCATTACCCTTGCCCTGCCGGCCAGCCAACCGGCAGACGGACAGGCCCATGACAGCTGGCCTGGCGATACCCTCACGGTAATCACCACCCGCTCCTACCACACCTATTTTGATGGTAAAAAAGACCGCCCTGACGGCCTTGCCTTCCAGCTGGTACGCCAGTTTGCCCGCCAGCATGGACTGAAGCTGGACATTATCATCGCCCCGCATGTTGATGATATCTACCCGGCGCTGGACAACGGCATTGCCGATATTGGCCTGGTCGGTCGTCCGCTCAGCCTGTCACGCCAGAACAGCTATCCACAAAGCCAGTCCTACATGAATGTCACCAGCCAGCTGGTTTACCGTCACGGTACCGGCACCCCGGCAACCTTCGAGGAACTGGCCGGCAAAACCGTGCTGGTGCCGGACAATGAGCAGTACCGGGAAAAATACGCCTTTATCCAGTCCCATTACCCGGACGTCAGCTGGCAATTTGCCCGGCAAGGCAGCGAACAACTGATGGCCATGGTGGATAACGGTGATATCGATTACACGCTGGTCGACTCTCACGAATTCATCAAGCTGCGCGCTCGTTACACCCGTACCCGCGTAGCCTTCGACATCTACTACCCGGAGCCTGTTTCCCTGGCCCTGTCCAGCCAGGCGGAGCAACTGCTGGGTGAACAACTGCATGACTATTTCGACCACATCAAGGCTGATGGCTCACTGGCACAGCTGACCGAGCGTTATTATGGCCATGCCAGCGACAGCAACCCGCGCGGCTCAATGACATTCTTCCAGCGCGTGGAAACCCGTTTACCCCATTACCAGGACCTGATTGAGGAAATAGCCAGCGAACACAATATGGACTGGCGATTGCTGGCCGCGATTGCCTACCAGGAATCCCACTGGAATCCACACGCCCGCAGCCATACCGGCGTGCGCGGCATGATGATGCTGACCCTGCCTACCGCCAGGGAAACCGGCATCCGCAACCGGCTGGATGCCCGGCAAAGCCTGCAGGGCGGCGCCCGTTACCTGCAAAGCATCCTGACTCGCCTGCCTGACAGCATCAAACAACCGGATCGTACCTGGTTTGCCCTGGCAGCCTACAATGTTGGCCTTGGCCACCTGCTGGATGCCCGTGATATAACCGAATTCCACGGCGGCAACCCGGATCAGTGGGCATCGGTGAAAAACTACCTGCCATTGCTGGAAAAAGAAGAGTGGTATCGTTATACCCGTCACGGCCAGGCACGTGGCAGCGAACCAGTGCGCTATGTACAGAATATCCGCCACTTTAACGATCTACTTGAGTGGCGATTCCCGGCCAGCAACCTGTCACCGGAACCCGGCGCGCGGCTGGCCGTCAAACCGCTGGAAAAAGCCCTTCGCGAAGCGCAACAGCGTCAGACTGACCCCAGCCACGGGCCGGTTCGGCTGGCCGCACTGATCACCGAATAAACCGGCTCAGCGCTGGCGGCGTTGACGAAAAAACAGCTGCATTTTTTCTGCCGCCTGCGCTGCCATCAAGCCACCGGTAACAATCACCCGGTGGTTGAGAAAATCACTGTCAAAAAAACGCATTCTGCTCTCAGCCACACCGGCCTTCGGCTCCTTCGCGCCGTAAACCAGCCGTTCGATACGGCTGTGAACAATGGCACCGGCACACATGCTGCATGGCTCCACCGTCACATATAACACAGCGCCCGGCAGGCGGTAATTGCCAACCCGAGCCGCCGCATCACGCAAGGCCTCGATTTCAGCATGGGCCGTAGGGTCACAGGCTGCAATCGGCCGGTTAAAACCACGACCAATGATTTCCCCGTCACGCACCACCACCGCACCGACCGGCACCTCACCACAGGCAGCAGCCTGATCAGCAAGTGCCAGCGCTTCGCTCATCCAGTGCGTATCGTCCATTTACTCCCACTCAATCGTGGCTGGCGGCTTGCTTGATACGTCATAGGCAACCCGTGACACATCGGCAATCTCGTTGATAATACGCCGCGACACGGTTTCCAGCAGCTCATAAGGCAGGTGCGCCCAACGGGCGGTCATAAAATCCACTGTTTCCACAGCGCGCAGCGTGATCACCCAGGCATAGCGGCGAGCATCACCCACCACGCCCACTGAACGCACCGGAGTGAATACGGCAAAGGCCTGGCTGGTTTTGTGGTACCAGCCGGCATTGTGCAGCTCTTCGATAAAAATCGCATCGGCACGACGCAGGATATCGGCATATTCCTTTTTTACCTCACCGAGAATACGCACACCCAGACCCGGGCCGGGAAACGGATGGCGATAGACCATGTCATACGGCAGGCCCAGCTCCAGGCCAATTTTTCGCACCTCATCCTTGAACAATTCACGCAGCGGCTCGACCAGCTGCATTTTCATGGTCTCCGGCAAGCCGCCGACATTGTGGTGTGACTTGATCACATGCGCCTTGCCGTTTTTCGAGGCCGCCGACTCAATCACATCGGGATAAATCGTTCCCTGCGCCAGCCAGCGGGCATCCGACAGCTTTGCAGCTTCCTCGTCAAACACCTCAATAAAGGTATTGCCGATAATTTTGCGTTTTTGTTCAGGATCAGCGATACCGGCCAGACGTCCCAGAAACAGGTCCTGCTTGTCGGCACGGATCACCTTGACGCCCATATTGTCGGCAAACATTTTCATCACCTGGTCACCTTCACTGAGGCGCAGCAGGCCGTTATCAACAAACACACAGGTCAGCTGCTCGCCAATGGCTCGATGTAACAAGGCGGCCACTACCGAGGAGTCCACGCCACCGGAAAGCCCGAGAATAACCTGGTCACTGCCAACTTTTTCCCTAACTGTGCGAATCGCATCCTCGATAATATTGGCCGGCGTCCACAAGGCTTCGCAGCCACAGATATCATGTACAAAACGCTCGATAATGCGCTGCCCCTGCAGGGTGTGGGTCACTTCCGGGTGAAACTGCACGGCATAAAAATGCCGGGCGCGATCAAACATGCCGGCAATCGGCGCGCTGTCAGTGGCGGCCATCAGCTCAAAATTGTCCGGCATTTTTACCACTTTATCGCCATGGCTCATCCAGACATCCAGCTGTTTTTTGCCTGCCTGCTCATGATCAACAATATCCCGCAACAAATCGCTGTCATTAACCGACTCAACGCTGGCATAACCAAACTCATGTTTGTCTGACGCTTCCACCTTGCCGCCCAGCTGCTCGGCCATGGTCTGCATGCCATAACAAATGCCCAGCAGCGGCAGGCCCAGCTCGAATACCAGCTGTGGCGCTCGCGGGGTATCCGCCTGGGTAACGGTTTCCGGTCCGCCGGACAGGATAATGCCGCGCGCAGCAAATGCCCGGATATCGGCATCCGACATATCCCAGGGGTGAATTTCACAATACACACCCGCTTCGCGTACCCGGCGCGCAATCAGCTGGGTGTATTGCGAACCAAAATCAAGAATCAGGATGCGCTGGGCATGAATATTGAGGCTCATAGGCTTGGTATCCGTGAATAAGAAAAGACCTGCCGGATCACCAGGATCCGGCGGAAGAACAATCAGGAAATCTTGTAGTTGGGCGCTTCCTTGGTGATCGCCACATCGTGAACATGGCTTTCATTCATGCCGGCCGCTGTGACCCGGACAAATTCCGGTACCGTACGCATGATCTCGATATCAATGCTGCCGGTATAGCCCATCGCCGAACGCAGACCGCCCATCAGCTGGTGGATAATTGCCGTTACCGAACCCTTGTAAGGCACCCGTCCCTCGATACCTTCCGGCACCAGTTTTTCGGCCCCCGCCGAGGCATCCTGGAAATAGCGATCACTGGAACCCTGTTTGCGTGACATGGCACCAATCGAACCCATGCCACGATAAGACTTGTATGAACGCCCCTGGTACAGCTCGATTTCACCCGGCGCCTCATCGGTACCGGCCAGCATGCTGCCCATCATCACACAGTTGGCACCGGCAGCAATCGCCTTGGCCAGGTCGCCGGAAAAACGGATACCGCCATCGGCAATCAGCGGCACGCCATGCGGCTTCAGTGCCTCGGCCACACTGGCAATGGCAGAAATTTGTGGCACACCGATACCCGTGACAATGCGGGTGGTACAAATCGAGCCCGGGCCAATGCCAACCTTGACCGCATCCGCACCGGCTTCCACCAGCGCCAGTGCGCCTTCAGCCGTTGCCACATTGCCGCCCACCACCTGTACCTGCGGGTAGTCCTTCTTGATCTTGCTGACCCGCTCCAGCACATTGCGTGAATGGCCGTGCGCGGTATCCACCACAATCACATCAACACCGGCGGCAACCAGTGCTGCCACACGGTCGTCAGTATCAGGACTGGTGCCTACCGAGGCGCCGACACGCAGACGACCCTGGTCATCCTTGCAGGCACTGGGGTAAGTTTGCGCCTTGTGGATATCCTTGACGGTAATCATGCCCTGCAGATTGAAATCGTCGTCTACCACCAGCACTTTCTCGATCCGGTGATCATGCAGCAAACGTTTCACCGTATCCGCATCGGTACCTTCAGAGACAGTCACCAGCCGGTCTTTCGGTGTCATGATTCGAGAAACCGGCGCATCCAGATCATTCTGGTAACGCACATCACGGTTGGTGACAATACCGACCAGGTCACTGCCATCCATGACCGGCACACCGGATATATTGTATTTCTCCTTGATTTCCAGCAGGTCACGGATCGATGCATCATGCTGGATGGTGATCGGGTCCTTGACGATGCCGCTTTCGTGTTTTTTCACCATCAGCACCTGGCCGGCCTGCTCGGCAATGCTCATGCTCTTGTGGATAATGCCAATGCCGCCTTCCTGGGCCATGGCAATCGCCAGACGCGCCTCGGTGACGGTATCCATCGCCGCTGACACCAGCGGAATATTCAGGCGGATAGCCCGTGTCAGTTGAGTTTTCAGACTGACGTCGCGTGCGGTTACCTCGGAATAGCGGGGCAGCAACAGCACATCGTCAAACGTCAGGGCTTCTTCACGAACTCTCAACATGGGAGACACCTATAGCATTTGGCTGGAATGAAGCGGATAATTATAATTTCTGCGCCTGTAACAGTAAATGTTGAAACATCAAAGATTTGCCTGCCATGCATGAACCGCCGGTATTAAGCGTCAGCGAATTGAACCAGTATGCCCGGGGGGTACTGGAAATGCATGTTGGCAAAGTGCGTGTCAGCGGCGAAATCTCCAATTTTTCCTGCCCGGCCTCTGGTCACTGGTACTTCACACTCAAAGACCAGCAGGCACAAATCCGCTGCGCTGTGTTCCGCAACCGCAACCGGCTGCTCACCTGCCGCCCGCAAAACGGCATGCAGATACTGGTTCACGGCAATGTCAGTATCTACGAAGGCCGTGGCGACTACCAGCTGATCGCCGACTATCTGGAAGAATCCGGCCTCGGCGCACTGCAACGCCAGTTTGAACAACTGAAAAGTCGCCTTGCTGCCGAAGGCCTGTTTGCTGACATCCACAAAAAACCGCTGCCGCGCGATGTACGCCATATCGCCGTGATCACCTCGGCCAGTGGCGCTGCCATTCACGACATCCTGACCGTACTGCGCCAGCGCTTTCCACTGCTGCGGGTCAGCCTGATACCGGCGGCAGTCCAGGGCCAGCAGGCAGCCAGTGAGCTGTGTGCTGCCCTGGCACTGGCCGAACGCTGGAACCGCGAGCAGGATGACCGCTTTGACGCCCTGATTATCGGCCGTGGCGGTGGCTCACTGGAAGACCTGTGGCCATTCAACGAGGAGGTCGTGGCTCGCGCGGTATTTGCCTGCCCGATTCCGGTGGTCAGCGCCGTTGGCCACGAGACCGATGTCAGCATTGTTGATTATGTTGCCGACCTGCGCGCTGCCACACCGTCTGCGGCTGCCCAGCTGATCAGCCCTGACCAGCTTGCCATGCAACAACGCCTGGATGATCTTGAAACTGCCTTGACAGAACGCATGGAGCGCCAGCTTGAACGCCTGTCTGCGCGCCTGCAGACCCTGCAGCACCGGCTCAGGCATCCCGGCATGATCCTGGCCAATTATCGCCTGCAGTTTGCCGAGCTGGCCCGTCGCCTGCAGCGCAGCCAGCAACAACAACTGCAGGCGCGGCAGCACAGACTGCAACTGGCCAGCCAGCGCCTGCTGGCATTCCAGCCACAGCGCACGCTGACACTGGCCAGGCGACAACTGCAGCAGCTGACTGACGCGCTGCACCACTTGATGGAGCGACAACTGGCTGACCAGCATCTGCGCCTGGCCAGCCAGGCGCAGATGCTGGACGCTGTCAGCCCGCTGGCTACCCTGCAACGCGGTTACAGCATCACCTCGGATGCCGACGGTCACATCATCCGTACTATTGACAAGATCAGGCCAGGCGACCTTCTGCGCACACGACTGCAGGATGGCAACATTCTCAGCATTGTCCAGGCAACAGAAAAAACCTGAACCGCTTGCTTGTCACGGGCGACTATTTACACCCCTTGCTGCTGTAGTACCAGTCCTGCTGACCAGATACAGCACGGCTTTTGGATTCTGCTGCACGCCGGAAACAGTCGGTCGATGCCCTGACTTTCTCCATATCCAGCGCCTGCTGATACACCTTTTGCAAGCGGACACGGTTGGCATTGGCAACCGACTGATTGTGGCTTTTCTCCCACTGCCGGTACTGATGACGGAACTCCTGGCAACGGTGGCCGCCCATGGCGCAGTAGTATTCGGTTTCATAACCATAGGTACTCAGGCTGGCCGGGTTAGGGCCAATGCGGTCGATGGTGTCATACATGGCCTGAGACCGGGCGCGACGTTCTGCCGCTTCCTGTTCATACTGTCGCTGTTGTTTTGCTGCTGCAGATGCCTTGCGTTTTTGCATTTCGGCTTCATATAACTCATTAGCTTTGGCGATGGCAACATAAGCTTCTTCAAATGTGTCAAATGAGGTTAAGCCGGGAATATGGGCGCCTGTGGCATCACTGACAAAAACGGCGTATTTCGACTGGGCAATGACCGCCCGGCCACCCAGAGGAATGGTAGGGGATTCAACAATATCCCAGCGACTGATTCCGCCGATGTATTCATATTCATCGCCTGTTCCCACCTTCCTCATTTTATTGTAAAACGCATCAATATCCGGTGCCTGCCATAAGCCCATTTCACGCCAGCGCCAGGGCTGTTTGTCATCCATGCGCAAAAACCAGAATTTAATCCGTGGCAGCGGGCTACCCTCGACCGGATCAAACGAGTAACCATCGAATCCCTGCATGATTTTGCTTAATTCCACCGTTCTGTCATCACCCACCATAATCGGCCACAGCAGGCCATTGCCTCGATCATGGATCAGCAAAAAATAATCCTTGAGCACGTATTTTGAGAGACCAAGAAACACCTCATCTGCCGGGTACTGCGGGCCAATGGCTTGCCCCTTGCCGGTATAAGCCTGGTAATAAGCCCGGTCGCCCTGCCGATGCCGGATAACCATGCCGCCACCTTCAGCACCGGCATAAGCCGGCTCAATAACCACGTTTTCATCAACAGTCAGCGGCTTGTCAATATGGCTGATTTTTCCTGCCGGTATACCGGCATCAAGCACCATGGCCATGCTGTTGTCACGATCAACAAAACCAAGCACCCCTGCTGTCATACCATCCGTCGAGCGGCGGGGACGCAAAAAATCATAAAAGAACGGTTCAAGCCCTTCAGCAGCGGTTAGCAGCTGGTAACGCTCTTCGTTATGTTTGCGTGCATAAATGGCCTGTGCACTGAGCAGTTCGACACGCTGGTAAACCGGTGCTATCTGCCAGCGTTGTTTGCCGTAGTTCCATATCCCGGCATAACGAACATCCGGCTGTAATGTCTCATTCCCGGCATTGATTGTCGCAGCTGGCGTAACATGGCAGACGTCAATGCGCTCATTTTTTTGAGTGTAAATTCCTGGCAATGAATTGATGCATTTGCGAGGTAACTCTGCCAATGGATCAGTTTGGGTCATGGCGCCGGTACAGCCGGTCAGTATCCACACCCCTGTCAACATCACGATCGTCCGGCAAAACCCGATAGGCATTTTTCATCTCCTGGTTATCAAAAACCATGGTAATACGGGACTGTCTGGCTTATAAGCCCCTGTATACGGGGGAAAGCACTAGCCAGCAGACTTGATAGGCCATACCGATTGGGTCATCATCAGTGCTATTATCGCCTGTCGCCCAGACAGGCAACATCAACACACGTAACCCAAGGAATTAACATGAGCGCGACCTACATGGCCCTGAAGCATACCCATATGCTCTGCGCAGTCATCTCCATTGCTTTTTTCGCCCTGCGCGGCATCTGGGCCTTTCAGGGAAGTTCACTGCTGCAAAAACCCTGGGTACGTATCTCACCACACATTATTGATACGGTATTTCTGGCCAGCGCCATTGGTCTGGTAATCGTGCTGCAGCAGTACCCATTTGTCTCATTGTGGGTAACTGTCAAGCTGCTGGGACTGGCAGGCTATATTGTGCTGGGCTTCCTGACCCTGAAAAAAGCCGCCAATAATGGCCAGCGGGCCGTCTTTTTTGTCCTGGCGCTGCTGCTCTACGGCTATATCGCCGGGGTTGCCCGCAGCAAGGATGCATTGTTTTTCCTGTAGCAGGCCGTAAATTAGCAAACCACTGTATTGTCTGCTATAAAACGGATTGGCCTGCGTACGGTTGGCCCAATAATAACAAAGGGATAGCATGGAAAAAGACAAGCGCAACAAACAGAAACCGGTGCCGAGCAATCTGGCTGATTTCCTGACCGAAGAACAGCAAATGTCGCTTAACAAGATCGAAAGTTATGGCTGGCGGCTGGAATTTATCCGGCGCCCGCTGTTCGAGAAACCGACCGTGGTGATTTTTGGTCCGGATAATGGCCAGATCGGCATCCTCAGGGACGATGGCAGCATTGAACATAACCCCGACCTGCCGCTGCGCGGCGACGATAAAGCCTGATTACTGACTGCTGTTATGTGACAATCTTGGCAGTGTCGTTTTTGTCACTGGCGACACAGTCCCGCTTCCCCTACTATTAAGCCGGCCCTGAAAAAGCCGGCTTGCCCGGACACTACCCAGCCGGGCCAGTATTGTTGTATCACCTTCACCGGACGCCGATCATGAACAAGATCCCTCTTGACCAGTACCCCCAGGAAACCATCCAGACATTACTCAGCCAGATCCCGTTTTTTAATGATCTTTCCCTGCATGACAAGCAGCAATACGACCTTCTGCTGCAGCATTCCAGCATGGTCGAACTGCAGCCGGGTGAGCAGATTATCCGCAAGG
>DATCSZ010000056.1:0-24678 GCA_036568205.1 Pseudomonadales bacterium
CGGGCCGGCCAGCTGGCGCTCCACCCGCGCCAGCAAGGCCGGGTCGATATCCTCACGCCAGACCAGCTGGCAGCATTGCTGCCGGTGATCCTGCACCACCGCCCACGGGTAATAGCCGGCCTGGAACAGCGGCAGGTTGCCGGGCTGGCGCGGCTGACCGGCTGCGTTTTCCAGCCAGTAGCCCAGTTCAAAACCGGCAAAACCCAGCCAGCCGCCGGTAAAGGGCAGGTCATCATCAGCATCACGCTGGTCAGTCATCAGCTGCTCGATTAATGCAGCCAGATCGGCCAGCGGCTGATCGTTTTTGTCACTGTCGATCCGGTGGATGCCATCGCTGTCAATGCGCAGCTCGCGCACCGGCCAGGCACTGAAAATATCAAAGCGGCCGCTGCTGCTGCCGGAATCCAGCAATACCGCCCTGCGTTCGGCGGCAAAGCGGCTGAACAGCCGGCAAATGTCCGGCTGGTAGGGCAGGGGGCGGCTGGGCACGATGCTGGTTTCCGGTCGTCAATGGCGCTCGCATTTTACCTTTAATTTCATCGAATTACAGCGCCGGATCCGGCGCTTTTCTGACAGGCTTTGCAATTGACATTTACAGTCCATGGCTATATGTTTGACGGCTTTTTGGGCTCGGGCCAAATGCGCAGCCGCCAGCGGTTGCCCTGTCCCGGTTGTCATTTCAGCTAGCCGGATCGAATCATGACCAAATCAAGCATTATTCCCTCTCTGGAAAACCCGTTCAGCGAACAGCAGGAAGTCGAGTTTACCGTACCTGGCCAGGCCAGTTACCAGCCCGGCCTGTATGAAGCCACGCTGAAAAAAGGCCATGATCTGCAGCAGCGGCCCTATAACGCTGCCAGTGAAGTGAATGTGCAGCGCCAGCACCTGAAAAAACGCATGACAGTGTGGGAACGTATCCGGGTGCTGGCCGACAAGGACAGTGAGCCGACCATCCTGTACCAGAACTGGGGCCCGAATCTTGACGGTGCGTCGCTGGTGACTGCAATTATCCGGGTCAAGGGCCGTGATGTGGCCCTGTATGGTCATGATTTCACCGTGCGTGCCGGCTCAATGGACGCCACCAACGGCCAGAAACTGGCCAACCTGTTTGAACTGGCCGCCAAGCGCGGTATTCCGCTGGTAGGCCTGAACGACTCGGCCGGTGCCTATATCCCGGCTGGTGTGGGTGGCCTGGATGGCTATGCCAAGGCGTTTACCGCGCTGCGCAAGATCAACGGCATTGTGCCCAGTATCATGTGCATGTTCGGCTTTAATGCCGGCGGCGGTTCCTACCTGCCGCGCCAGGGCAGCTTCCTGATCCAGCCAAAGGATACTTTTTTTGGACTGACCGGCCCTGGCGTGGTCAAGTCGGTGCTGGGTGAGGACGTGACACCGGAAGAGCTGGGCGGGCCGATGGTGCACAGCCAGTCCGGTGTTACCGATTTTGTGGTAGAGGATGAAGTGGCCGCGCTGCAGAAAGTGATCGAATTGCTCGACTACCTGCCGGATAACTACCAGCAGCTGGCGCCGTACCGTGCCTCCACCGATTCGAAGGATCGCCATACCTGGGATATCGACATCCTGCTGAAAAAGGCGCTGAACTCACCGACAGCCTTTAACACCCCGTTTGATGTCTCGATCATGATCCAGCAGCTGTGTGATCACGGCGATTACCTGGAATTCCAGCCGGACCGTGCGCGCAACACCATCTGTGCCTGGGGCCGCATGGGCGGCCATGTGATCGGTTTTGTGGCTAACAACTCAGCCGTGTCTTCCGGCCAGATTGATATCGATGCGGCCTACAAGAACGCCCGCTTTATCCGCTTCTGCAATGTCTACAATATCCCGATGATCTTTATGGAAGACACCACCGGCTTCCTGCCTGGCAAGGACCAGGAAACCGGCGGTATCGTGCAGGCCGGCCGGGCCATGCTGGATGCGATTATCGACCTGCGTACCCCGCGCTTCCTGGTCACCATCCGTAATGCCTTTGGTGGTGCCTATGCTTCCTATAACAATTATCCTACCGGCGCCGATTTTGTCTGTGCGCTGCCTACCACCCGTGCAGCGGTGATGGGCCCGGCCGGTGTGGAGTATGTGTTCAAGGAAGAAGTGCGCGCCATTCGCGGCAGCCTGAAAAAACGCATCGCCGTTCTGGCCAGCGAAAAACTCGCCGAAGGCCTGTCCGAAGCCGATGCCAAAGCCCAGGCCGAAGCCGAAGTGGCCCAGTGGCAAAAGCAGGAAGAAGCCCTGCTGGCACAGAAATACGAAGAGCAGCTGATGAACCCGAATGAGGCACTGAGCCTGGGCTCGATTTCCCAGATCGTGATGCCCAGCGAGCTGCGCAAGGTGCTGGCCAACCACATGGACTTTTACATGCGTCATTACACGCCTGAGCCGATGTCCGGCGTACAGCGCGAATTCCATTAATCGAGCAGAACTGAACAAGAGGTTGTTATCGTGTCCACTAACGATTTTTATCTGAATAACCCGCTGATCCATGCAGATCGTCGCCTGGCTGCTCATTCTTCCGAGTGGGTACGCAGCTTTTGCTGCACCGCACTGAAACCGCTGATCATCTGCCGTGGCCCGATCCGCAAGGAAGCCATGGATGTGTTTGATGAAATGGGTATCAACAACTACGGCATCCTGCTGTCGGAAAAGGATTCCATTACCTATACCAATGCCCTGGCGCCCGAGCTGCGCAAGCTGACCGATGCCTCACGTGTACACCGTGTGCCGGATTACACCGGCGCCACCAAGGAAGAGCGTCAGGAGCGTATCCGCCAGATTGTCAATATTGCCAAAACCAATGGCTACAATGCCATTTTTGCCGGTTACGGCTTTATGTCCGAAGATGCTGAAATGGTGTCCTCCATGGAGGACGCCGGGCTGATTTTCATGGGTCCGGGTTCCTACACCCAGCGTGCCGCCGGCATGAAGGACGAAGCCAAGCGTACCGCGCTGGAAGCCGGCGTATCGGTAACCCCCGGTGTCAACAATGCCACCAGCATTGCACTGCTGGCCAAATACGGCGACAACGGCCTGCAGAAATGCATTGATGAATTTGGCCTGAAAGTCGACCTGTCTGCCTGCAAAAACCTGGAAGAGCAATGCCTGGCGGTACTGGATGCGTCGTACAAGGCCGGTGTCGATGTGATTACTGCCGAGGATATCGGTGAGGCGCTGAAAAACGAGGCCCGCCGCCTGTTCCAGGAAAAGCCGAACAACCGTTTTCGTTTGAAAGCCATCGCCGGTGGTGGTGGCAAGGGCCAGCGCATTCTGCAGGCACCTGCCAGCTACCAGGGCGCCAGCCTGGATGAGCAGATTGAACAGGCTGTGGCCAAGGTTCCTGACCTGGTGCGTGAGTGCCTGATCGAGCTGAAAACCAATGGTGTCGGCGACAACAAAAACGTGCTGATCGAGATGAACATCGAAACCACACGCCACCAGGAAATCCAGGTGGTTGGCAATGGTGACTGGTGTATCACGATGGGCGGCCGTGACTGCTCACTGCAAATGCACGAACAAAAACTGCTGGAAGTCTCGGTGACGGCCGAAGAGCTGGCCGCGGCACGCGACCAGGCACAGGCTGCCGGCCGCCAGCAGGAAGCCGCACAGCTGGAAAAAGACATTGCCATCCTGGCGCGTATGGAGGAAGAGGGCGCCCGTTTTGGCAAGGCAGTCGGCCTTAACTCGGTAGCGACATTCGAGTGTATCGTCGATGGCGAATCACACTACTTTATGGAAATGAACACCCGTATCCAGGTAGAGCACCGGGTTACCGAGTTGTGTTACGGCCTGCGTTTCACCAATCCGGCCAATGCCGATGACTATTTCGAGACCGAATCACTGGTGGAAGTGATGGCGCTGCTGGCCCTGCATGGCAAGCGTCTGCCCAAGCCGAGCCGTTTCCTGCGTCATCCGGCATCGGTTGAAGCGCGACTGAATGCGACCAACCAGGCACTGCAGCCGCATGCCGGCGGCATTATCAAAAAGTGGTCCAACCCGATTGATGGTGAAATCCGTGATGACCAGGGCATCAGCCTGCACAATCCGGATACCGATATGTTCATGCAGTACCGGCTGGCCGGTGCCTACGATTCCAATATTGCGCTGCTGCTGACGGTTGGCAATGACCGTCTGGCAACCTACCGCAAAATGGCCGATGTGCTGCGCCTGACCATTCTCAAGGGCATCGACCTGCAGACCAACATGGAATTCCACTATGGCCTGGTCAACTGGTTTATCGGCAACAACATCAATGCACGGCCAACCACCCGTTTTATCGTGCCTTACCTCACTGCCGTGGGTGAGCTGAAACAGCAAGCCAACCAGGTAGACCTGAACTACGCCTTCAACAGCGTGCTGGGCAGGCTGCTGGACGCCTGTGGCAAGGACCAGGAGCTGGCCAAGGCCACCCGCAACGCCATCGAGCGCAAACGCAGCCTGCTGCTGCGCCCGATAGAAAAACTGTTCGAACAGGCGCATTACCTGGCCGGCTGGCTGAGCCTGCACAAAAACCATTTTGTGCTGGAAAATGGCCACTTCCGCTGGACAGAAAACCCGATCAGGGTGATTGCCGACACCTACCATTACCTGAACATGGAATACAAAAAATCGGCACCGGCTGCCTATGTTATCTGGAATCATGACAAACAGATTCTTGATGACGCGCTGGCATTCTATGCCCGTCTTGAAGACACGCTGAAGGTCGGCAGCTACCAGGAGTTGCTGGTGGAGCTGAAAGGCAATACCCCCTGTGGCATGACCGACGAGCAGTGGCAGGCAGTACAGGCTGCCCATGCCGGCTACCAGCTGGGCACCGAGATTTTTGATGTGCTGCCGTACCTGGCCTGCAAAACCGGCTTCTACGACCTGCACGTCAACGATGACCTGAGCATTACCATTCCTGAGCGTCTTGATGACAAGGCCCTGCAGGAAGCCATGGCGAAGGTGCTGGTGCCACCACCGGCTGCCAGCTCTGACGAAATCGTTGCGGTCTCCGGCGGCATGTTCTACCCGCGTGAATCACCGGCACATGCACGGTTTGTGGAGGAAGGCAGCCATTTCAATGCCGGCGACCCGCTGTACATTGTTGAAGTAATGAAAATGTTCAACAAGGTGTATGCACCGTTTGCCGGCACCATCGACAAGATCCTGGTGGATACCGACGGCGCCATCATCAAGAAAGGCCAGCCACTGTTCAAGATCACCCCTGACGAGGTGATCGAGGTGGAAACACCAGAGATGATCCGTGAGCGGCAGAAAGCCTATACCGACGAGTTCCTGAAAACCCTGTGATCCAGGAAGTTTGCTGCAACATAAACAAGGCGGGCGCAAGGCCCGCCTTTTTTTGCAGATGCAGATGCAGTTGCCTGGCCGGCTGCTTGAGGACAGTGGGAAAATGAGCTAATCACGAGTGGCAAAACCGGCACAAACAAAAAAGCCCTGATCAATTGATCAGGGCTTTTTTGTGCCGTTTGGCGCGCCAGGAAGGATTCGAACCTCCGACCGCCTGGTTCGTAGCCAGGTACTCTATCCAACTGAGCTACTGGCGCATAGTTGCTCAATCAAGGCTGCGCATTTTAGGGATATGCGCCAGCACTGTCAAGCATTGTGACGGTGTTTTTGCGCTTGTTTGTTGTGCTTGCCGGTACGGGCGCAGCGTGCCCGTAAAAGGACAATTTTTGTCAGTTTTGGGCAAAAACGGTGGTATCGGGTATTTGCTTGCAACGGTTGACTGCGCACGAGCGGTGCTTAAGCCGTTGCCTATATAAGCATTGTGGCAAATTGATGTAATTGGCACGTATTATGCGATGTTTATCACAAAACAGTTGTTGATCCCATCGCATAAGGGGAGGTCAATGCAACGAATAATAAGAACAATACCGTTGTTAAGTCGCAGTCTGCTGTTGGTATTGTCCTGTCTGGTTTTGCCGGCCTTGTCCGGTGGCCGGCAGCTTGCCGATTGCCCGTCTTTTTTGCAGCCGGCAGTACAGCAGCTGCAGGCGATCGAGGGGGGGCTGGTCAGGGTCAGCAGTCTTGAGCAATACCGTGATGCGGTGATGGCCCGCTACGATGTGGTGGAGCGCTTGTTGCGTGAAAGCCGCCAGTGCCAGCAGCTGGCAGCCAGCAGCGAGCTGCAGCGGCTGCAGGCGGGGCTGTCAGCATTGCAGGCCAGCGCCCAGGCCAGCGCGTTTAGCAAGTTTGGTGATTGGGTGACGGCACGGGAAAAGGACCTGGCCGTGTGCCGGCAGGCACTGGCAAAACCGGCGGTGACGGACGATTAGCCGACAACCAGGCCGGCATCGTGGCCGGCCCGGATGACAGCCCGTTTCCCGGGCTACACCATCGGCACCCTGAAACGTTCGATATAGAAGCCGAAACGCTCCAGCACCTGTTGCTCTGTCAGGCCGTATTGTTGCAGATCGTATTCGTGCTTGCCGTGTTTTCCCATCGGGTGGTCGGCAGCATATTGGGCGATCTGCTGCTGCGCCACCTTGCTCATCGGCAGCCTGAAATACTCATAAATGCCGTGCACAAAGCCGACCGAATCAGCAACAAAGTCATTGAACTGCAAATCCAGGATACGACTGCTGTCGATGTGCTCGCGCTGGCGCAGGCTGCTTTCCACCTTGCTGGCCAGGTAGTCCATCACCACCGGACCCAGGGTTTTCGGGTCGAATACCCGTTCTTTCATCATGGCTGCCATCATGCTGCAATACGATGTCACGGCCTCCAGCGGGTTGCGGTGGGTAATGATGATACAGGCATCGGGAAACATGTCGTTGATAATATCCAGTGCCCACAGGTGGCAGGGTGATTTCAGCAGCCAGCGATCACCGGGGCGCTGCCATTGCAGCATACGCAGCAAGTTGGCGTAATAACGATAACTGTTGTGCAGGTCCTGCTGGCGGAACCAGCTGCCATAGGGTTCCATCATGGTTTCCACACCGAACTGCACATCCTGGAAGGTGTGGTTTAACAAGTGAATACATTCCTCCGGCGTGTCGGCCGTGGTGTGGTGGATCTTGCTGAACTCCGGGTTTTTGCGTGCCTGTTCGTCCTGCCAGTCCTTCATCATGCGGTAGCGCGGGTCTTCCATGCCGTGCTGAAAATTCTCGCACGGGTCCGGCATCATGCCTTCCCATAGTTTCAGCGGGCGGGCAGCCGGGTCATTGGCCAGCAGGTTCAGCAAGGCAGAGGTGCCGGTGCGAGGCAGGCCGGTCAGGTACATTGGCTGGACGATTTTTTCGTCGAGAATTTGCGGGTAATCCTTGAACGCCTGTTCAATACGCAGCCTGGCTGCCAGCAGGTCGACCACCCGGCGGCGATTGCGTTTACGGCCCTTCTCGGTATAGCCGTTATTGTCATAGGTCTCCAGCAAGACGCCGAGACCTTCAATAAAGTCATTGTCGCCAAAATCATCCAGGCCGGTTTTCTGCCGGGCTTCACGCAATACACTGTCGATATCGAAAACAATCTCGCTCATGGTGTGGGTTCCTCACAGTTCTGACAGTTTGACCAGGCGGGTGACAGGTTGCGGATGACTGTCGGCGCGTATCCAGCGCACACACATGGTGCCTTCATTGCGGCCACAGGTGTTCATCCAGTTGTCCACGGATTTGCCGTGTGCGGCCGGGTCGCTTTTGCAAATTACAATCTGCACCGAGCCATCATCCCGGTAGCGGGCCATGTGTTTGTTCAGGTGCACCGGGTAATAGCGGTAGTCCAGGCTTTCCAGCCAGTAGTTGCCAAGCTGGAAGTTCCAGAAGTCACAGGTCGGCGGGGCCAGTTCCACCAGCAGGGCTTCGTCATCAGCAATACGGAAATAGCTGTGGTAATAGGCGATATTCGGATCACCGCCGGCAGCCAGGGCCTTGTCCGGGTTAAAGCGCGGCAGTTCGTTGGTGTGTTGCTTGAAGTCTTCTGTCCACTGACGGAAAAGATCAGCGGTGGCATGGACAAAAAAAGCGGCACTTTTCAGCGCATTGTCCATCCGTTCAGGCTTGAATGGATAAGGCTCGTTTTTGCCGTCAATGCGGGTGATGCTGACAGTGGCCGGGATTTCATTTTTGTGGTCGAGGCGGGTCTGGCGTACCTGTACCAGGCGGGTATTTTCTGCCATTGGCAGCCAGTTGCCACTGGCCGGTTTTTCTGCCGATACGATCACGTCAAAGCTGCCGTCGGCATCTATCGCCATGTCGGCTGCTTCCAGGTAGCCGGTGGTGTCCAGCGAGCCGGTTTTGCCATAGCCGCCGGCCTGGCTGCCAAAACCGAGGTAATGCACGGTGCCGCGTTTGCCGGTGATGCGGTAGCTGTATTTGCCATTGACCGGTGCCGACAGGTAGATATTGTCCGGGTTATCCATGCCCATCTTGATGGTTTCGTGTACCGGGCGGCGGAATTCCGGTGCGGTGGTGTCGGCTGCTTCAACAAAGGATTCCAGCGCCGCACGGGTCAGCCGCGAGAGATAACGCCAGCCTTCGGCACGGTCCAGTGCATTGTCCGGCGCACTGGCGGCCAGCACGACCTGATGGCCGGCCTGTTTCAGGCCATCACAAAAGGCATCCCAGCTTTCGCCATCAAGAATGTGTTGCAGCGCCTGCTTGTCGTCTGTTGCCATAAACGGTTTCCTTGGTTCGATGAGTCAGGGCATTGAGTGTAGCGTAACCAGCTGGCGGAAAAACCTTCTTTTGGGTGAGGCGGGCAGGGCCGGTTTTTCCGCAGCCGGCTGCTGTGCTGTTACACAGCAATCGCCACAGCGGCCTGCGCCGGTGCAACGATTGCTGTGACGGGTATTGCAGTCAGCGCCTTACAGCGTGTGAATGGCCAGCCCCAGCTGCTCCAGCTCGGCGCGCTGACCGCTGTGTGAAATCACCGCCGTGGAAGCGTTGTCGGCGGTCAGGTAGCGGCGGGTAACACGCTGCAAATCGGCAATGCTGACCTGCAGGATCTGCTGGCGGAACGCCCGGCGTTGTTCCGGGCTGCGGCCAAACAGCCGGTTGTGGAAAGCCTGCTTGGCTTCGCCGGCCGGTGAGCCTGGCTTGTCCAGCGAGCCGATCACGCCGAGAATCGCTTCTTCCAGCTGGGCGGCGTTGTGCGGGTGATTCAGCATCCAGTCGATTGCCGCATCAAAATCGGCCAGCGTACCGCTGATGCGCGGATCACGGTAGGAGTAAAAGCGGAATGCGGCAATATTGTTGTCCTGCGAAGCGCCGCCACCGTAGGCGCCGCCTTTTTCGCGTATTGCCGTGTGTAAAAAGCCATTGCGCAGAAAGCCGCCGAGTACTGTCAGCGCAGCCGCATCGGCGTGGCCGGACGGTACCGTGGCATAAGCGCGCGCGCAGAAATTGACCTGGCTGTTGGCCAGCCAGGCGACCTGCTGGTGCTGCTGTACCGGTGCCGGCTGCAGCAGCGGGGCAGCCGCCGGGTGGTGCTGCCACAGGCCAAACAGGCTGTGGTGGATGTCGGCTTGTAGTTCCTGCTCGGCAACGCTGAGAATCTGCAATGGCATGGCCTGCATGGCCTGGTGCAGTGCTGCCAGTTTGTCAGACAGTTGCTGAAGGGCAGACGGTTCTTTCAGCGCCTTGTCCAGCAGCTTGACCTGGCGAATGCTGCTCATGCCGCCCCATTGTTCGTTTAATCGGGCCAGCGGGCTGAGGCCGGCGCAGGCTGCTGTCATTGCCAGTATATGGCCGTTGCCGGTAATACCCTGTTCCTTGCGGTTGCGGTTCTGGCTAACGATGTCTTTCAAACGCGATAATTCATCAAAACGGGCATGACGAAGCGTGGCTTGCAACAGTTCAGCCATGGCGCGCTGCTCGCGTGCCAGCGCCTTGGCCGACAGCACCAGGTAGCCTGGCACCTGCTGGGCATCATCAACACTGCCGCGCAGGCTGGCAAACGCATGGATGCTGCCCACCTTGTCACTTTGCCAGTGCTGTACCTCGGTAAAATCCTTGTCGCCAATGCCAACCTCGGTGAGCAGCTGGGTGTACAGTGGCAGCAGCGCCAGCAGCTCGTCATCCAGTGCCGGCAATGGCAGGATCAGCTGCTGGTAAACCAGGCCATTGGTGCCCTGGTTGTAGCAGTGCAGCGGGATGCCGTTGACGGAATCCTCCTCGCCCTCGGCGATAAACAGTGTGGCCGGCACATCCGCCAGCGTTACCCTGGGCAGGATGCTGTCATCATCAATATGTGCCTGGCGTTCGGCCAGTGCCCTGGCCTTGTTGATAATGTCACGGCAGGCGTTGTCGTCGAGCTGTGCCCGGATGCTGTCCAGTTGCTGCCGTTCCGCCTGTTGCCGACGTGCCGACAGGCCGGTGTCGGGAGTCATTACCAGCCGCACACGGTGCTGGTTGTTGATGAAAAACTGCCTGACCAGCTGCTGGATATAGTCCGGCTGTTTGATCGCCTGGTGCAGGGTTGCCAGTGCCGGTTCCAGGTCCAGCAGTTCGATCGGGTCGCCACGATGGGTGACGCTGGGCAGTGCGGTCAGGATCAGCTGCAGGCCATACGGATAACCATCGCCGCTGATTTCCCTGTGCGACAGCTCGATCTGCTGCAGTATTGCCCGCAGCCGTTCATACGGCACACCCTGGTCGGCAACCTGTTGCAGGATAGCCATCACCTGTTGCTCGAAACGGTCGGCATTGTCGGCGTCGGCGCCGGCTATGCCGCAACAGAATACCAGCTCGCGGTAACTGTCTTCCATGCCGCATAACGGTGACGGTGAGCTGCCCAGTTCGGTGGTTTCCAGGTAATGCTGTAACGGGCAGGCGCTGTTTTCCAGCAATACATAGTTGACCAGCTGGGCATTGAGCACATCGATCAGGCTGGTATTCTGGCCCAGCAGCCAGGCCAGTACGATATGGGTCTGGCCACTGGTGTCGTCACTGTCATCCAGCGCGTAGGCCTCTTGCACACGGACTGGCGCCTGGTAGCGTTTTTCCCGGCCGATGACAATGTCATGCGGGTTTTTGTCAAAACGCGCCAGCGCTTTTTCCTCAAATGCCTGCTGGTGCTCGGCGGCCGGGATATTGCCAAAGGTCATGAAAATCGCGTTACTGGGGTGGTAATGCTCACGATAAAAATCGACCAGCTCCTGGTAGCTGAGGTCGGTGATGTATTGCGGGTCGCCACCACTGTTGTAGTGGTAGGTGGTGGACGGAAACAGGTAGCTACACAGGGTTTGCCATAACACGGACGAGATTGAGCTCATCGCGCCTTTCATTTCGTTGAATACCACGCCCTTGTAGACCAGCGGGGAGGCGGCATTGTCAGCCTGTTCGAATTCCAGGCGGTGGCCTTCCTGCAGGAAATCCAGCTCGTCCAGGCGCGAGAAAAACACCGCGTCCAGGTAGACATCCAGCAGGTTGTTGAAGTCCTTGCGGTTCTGGCTGGCGAACGGGTAGGCGGTCCAGTCGTTGCTGGTAAAGGCATTCATGAAGGTGTTCAGCGAGCGGCGGATCATCATGAAAAACGGGTCGCGTACCGGGTAACGCTCGCTGCCACACAGTGCGGTGTGCTCAAGAATATGCGCGACACCCTTGTGGTCCATTGGCACCGTGCGCAGGGCGACCAGAAACACGTTTTCCGGATTGTCGCTGGCAAAATGGTAGTGAACAGCACCGGTGTTGCGGTGGCGGTATTCCTCAACCGACAGGTTGAGTGCAGTTATGGGCACGCGCCGGATGCATTCGAACGCGGGGTGTTGGGTATCGGACATGGACAGCTCGCCGGTTTCGCAAATGAAGCCGCAAGGTTAGCACAGCGCCGGTGGCCGGTCAGCAGTCGATAGTGTTGTTCAGCGCAGGATAAGCAGTGTGCAGCGTGCCTTGCTGATCATCGCCGTGGTGGTGCTGCCAACAATAAACTGGCGGATGCGTGAATGGCCGTAGGCACCCATGACCATCAGGCCGATATTGTGTTGCTGCTGGTACTGGTTCAGTACGGTTTCCGGCTCGCCGCCGACAATCGCCATGGTGGTGGCAAAGCCTGCTTTTTGCAAGATGCCTGCTGCCGTTTGCATCTGTGCACGGGTGGCGTCGATATCGGCACCGGCCATCACGAGATGGCAGGGCAGGCCTTTGCCCAGCGGGCTGTCGGCCAGCATCTGCAGGCCTTTCAGCGCGGTGTCGCTGCCGTCATACGCGAGCATGATGCTTTGCGGTTCGCGGTAGTGCTGTTGGGTCAGCAGGATCGGTTTATGCAGGCTGCGGATCACGCCTTCCACATGCAGGCCAATATGGCCGTGGTTATCAGCTGTGCTGAAACCGCGCTTGCCGAGTACCAGCAGCCGGGTTTCGTCTTCCAGCTCCAGCAGGGTAGGCACCAGCTCGCCATGGCGCAGGCGTTCGTCCACCGGGCTGATGCCGGCAGCTTCAGCGCGTTCCCTGGCGGCATCAAGAATAAGCCGGCCACGCCGCAGGGCCAGTCTGGCGCGGCTTTCGTCCAGCTCGGCCAGTTCCTGCAGCAGGGCTTCCTGGGCGCCGAGGCCGATGCTGCCACTGAGGTCGTGAACCTGGCTGTGTTGTCTGCCCAGTACATGCACCACCGACATTGGTGCATCCAGTCGCTTCGCCGCCCATACCGCATAATCACAGGCAGCCTCGGCATACGGTGAGGCATCAATACAGGCCATGACTTTTGCGGCCATATTATTCTCCATCTCAGTGTCCCATCAGTTTTTCTACGGCATCCGGCCGGTTATGTACAGCAAATTTGTCGACCAGTGTGGCGCTGGCTTCATTCAGGCCAATCAGTTCCACCTCGGTGCCTTCACGGCGGAACTTGATCACCACCTTGTCCAGTGAACTGATCGCGGTGATGTCCCAGAAGTGTGCGCGGGACAGGTCAATCACCACGGTTTCCACCGCTTCGCGAAAATCAAAGGCGCCGACAAACTGCTCGCTGGAGGTAAAAAATACCTGGCCGATAACCCGGTAATCACGGCGGTGGCCATCCTCACTCAGGCTGGATTCGATATACAGGAGCTGGCCAACCTTGTTGGCAAAAAACAGTGCGCTGAGCAACACGCCAACCAAAACACCCCAGGCCAGGTTGTGGGTGAATACCACCACCACCACGGTGGCTATCATCACCACGCTGGAGCTTTTCGGGTGTTTTTTCAGGTCGGTGATGGATGACCAGCTGAAGGTGCCGATCGATACCATGATCATTACCGCCACCAGTGCGGCCATCGGGATCATGCCGACATAATCACTGAGAAACACCACCATCAGCAGCAGGAAAATGCCGGCCAGCAGGGTTGACAGCCGGGTGCGGCCGCCGGATTTTACATTGATTACCGACTGGCCAATCATTGCGCAGCCGGCCATGCCGCCGATCAGGCCGGAGCCGATATTGGCAATGCCCTGGCCGACACACTCGCGGTTTTTGTTGCTGCCGGTATCGGTCAGGTCATCAACAATCGTCGCGGTCATCAAGGATTCCAGAATGCCGACCACTGCCAGCGCCAGTGCCGTCGGCAAGATAATCGCCAGGGTTTCCATGGTCAGCGGCACCTGCGGCCACAGGAAAACCGGCAGGCTGTCGGGCAGTTCACCCATGTCAGCGACGGTGCGGATATCAAGGCCAAGAAACGTAGCGAGCAGGGTTAGCACAACAATACAGACCAGCGGTGACGGAATGGTTTTGTTGATATACGGGAACAGGTAGATGATGGCCAGGCCGCCGGCTGTCATCGCATAGACATGCCAGCTGACAGCGGTCAGCTCCGGCAGCTGGGCCATAAAAATCAGGATTGCCAGCGCGTTGACAAAACCGGTGACCACCGAGCGCGAGACAAAACGCATCAGGTCGCCAAGCTTCAGCAGGCCAAACACAATCTGGATCACGCCGGTCAGCAAAGTGGCGGCCAGCAGGTAGTGCAGGCCATGTTGCTTGACCAGCACCACCATCAGCAAGGCCATGGCACCGGTGGCGGCGGAAATCATTGCCGGCCGGCCACCGGTGAAGGCGGTAATCACGGCAATGCAGAACGAGGCATACAGGCCGACTTTGGGATCGACGCCGGCAATAATGGAAAAGGCAATGGCCTCGGGAATCAGCGCCAGCGCAACCACCAGTGCAGACAGGGTATCACCACGGATATTGGCCAGCCATTGCTGGCGAAAGGTATACATCATCAGGTAAGCAAAAAATCCAGTAAAAAAGGGGGACGCAGACGGGCCGGCCTTTTATTGCAGGCGGCCAGGCACAAGGGGCGGGCATTATAGGGATGTTGGCCGGCAATGGCCAGACATGACTGGCAGCTGCCATCTAACGACTGCTATGTGTGGTGTGCAGGAGATGCTCAGGCCGGCACTGCCAGGTTACCGTTGTCGGCTTGCAGCCGGCCTTTCAGCCAGCTGCCGCCGTTCGGGTCTTTGAGGATGTCACCGACACCGCCCGGTGTTGCAACACTGATCTGCTCGCCGTGCCGGTACAGTTCGTCAGCCGGGATTTCCATGCTGCCGAGTGCCTTGATAATGGCGCTGGCACTGGCGTCAAAACGGTAACGGGCGAGCGATTGTTGTCCGGTGCGTGGTGCCAGTGCCTGGTCAATCAGCAGGTGTTGGCGGGTTTTTTGCTGTACCGCCTCGCTGGCACCGTGCTGCTGCAACCAGTCGTTGATGGTCTCGCTCATTACCCGGTAACTGTCATCCAGCGTGTCAAACAGGGCCAGGTAAATGGCAGCGCGGTTTTCGTAAACCGCCATCCGGTCGTCAATAACAAAGTCGAGGCGTGGCTTGAGCTGCTCCAGCAGGGCATACAGCACCCGGCGCAGCAGGTTGGATACCGGCACCGAGCCTTCCAGCGCCAGATAGCGGGTGGTCAGTGGCAGCAGGTGGCCGTGGATCAGGATGATATGGGCACTGATCAGGAAATAGCCTTCGATGCCTTCGTCTTCGCTGAAGGTGTGGCAGCCAATCACGTATTCACCCTTGGCCTTGCCGTAGCCGGCCACCGGAATGGCCTTGATCCGGTACTCGTGACGCCGGCGGTAGAACTCGGTGCCAGGCAGCAGCGTGTAGCCAAAGATATTGATATTCGGGAAGGTGGCCAGCAGGGTGTCGAGGTTTTTTTCAAAGTCGGCCAGGTTGTCACCGGGCAGGCCCCAGATCAGTTCGGCGGCAATCGGTACATCAGCTTCGGCCATCGCCTTGGCAATCGGCTGGTATTTGTTGGCCGCCATGTTTTTGCGGTTGGACAGTTCCAGTGCCAGCGGCGTCAGCGTTTGCAGCGCCAGCTGGTAATGCGGCAGCAGGCCGTGCTGGTTCAGCAGCAGCACAATCTCCTGCACCTGTGGGCTGTGTTTTTTCGACCACGAGGTAGCAAAGGTGGAGGGCAGGCCGTAGTGCTGTTTCAGTTCACAGATCAGCTGGGTTTTGGCCAGGTCTTCCTTCAGTGCGCCGAAGTTGGAGTCGGCCAGCCAGATATTCTGGATGCCGGCGCGGACGATTTTTTCCCAGTCATCACGGATGCGTTGCATCGAAAACTGGTTCATTTTGCTGCCAATGGCGCCGGTGCCCCATTCACAGAATGCGCAGGTAAACGGGCAGCCACGGCTGGTTTCGTAGCTGATCGATTCGTACAGCGGCTTGCCTTGCCCGTCGGTCAGCGGCAGTACCGACAGCGGGCTGGGAATCTCGTTGAGGTCCCTGATGCGTTCGCGGGCAGCGGTCCTGGTGATCTGGCCGTCCTGCAGCCAGGCCAGCCCGGCAATCGCGGAAAAGTCATTGTTATCGGCATCCAGCAGCTCGGTAAACGTGCGCTCGCCTTCACCCAGTATGATCAGGTCGATCGGGTCCTGGCCCAGGTAGTCCTCGGCCTGTTGTACATGCGGGCCGCCGGCTATTACCAGCAGCTGCGGCAGGCTGTGTTTCAGGAATGCGGCCAGCGCCAGGAATTCGGCCGCATTCCAGGTGTACATGCTGAAGCCGACCACAGGCTGCAGGCCGCAGGCCAGCGCTGCCTGTGCCTCGGCCAGCAGCTGGTCCTGCCATTGCTGTTGCCAGGCAGGAATCGCCTCGGCATCACGGAAATGCACCAGTTCAATCTGCTGATTGCCGGCGTTTTGGCCGTATTGCCGGTAATAGGCCTTCAGCGTGGCGGTGGTGGTTGGCGCTGCATAAAACTGCTCGGAGTCCATGCTCAGCAGCCAGATCGGTCTTTTCATCGCAGGCAGGCCTGTCATGGTTATGTTGAGGCCTGGGCCGGGTGAATCGGGAAATGGTTTAATGCCAGCCGGTCCTGGTCCAGTACCAGCTCCCAGCCGCTGTTGTCCCAGTCGCCCAGGACAATACGCTGTTTGCCGTCAGCCAGCCGGTGAATGGCCGGGCGATGGGTATGACCGTGGATCAGGGTGTTGACCTGGTGTTCGGCCAGTGCCGCCGCAACAGCGGCGGCATTGACATCCATGATGTCCTCGGCCTTGTTGCTGTTGGCCTCACGGCTGTTCATGCGCAGCTGGCGGGCAATCTCGCGCCGTTCGGCCAGGGGCTTGGCCAGCAGCATCGCCTGCATGTCCGGGTTGCGGATCTGGCTGCGAAAGGCCTGGTATTGCGTATCGTCGGTGCACAGGCTGTCGCCGTGCATCAGCAGGAAACGCTGGCCATGATGTTCAATCACGGCCGGATCCGGCAGCAGCAGGCAGCCGGTTTGCAGCTCAAAGCCCTTGCCAACCAGAAAGTCGCGGTTGCCGTGCATAAAAAAAAGTGGCACGCCGCGATCACTGACGCTGCGCAAATGCTGTTTTACCTGCTGGTGAAACGGCAGGTCGTCGTCATCCCCCACCCAGGCTTCAAAAATGTCGCCGAGCAGGTACAGCGCCTCGGTGTCATCCGGCAGGCGTGCCAGGTAATCAAAAAACGCCTCGGCCACATCGGCACGCGCTTCGTGCAGATGCAGGTCCGAGACAAAACGCAGGGCCATCGGCGCTTAGTCGGCGATGCTGACGCTTTCAATCACCACCGGCTCAGCCGGCACATCCTGGTGCATGCCGTGTGAGCCGGTCTTGACGGCCTTGATTTTTTCTACCACATCCATGCCGGCGGTGACCTTGCCAAATACCGCATAACCCCAGCCCTGGGCATTTTTGCCGCTGTGGTTGAGGAAGCTGTTGTCCTTGACATTGATAAAAAACTGCGCGGTGGCTGAGTGCGGGTCCATCGTGCGGGCCATGGCCAGGGTGCCGACCTCGTTTTTCAGGCCGTTGTCGGCTTCGTTTTCGATCGGCGCACGGGTCGGTTTTTGCTGCATGTTTTTGTCAAAGCCACCACCCTGGATCATGAAGCCATCGATAACACGGTGGAAAATGGTGCCGTTGTAAAAACCGTCGCGGGCATATTGCAGGAAGTTCTCGCAGGTTTTTGGCGCCTTGTCGCTGTTCAGTTCGATCTGGATGTCGCCGTGGTTGGTGTGCAGTGTAATCATCGGATAAATACCTGTTATTGAGTGATACCGGTGCAATGAACGCGTATAATACGCGTTTTGATTTTTTCGTGAAACCGATTCATTCAAGGCCCAGCGTTTATGAGCGACAAGCCCGCAGCCAGCCAGCCCGAGGCGCAGCACAACTACATCCGCCAGATTATCCAGCGTGACCTGGCCGAGCCGGCGCTGAGCCGACAGGTGGTAACCCGTTTCCCGCCCGAGCCAAACGGCTTTCTGCATATCGGTCATGCCAAGTCCATTTGTGTCAACTTTGGCCTGGCCGAGGAGTTTGGCGGCCAGTGCCACCTGCGTTTTGACGATACCAACCCGGCCAGGGAAGAGCAGCGTTATATTGATGCCATCCAGGAGGATGTGCGCTGGCTGGGTTTCCAGTGGGCGGGCCCGGTGCGTTATGCCTCGGATTATTTCCACCAGCTGTACCAGTGGGCACTGCACCTGATCAGGAACGGCGATGCCTATGTCTGTGAGCTGTCGGCCGAGCAGGCCAGCGAATACCGTGGTTGGGCAACCAAACCCGGCAAGGACAGCCCTTATCGTGATCGCAGCGTGGCTGACAACCTGGCGCGCTTTGAACAGATGAAAAACGGCGAGCTGGAAGATGGTGCGGCGGTGCTGCGTGCCAAAATTGACATGGCCTCGCCGAACATGAACCTGCGTGACCCGATCCTGTACCGCATTCGTCACCAGCACCATCACCAGACCGGCGATTTGTGGTGCATTTACCCGAGCTACGATTTTGCCCACGGCCAGGGTGATGCGATTGAAGGCATCAGCCACTCCATCTGTACCCTGGAATTCCAGGATCACCGGCCGCTGTACGACTGGCTGCTGGATCACCTGCCGGTGCCGGCACGGCCGCGCCAGTACGAATTTGGCAGGCTCAACCTGAATTACACCGTGACCAGCAAACGCAAGCTGAAGCAGCTGGTTGATGACGCGATTGTTGCCGGCTGGGATGACCCGCGCATGCCAACCATTGCCGGCCTGCGCCGGCGTGGCTATACCGCACAGTCTATCCGTAATTTCTGTGATGGCCTGGCGGTGGCGAAAACCGATGGCACGGTGGACATGGCGCAGCTGGAGTTTGCCATCCGTGATGACCTGAACAACAACGCACCACGGGCGATGTGTGTGCTGGACCCGGTGCCGGTGCAGCTCAGTAATTTTGCCGATATTGCCGCTGATGCAGTGATGCCGCTGGTGCTGGATAACCACCCGAACCGGCCCGGGATGGGCAGCCGCAGCGTGCCGCTGACCGCCGATATCGTGATCGACCGTGCCGATTTCAGTGAGGACAGTTCGCTGAGCCGGAAAAAATTCAAGCGCCTGGTGCTGGGTGATTATGTTCGCCTGCGCGGTGCCTTTGTGATTCGTGCCGACCAGGTTATCCACAGTGCGGACGGTAGTGTGGAAAAAATCATCGCCAGTATTGTGCCGGACACGCTGGGCTGTAACCCGCCGGATGACATCAGGCCGCGTGGTGTGATCCATTGGGTATCTGCCAGTGAAGGTGTTGCTGCCGAGGTGCGGCTGTATGAGCGGCTGTTCAGTGCCGAACAGCCGGACAAAACCGAGGACGGCTTTCTGGCCGCCGTCAACCCGGATTCACTGCGTGTGGTCAGCGCGATGCTGGAGCCTGCAGCAGCCGCCTGTGCGCCGGAGAGCCATTTCCAGTTTGAGCGCGAAGGCTATTTTGTCAGCGATCGCCATGACCACGCCGGCGATCATCCGGTATTCAACAAAACCATCGGCCTGAAAGAAGGCTTCTGAGACCCATGCTGAAAATCTATAACACCCTGACCCGGCAGAAAGACGTTTTTACGCCGATTCATCCCGGCAAGGTCAATATGTATGTCTGTGGCATGACCGTGTATGACTATTGCCATCTGGGCCATGCCCGGGTGCTGGTGGCCTTTGACGTGATTGTGCGTTACCTGCGTGCGAAAGGCTTTGACGTGAATTATGTGCGTAATATCACCGATATTGACGACAAAATCCTGCGCCGCGCCAGTGACAATAACGAGCCATTTACGGCACTGACAGAACGCTTTATCACGGCCATGCACGAGGATGAAAAACGCCTGGGTGTATTGCCGCCCAGCCATGAGCCGCGTGCCACCGCGTTTATCGATGACATCATCAACATGATCCGTACCCTGGAAGAAAAAGGCTATGCCTACCAGGCGAGCAATGGTGATGTTTATTATGCGGTGGAAAAGTTCGGCGGTTATGGTGCCTTGTCCGGCAAAAGAATGGACGAGCTGCGTGCCGGTGCCAGCGAGCGCGTGGCGGTGGATGATGACAAGCGTGACCCGCGTGATTTTGCCCTGTGGAAGGCCGCCAAGGCCGGCGAGGTGAGCTGGCCGTCGCCGTGGGGTGATGGCCGGCCGGGCTGGCATATCGAGTGCTCGGCGATGTCGACCTGCTGCCTGGGCAATACCTTTGATATCCACGGCGGCGGGCCGGACCTGCCGTTTCCGCACCATGAAAACGAGATTGCCCAGTCCGAGGCAGCCACCGGGGAAAAATACGTCAATTACTGGATGCATGCCGGCGCGGTGCGGGTGGATAACGAAAAAATGTCCAAGTCACTGGGTAATTTTTTCACCATCCGCGAGATTCTCGACAAGTACCATGCCGAGGTCGTGCGTTTTTTCCTGATCTCCAGCCATTACCGCAGCCCGATCAATTATTCGGAAGACAACCTGAAAGAAGCCAAGGCTGGCCTGGAGCGTTTTTACCAGTGCCTGCACAATCATGCCGATGTACAGGCGCTGGATCTTGATCATCTGCAGCAGAGCTGGAGTTATGCTGATTTCCAGAAAGCCATGGACGATGATTTTAATGTGCGTGAGGCGCTGGCAGTGATGTATGCCCTGGTGCGCCGCATCAATGCCGGGGAGGGCAATGTGCCGGACGAGGTGGCGCAGCTCAAAGCCTATGGCAAGCTGTTAGGCATCCTGCAGGAGCAGCCGGCGGCTTTTTTGCAGGCTGGTGGCGGCGAGCTGTCAGCCGAATGGGTTGAGCAGAAAATTGCCGAGCGGCTGGAGGCACGCAAGAATCGTGATTTTGCCCTGTCCGACCGGATCCGTGATGAGCTGAAAGCGCAGGGGGTGATTCTTGAAGATGGCCCCGGCGGCACCAGCTGGCGGCGCGAATAAACCTGACAGGCCGGCTGTGAACCAAAATAATAATAAACCGCAGGAACCGCAACAGACACCAGCCAGGCAGTGGCTGGCGGCGTTTAATATTTGGGCCAATGCCCGTGATGTGTTTGTGCGGCCGCCGCAGCGCCTGCCGCAAATTGATGGTGTGCGCGCTTTTTCCATTTTGTATGTGCTGGTGTTTCACGGCCTGATTGCACTGGTGGTGTTGCTGAAACCGGATGAGCGCAGTATCCGGTTTCTGCAGTTTGTGCAGGATACGCCCTGGTATTTCCAGTGGGTGCTGATGGGTGATCGCGGGGTTGATGCTTTTTTTGTTATCAGCGGATTCCTGATTGGCCAGCTGCTGTTCCAGGAGTTCAACAAGACCGGCACGATTGACCTGAAGCGGTTTTTTATGCGCCGCTGGCTGCGCCTGACGCCTGTGTACTTTCTGGTGATAGCACTGTTTGCAGTGCTGGCCGGCCCCGGCATTATCGATTCACTGGTGCAGCAGCAAGGTCTCAGCGAAGCACAGGCGCAGTGGCGCTTTTGGGGTGCGATGGCTGCCTATGTGACCTACCTGAACAATTTCCTGCCGTTTGAGCAGGGTTATTACATTCCGTTTGCGTGGAGCCTGGCGGTGGAGGAGCAGTTTTATATCCTGTTCAGCCTGTTTATGGCCTTTGTCTATGTGCGCATTCGTCACCGCCTGCGTTTTCTGTTAGGGCTTTATTTGCTGTCGTTTGTTATCCGCTGGCTGCTGTTTTACTGCAATCCGCATTTGCTGGTGACCGGTGATGTGTTGCTGGCCGGCGGCAAGGATATTGTTGCCGCTTACTGGGAGCTGATATACGGCAATCTGTATAGCCGCTTTGGTGCCATCATGCCTGGCATTGTGCTGGCCTGGCTGTCGGTTTACCGTTGGCCTGCCGTGCAGCAGTGGATGACGGTGCGTCGCAGCAATATGCTGGTGTTGCTGGCGCTGGCAACGCTGCTTGTGTTGACGGTGATGCCGGTATACAGCGGCCAGCCATTGCCACTGTGGCTGTCCTACCTGTTTCATGTGGGCCATCGCAACCTGTTTGCACTGGCGCTGGCAGCGCTGATACTGGCTGCGCTGTTTCCGTATGGTCTTGGCGGGCTGCTGGGGCGCTTGTTGTCGCTGCGGCTGTTTTTCCCGGTGTCCCAGCTGTCGTATTCGATTTACCTTGTGCATTTGCCGGTGCTGGTGCTGTGCGCCTTGTTATTAAAAGCGCTTGGTGTGGTTGACGGACTGGCCTACGGCCCGATGTTTGTTGTGCTGGCGCTGGCCTTGCCGCTGATTATTGCTGTCAGCCTGTTGCTGTATGTGCTGGTGGAACGGCCGTTTATGAAACTGCGGCGAGGCTGATCATGAAAAAACGGTGGTGCAGCTAATGGCCGGCAGGCTACGACAGGCATTTGATCTGCGTGCCAATGTGCGCGATGTATTGCTGCGTCCGGCACAGCGCCTGCCAATGATTGACGGTATCCGCGCGCTGTCAATTTTGTATGTGATGGTGTTTCACAGCCTGATTGTGCTGGTGGTGTTGCTGCCCGGTGACGGTACCGGCCAGTTCCGCGCGTTCTTGCAGCAGACGCCGTGGTACTGGCAATGGGTACCGCTCGGTGACCGCAGTGTGGATGTGTTTTTTGTGATCAGCGGCCTGCTGATTGGCCAGATCCTGTTTCGTGAATACCGCAGCAGCGGCAGCATCGACCTGAAGCGGTTTTTTGTGCGACGATGGTTGCGTCTGACGCCGGTGTACTGGCTTGTGATTGCCGTGTTTGCGCTGGCGGCCGGGCCTTCGCTGGTTGAGGCAATGGTGCAGGAGAAGGCGATGGCGCGCAGTGATGCGCTGGCAGTTTTCTGGTCGTCGATGGCAGCCTATGCGCTGTACCTGAACAACTTTTTGCCTTACGAGCAAAGTTATTACCTGCCGTTTGCATGGAGCCTGGCGGTAGAAGAACAGTTTTATATCCTGTTCAGCCTGTTTGTGGCAGTTGCCTGGCGCCGGCTCAAGCGGCCGATGCGGGTGCTGCTTGGCCTGTTTGTACTGTCATTTGTGGTGCGTGCCTGGCTGTTCTACCGCCACCCGTACCTGCTGGTCAATGGCGATGAGCTGCTGGCCAGCGCCGGTGGTGCCGGTGGTATTTCTGCTGCCTACCGGGAAATCATCTACGACAACCTGTATAGCCGCTTTGGTGCGCTGGTGCTCGGCATTATGCTGGCCTGGCTGTCGGTGTATTACCGCGATGCGCTGGTGCGCTGGTTTACCCCGCGGCGCAGCCAGCTGGTGCTGCTGGCAGCACTGGCATTGATGCTGTTGATGTCGGTACTACCGGTGTTTACCGCTGAAGACAAGCCGCTGTGGATGGTGGCCAGCTTCCATATTGCCCATCGCAACCTGTTTTCGCTGGGGGTGGCCTTGCTGATACTGGTGTTGCTGCAGCCCCAGGCGGGTGGCGCGCTGGTCAACCGGCTGCTGGCCTGGCGCGGCTGGTATCCGGTGGCACAGCTGTCGTATGCGATGTACCTGGTGCATGTGCCGTTGCTGGTGCTGTGTGCCGGTGGCCTGCAGCAGATCGGCCTGCTGCACGGGCTGGATTACCGCCAGGTATTGCTGTTGACGCTGCTGTCGCTGCCGCCGGTATTGTTGTTCAGTCTGCTGGTGTTTGTGCTGGTGGAGCGGCCGTTTATGAAACTGCGCCGGCCGTGAGGGCAGGGCACGGCTGGCCGTGCCCGGCTTGTTGGTCAGCCCAGTGCCTTTTCACCGGAATCGACACACTGGAAAATCAGCGTGTTAATGGTCATCGGCCCGACACCGCCTGGCACCGGGGTATAGGCGCTGCAGCGGTCGATTACCACCGACAGTTCCACATCACCAACACCGCCGGGATGATAGCCGGCATCGACCACCACAGCCCCGTCCTTGATCCATTCACCCTTGATAAACTCCGGCCTGCCAACCGCAGCGACAACAATGTCGGCCCGGCGGATATGGTCGGCCAGGTCGCGGGTGCGTGAGTGGCAAATGGTGACGGTGGCATCGGCCTCCAGCAGCATGGCCGCCATCGGCTTGCCGAGAATCGGTGAGCGGCCGATCACCACGGCGTGTTTGCCGCTGATGTCGATATTGTAATGCTCCAGCAGGCGCATAATGCCTTTCGGTGTCGCGCAGCCGTAAGCTTCTTCACCCATGGCCATGCGGCCGTAGCCGAGGCAGGTGACACCGTCGACATCCTTTGCCAGCGCAATCGCATCAAAACAGGCGCGTTCGTCAATCTGGGCCGGCACCGGGTGCTGCAGCAGGATGCCGTGCACATCCGGGTTGTTGTTCAATTCGTCGATTTTGGCCAGCAGTTCGGCAGTTGTGGTGCTGTCCGGCATTTCCACTTTCAGTGACTGCATGCCGATACGCTCGCAGGCATTGCCTTTCATGCGCACATAGGTGGCCGATGCCGGATCGCTGCCGACCAGGATGGTGGCAAGAATCGGGGTGCGACCGCCGCTTTTTTCTTTCAGGGCCGCAACCCGTTTGCTCAGGGCTTGTTCGGTTTGAGCGGCCAGCGCCTTGCCGTCCAGTATCAGGGCCATGTCTACCTCGTCAGTGCAAAATTTCAAAGGCCGCTATTTTGTCATCCTGCGTCGTGGCTGGCAAAAGATATTGCAGTGCAGCAGCAGCCATCGGTGCCGGGGTGTTTTTTATGGATTTTTTCCGGCAAAGGCGTTGACTTGAATCGGGTCGATCAGTAATATTGCCGGCCTCAGTTGATGAGGTCTTTTCGGGGTATAGCGCAGCCTGGTAGCGCGCCTGCTTTGGGTGCAGGATGTCGGGAGTTCAAATCTCTCTACCCCGACCATTTTTCTCTTCAGCCTGCTGCGTAGAGCGCTCGTAGCTCAACCGGATAGAGCAACGGCCTTCTAAGCCGTAGGTTGCAGGTTCGAGTCCTGCCGGGCGCGCCATCCGCTTGGCAGGAATCAAGAGAAACACGTCTGTGGTGGGCGTAGCTCAGTTGGTAGAGCGCAGGATTGTGATTCCTGTGG
>DATCSZ010000057.1:0-22180 GCA_036568205.1 Pseudomonadales bacterium
CTTTTCCCGTCGCAGCGGCACAGGCCGGTACCTGGCGATGGATGCCGCCCCCGATCGGGTCGAGGGCAGGCGCTTCGCCGCTACGACGGATCGTTTTGAGTCCCTGCAAAGGCTGGCTATACCTTATGCCGGTTTATGCAAGGCATCTAGCTGCCCCACGGAAAAACATTCCGGACTATCGTGGGCCAGCGCCTTCTTGACGGTGGGGATGGCCGGCCGGCTGTGCTGTTTTTATTAACCGGGGCTGCGGGCGTTATTATTGCCCGGCCAGCCGGGCCTCAATGCTGGCCAGCAATGCCTGCAGTTTTTCGGCATCGTGGCTTTTTTGGGCGCTCAGCTCGCGGGTGCGGGCCAGCAGCAGGTTGAGTGTGTTGGCAGTAACATGCGGATTTTTTGCTTCCTTCACGATGTCGTCGTAGTTCATCGTTTGGACTGAATAAGTCATCATCTGGCTCCTTGTCTGTCATCAAATTCCATTCCAGTCTAGCTGAACCGCGCATTGCCGGCCTTGTGCCAGATCAGGTTTTGTCGTTTTTCTCGCTGACCTGTTCCAGCTGCCGGCTCAGTGCCGCCACCTGTTGCTGCAGCTGCTGCAGCTGGATCATCAGCTGGTCATGGTGTTGCTCCTGTTCCTGATGATCGGCCTGGCGCGTCTCGCGCGACATGACATCCAGTATCGTGCCCACCATCATGTTGAGGAAGATAAATGCCGTCAGGAAAATAAACACCAGGTAGTAGAACCAGCTGACCGGGTAGACCGCCATGGTCTCGTACATGATATCGGTCCAGTCTTCAAAGGTGGCAACCCGGAACAGGGTCAGCATGGCAGCGGCGATATCACCCCACAGAAAGTCGTTGATGCCGGCAAAAAAGATCGAGCCGACGGCAGCAAAGATATAAAAAATGATAAACATCAGCAGGGCGATATAACCCATTTGCGGAATTGCCTTCAGCAGCGCGTTGATCAGAAAACGCAGCTCCGGCACGATGGACACCAAACGCAGCACACGCAACACCCGCAGCAGCCGCCCCACCACCACCATCTCGCTGTCCGGCAACGGCAGCAGGCTGGCGATGACAATGACCGTATCAAACACGTTCCAGCCGTCATGAAAAAACCGTTTTTTGTTGTCGCAGGCAAGAAAACGCAGGCCGATTTCGAACAGGAAAAACAGCGTAACGGCAATATCCAGCAGGCCAACCAGCTGCTCGCTCCAGGGCGGCAGCGGGTAGGTTTTGGCACCGACAGTCAGTGCGGCAATGATAATCACGGCAATCACGCCAGCCTGGAAAGGCCGGCTGCGCTCAATGCGTTGCAGGCGCTGCCACAGCCGGTTGCTGTTGTCGGTTTTCATGGCTCGGTTCCCGCTAAAAAATCGTGCGCCATGATAATGAAAACCGGGCATCGCGCCAATGCCCCGGGCACGACACTACAGGGCAATTCGCACGCTGCCGGCAAACACATCCTGGACGGCAATATCGGCCTGGTAACGCCGGCTATCGGAGACAATATTGCCAATGCGGATTGCCAGCCCGGCCTGTGGCCAGGTTTGTGCACTGGCTTCTATGCCGGGCTGTTGTTCGGCAAAGCGGATAAAATCCACCGGTTCGGCATTGCCGGCCACGGTATCGACCAGTGCAAGCTGGCGAAAGGCATCATCTGCCAGCCGGTCCGTGACAATCACCCCGCGCAAATCGGCCCATTGGGAAAAAATAAACTGCCTGCCAACCACCCGGGTGACGGTTTCCTGAAAGCAATCGGCATTTTGCAGCGTGCTGTCGCCGGCCAGCGAGAAAAAGTCAAAGCTGCCGACGCTGCGCTGGCCGCTGGCAATTTTCTGCATCGCCACGCTGGCCGTGTAATTGAGGTTTTCGCTGGTCTGGCTGGCGTTGCCGGTCATGCGGTTTTGTTCGGCATTAAGGCTTACGTCCAGCCGGTAGCCGTTCATGCCGGTACGCAGCCGGTTGCCGTCGATCGTGATGGCACGCTGCTGCAGCGGCTCGGCACAACTGGCCAGGTAGAACTGTTCTCCATCGCGGCGGATTTCAATAATTTCACGGCTCTGGCCGGTGGCGGTCAGGGTCAGGTCACCGTTTTTCTCTTCCCGTTTGCCATCCTGGATGACCATCCACAGGCCGCTGATATCATCGCCCCCCCGCTGCCGCCGCATAGCTGTCAATGGCAAAGCGATCACCGGTGATTTGCATGTCCTGCGGCACACAGCCGGACAGGCATAACAACAATGCTGGCAACAGGGTCTTTTTCATGATCACACTCCGGAGCGCTGCTTGTATCCAGAGGGTGTTACGTTGTCGCCAGCACAACAGATTACCGGGGCACTGGTGGCAATCAGTGATCCGGCTGCCCGCACAGTGCCCGTTTTTGTTGCGGGCTGAGCTTTTTGATCGCCGCCTCACGCTGCGAGGCCGCGCTGCGGCTGTCACAGGCTTCGCGGTAGATCATCGCCAGCGGGCGCTGGCTGCGGAAAAAGCGTGCACCACGGGCATTTTTTTCGCCCCGGGCGGTAGCACAGTGCTCGGCAAAACGGCGTTCAGGATCGGTGCTGATGCCGGTGTACAGCCCGCCCCTGTCCGTCTCGATGATGTATACCCACCAGGCCGTGTCAGTCATCACCCAGGTACTGGAAGCGTGGCCGGGTCTGGCCATCAAGCTCGACGCTTTCGGCAAACATCGCCAGCGGCCTGAGCCATAAATCGCCTTCACCATACAGCGGCCGGTAGACAACATGCTGCTCACCGGTTTCACTGTGGCGGGCAAGGCCAATCACCCGGTATTCGTTGCCCTTGAAATGGCGGTAACGGCCCGGCTTGATGTTCATAGAATAAACGGGATCAGCACTTTGCGGTCTTTGGGATACTCATCGCCGAATTTTTCCCGGTACCATTTGTGGATCTGGAACGCCCGTGGAATCAGGTTGGCGGCACTGACCAGCAGTACAAACACGGCACCCAGCGACCAGGTGGCAATGGCAAAACCGGTAAACGACAACAGCTCGGTCAGGTAGCTGGGATTGCTGACATACTTGAACAGGCCACCCTGCGGAATGCGGTACACCTTGTCGCCACGCGCCACTTCTTCCTTGCTGCGCAGATTGCGGATAATGGCATCGGAATGCACGTTCATGACAAAGCCGAACAGGTAGATGGCCATGCCGATCATAAAGCGGGGATCACTGAACCAGGCCAGGGTCAGGTGATCGGACAGATGCGAGATAAACACCGCATTCAGGTAGCCGTGCAGCGTGGTGACCAGCCAGCCGGCCAGCACAATCATGATGCTGAACGAACCTTTGGCCCCTTTCGCCACCCGCATCAATAACGGGAAAACAAAGCCGCGATTGCCATAGTGCAGCAGCCAGACGCCGAGAAAAAACAGCGGCACCGCTTCCAGGCGATTGTCGCCAAGAAAAAAGAAAAACACAAAACTCAGTGTTGCCGGCAGTTCCATCAAGAACCAGCCAAGTCGTGGCGACAGGCTGAAGCCGTATTTGTCCGAGGCAAAGCGGCCATACGGCGCCGGCATGATCAGGCCGCCAATCACAATCAGCGCCACATAGACAAAGCCGCCGATCAGCGCCCAGTGGTAGGTTTGCGGGTCCAGCAGAAAATCGGTCATATGTCAGTCCTCGTTTGCCGGCCGCAGCCGGTCGCTGAGCGCCGCCAGCGTGACATGGGCGCTGTGGTAATCCAGCGGCAGCCGATGATAGCTGCCATCCTGCTCCAGCACCCAGCAGGGAAAGCCGTCGGCCGGCATGCTGCGCACCTGGGTTATCTGTTGCTGCAGGGTGTTATCCACCGCAGGCGAGACCAGATCCGCAGCAAAACGGTCAAAATCCAGCCCCAGTTCGTCGGCCAGTTGCAGCAGGGTATCCTCATCGGACGGGTTCATGGCCCGCTGGTAATAGGCCTCACCAATCGCATCAATCATTGCATCGCCGGCCTGCTGCTGTTCGGCAGCCAGCACCGCACGACAGGCCGGGTAAGTGGAGCGGCGCGGCTGGCAATCGCGCCAGAAGCGGTGATTGAAACGGGTGCCGGTTTCCTGCTCTATCTGGCGCCAGATGGCCTGGATATGCTGTTGCTGGTCCGGCGGCATCGGCGCGTCGCTATCGGCCGCCAGGCCGCCAAGCAGGTTGATGCGCTGCAAGGGCCGGTTGGCCAGCGCCCGATCAATCTGCGCCAGTACCGGGCGGTAGGCCCAGCACCAGCTGCACATCGGGTCGTACAGGTAATACAGTGTGGCCATTTACTGGTAGGTACACAGGTAGGCAGTGTCGTTCTCCACCTGCAGCTGGAAGCGCTGGTTGGCCTCAACCACAAAGCTGTCACCGGCACGGAATGTCTGCCAGCTGTCACTGCCTGGCAGCTTGACGGTCAGTGCGCCGCTGATCACGGTCATCACTTCTTTCTGGCTGGTGCCGAATTCATATTCACCCGGCGCCATCACGCCAACAGTGGCCGGCAGCTGTTCACCCTGGAAGGCAATGGAGCTGACCTTGCCATCAAAATAGTGGTTGATCTTGAACATGGATGTTTACCTGTCAGAAAACAAAAGGGCGTGCAGAGTAAGGCAAATCGTGCCGGCAATAAAGCGGATTATAACTGCACACCAAACGGCAGTAATTTCTGCTTCAGCACCTCGTCCAGCCGCGGCAGGTCATCGTCACCGATTTCGATATGACGCAGGCCGTTGGCCTGGTAAAACGCCTGCCGGGCCAGCTTGTCGCTGAGCGAGCCGGTGGAGAAATCAAACCCCCAGTAGTCGATAAATATCTTGCGCTGCGGCAGGTAAAAGCCGGCGCTATAGACACTGCCCGGCACCGGATGGTGGCAGGCGTGGACCAGGTGATGCAGGTACAGCCAGTTGTCAATTTGCTGCTCGCCGGCATTGCTGACCTGGTGGCCATCCAGGCAGGTGCCACGCACCTTGCCGGTGACATTGTTGATCAGCTCGATAAACAGGGTGTTGTCGCGGATACCGGCAGGCCACAGCACATAAAAACCGTGTTTGCCATTGCGCTGGCTGCCGCCGTGCCGGCCGCCGGATTCAGTCAGCATCCAGCCGCGCTGGTCACGCTCCTGCCAGCCCAGCTCGGCCAGCAGGTTGTTGACGCATGGCGCACTGCTGCCATACAGCTCGGCCAGCCGGGTGGCCGACAGCCAGCTGTCGGCCTCACTGCGGGCACCCGGCCCGTCCAGCAAGTTTCGCGGCCAGACAATGTAATCGCCGTATTTGTCACTGTGCTGGTAACTGCCACCCTGAAGTTCGCCCTGGCCGGTCAGTTTCCATTGCTTGCCAACCCGTTCAATCCAGCCGTTTTCTGCCAGCTGGCGAAACAGCTGGCGTGCCTCCATGCCGGCCTGTTCGGCCAGGCGGGTGGTGGACAGTTTGTCATCGTGGCTGGTTGGCATGGCGGGCTCCTTGATACGGCCGACTATCTTAGCCGCTTGCCGGCCTGACTGCACGCCCGGCCCGCCGGCATGGCCTTGCCAACGCTTCTGTGGTAATGTCCGGCACTGGTTTCAGCACTGGAAAACTGCCTTGCCCGCCCTTGATAACAATAAAAAAATCCTGCCTGCATTTGCTGCCATTTTTGTTGCCCAGCTGCTGCTTCTGGCACCACTGAACCTGTACATGAACAACCTGCAGGATATCAGCCTGCCGCTGGCTGAACTGCTGAAGCTGTTACTGGTGCCGGCATTGCCGGCATTCCTGTTGCTCGCCATGCCAACCTACCTGTTGCCGGTGTCTGTCAGCCGGCGCCTTGCCGTGCTGCTGGCCGCCCTTGCCACACTGGTCTGGCTGCAAGGTAACCTGTTGTTATGGGATTATGGCCTGCTGGATGGCCGCCTGATCGACTGGGGCCAGTATCGCTGGCAAGGCTGGCTGGATGCCTGCATCTGGCTGGTCGTACTGCTGGCTGCGCTATTGCTGGCCAGACGCTCTGCTGTGTTTTTTTTCCGCATCGCCACACTGCTGCTGATTGTCCAGCTGGCGACATCGCTGTTGCTGGTGTTACAGCAGCGCGAGGTATTGTTTGCCGAACCTTCCGGCAACGATCAGGCGCTGGAAAACCTGTACCGTTTTTCCGGCCAGCGCAATGTCGTGCACCTGATGCTGGATGGCTTCCAGTCCGATGTATTCCAGACCCTGATTGATCTGCCCGGGCTTGGCGAGCAGTACCGCCAGGCATTTCACGGCTTCACCTATTTTCCCGAAACACTCGGCGTTTTTCCTTACACCCGTTTCTCGGTACCTTCGTTTCTTGCTGGCAAGCTGTACGACAATGACATGCCGCAGGATGACTTTGTGGATATGGTGCTGGCAGGCGACACCATCATCAGCCTGGCCCGGCAACATGGCTTTGCTGTTGACATTGCTACCGGCGAGCCTTATCTGCAAAAGCGTTACCGCATGATGGCGCATGATTATCTGTACGGCATCGACAATAGCGATGCCGCCTATGAAGAAGCTGCCCGCCTGCTGGACATTGCCCTGTTCCGTTCACTGCCACATTATGCCAAGCCACTGGTGTATAACCGCCAGCAATGGCTGTTGTCACGCGCACTGGCTGACGACAAGGGCATGCGCTTCAATTACTTCAAGCACACCTACTTTCTGCAACGGCTGGCCCGTCACATGACTGCCGACCGCGAGCAGCCGGTATACAAATACATCCACGTCATGAATACCCATAACCCGATGGTGACCGGCCCGGATTGCCGCTATCTGGGTCGTGTTGTGCCAATGACACGTGATACCCTGACCATCCAGACCAAATGCACGCTGGACACGCTGGCCATGCTGTTTGCACAAATGCAGGCTCTCGGCATCTATGACAACAGCCTGATCATTGTGCAGGCCGATCACGGCGGCTGGGTCGGCAACCTGCGTCAGCAGGCTGACATCCCACTGCCCGGCACACAGCTGGCTCCTGACTGGGTTGCCTCGCTGGCATCCCCGATGCTGGCCATCAAGCTGCCGGGTGCACAGCATGGGCTGGACAGCCGCAACACACTGGCATCGCTGGCTGATGTGCCTGACACCATCGCTGACATCATGGGCTGGCCGGCAGACTTTGGCCACCTGTCACTGTACAGCCAGGCGGCCCAGGCAACTGACCGGCAGCGGACTTTCCGCTTTTACGGCTGGCGGGATAACGAATGGAATGAACAATATGCGGCACCAATTGTGGAATTTTCCGTCACCGGCAGCCATTATGATGGCCAATGGCGCATGACACGCATGTTTTATCCACCCGGCAAACCCAACAACAAGGTAGCACCATGACACCTGCTGCAAACCAACTCGGTATTTTTATTATCCTGGCCAGCTTTGCCACGCCGGCAATGGCTTACCTTGACCCGGGTGCAGGCAGTTTTGTCCTGCAAATGCTGATTGCCGGTATTGTTGGCGCTTTGTTCACGATCAAGCTGTACTGGTATCGCTTCAAGGCTTTTGTGGCCGGCCTGTTTGGCAAAACCATTGACAACCCAATGGAGGAAAAGCCAGCCGACCCGGCAGACGATGACACCCCCTCAAACACTCACTGAAGGGTAGCGGCCAGATGTCTGACAAACAGCCGGTTGCGGGCTCATTCCGTGATCCAGACGGTTTTCTGTTCCAGCAGGATGGCGTTCTGTACCGCCAGGTCAACCCCGGTTATCGAGACAATTACCAGGCACTGATGCAATCCGGCCTGTACCGGCAACTGACCGGCAAGGGCTGGCTTATTGCCCACAAGGAAGTCGCCGCCCCCGCTGACAGCAATGCCTGCATCATTCTGCAACCGGACCGGGTCGGCAGCCTGTCTTATCCCTATGAGTGGTCTTTCAGCCAGCTGAAGGATGCTGCCCTGCTGACACTGGATATCCAGCGCCTGGCATTGGCCAGCAACCTGTCACTGAAAGATGCCAGCGCCTTCAACATCCAGTTTCACCAGGGCAGGCCGGTATTTATTGATACCCTGTCTTTCGAGCGATACCAGGAAGGGCAGCCGTGGGTTGCCTACCGGCAGTTTTGCCAGCATTTCCTGGCACCTCTGGCAGTGATGGCCAAAACTGATATTCGCCTGGCGCAGTTGCTGCGCAGCAATATTGACGGCATTCCGTTGCCACTGGCCAGCCGTCTGCTGCCCTTCTCCAGCCGCCTCAACCTGGGACTGGGACTGCATATTCATTTGCATGCCCGCAGCCAGCTGAAAAATGCAGCCACCGCCGTACAGCAGCAAACCACCGGAAAACGTTTCTCCCGCCAGGCCTTTCTGGCCCTGCTGGATCACCTGCGCTCAACCGTGTCGAAACTGCAATGGCAGGCAGTGAATACCGAATGGTTTGACTATTACCAGAACAACAACAACTACCTTGATGAGGCAATGACCCACAAGGAGACCCTGGTAGACGACTTCATTCGTGACACCTCGTATACCCGTTGCTGGGATCTGGGCGCCAATACCGGCCGCTTCAGCCGCATTGCTGCCCGCTATTGTGATGAGGTTTGTGCCTGGGATATTGATCCGGCCTGCGTTGACCTGCATTACCGGCATTGTCGCGAGCAAAACAGCAAAAACATCCTGCCGCTGTTACTGGACCTGACCAACCCGTCACCGGCGATCGGCTGGAACCATGATGAACGGCTGTCGCTCAAACAACGTTCACCGGTCGACCTGGTGCTGGCGTTGGGCCTGGTACATCACCTGGCCATCAGCAATAACCTGCCGCTGGAAAAAATTGCCGCCTTTCTTGCCGATATTGCGCATTCCATCGTTATCGAGTTTGTCCCGAAAAGCGACTCACAGGTTAAAAAACTGCTGCAGAATCGCCAGGACATTTTCCCCGATTACCATGCAGCGCATTTTGAGCAGGTATTTTCCCGCCATTTCCAGCTGGTGAAGAAAAGCGGTATCCATAACAGCGAGCGAACGCTCTACCTGTACCGGAAAAAATAAAGGGCGGTGATACCGCCCTGGCCATCAGAACTTGTACAACGCGGTCAGCGAGTACACCAGAGGGTCCACTTTCACGTCAATACCCTTGACACCCGCCGGGTCACCCGCGGGGGTATCAGTGACCCTGGTATCGATATCCACCCAGCGCACATCCAGGTTAACCCCCCAGTGCTGATTGATGGCGAAATCGGCACCCAGCTGCAGGGCAAAGCCGGTGGATTTTTCCAGCTCGATATTGTCGTAGCCGACCACATCAAGATTCTCGTCAAAAAAATCAGTGTAGTTGAGGCCGATGCCAAGGTAAGGCGTTAGCGGGCTGCTGTTGGCAAAGTAGTATTGCACACTCAGTGTTGGCGGCAGGTGTTTTGTCGAGCCAACCACACCCACGCCTTTCAGCTTGATATCGTGCTCAAATGGCGTGGCCAGCAACAGTTCCAGACCGACATTGTCCGCCACCATATAAACAATATTGAGGCCAAGCTGGGTATCATTGCCAACCCGCACATTGTCCGGCTTGTAGCCATCATGAGGCTGTACGGTGGTGGCACCGACACGCAGCAGGGTGTCACCTTGTTCATAGGCTGCAGCGCCGAGCGGCATCAGCAGGGCAGCGACCAGCAGGCGGGTGCTTATGGATTTCATCAGAGCTTCCTCTTGTTAAAAAACTGAGGAATCATCATATCCATAAAAAAATAATGGTTATTTGATTTCCATCAAGCCGGCCGTTGTCACCGCTTGATGCAGATCAAACAGCAGGCAATCCGTCAGCGATCCCAGCCGAGGTCACGATCGAGGAATTCGTACAGTTCCTGGTTCAGCGGCCGGAAGAACTGCCGCACCTCCTGCCTCAGTTCATCCGATATGACCACTTTGGGGGACGGATTGGTCTCCTCAACAGGCACCGGCTGGTAATCCGGCAGGCCCAGAAAACGATACACATCGCGGGCAATACGCGATGGATCGGCAAAAAATTCCTCGGCCACAACAATAAAAATGCGTTCGGCCGGCACCTGCCGGTACAGCTGTTTCAAAAATGGCAGGTAACAGCTGTGACGCAGAAAGCCGGTTCCGCCGGTGCCGGAAAAGGTGGTAAAACCACAGCTGCCGCGGTAGAAATCGTCCATTTCCATACGCAGTGAGGTTTCCACGTCCGGCATGTTGTGCCACAGCGCATCATGATCAAAACGGCTGGCAATCAGCTTGTACCAGCGCCAGTGCGAAAACACCCGCTCGGCCGGGTCACGCAGCGTGACCACGACTTTCATGTCCGGATTGATCTGCCGCAGCCAGTGTACAGCAGTAATCGATGGCATCACCGGCGAGCAGTCACCGGTCATTGCCACGCCATAACGCTTGCGCACAGCCTCGATCTGCTGGTTGGTCGGGAACTGGGCGCGGATAAAATTCAGGAACGGGATGTTGGCGTTCAGTTCCTTGGCAATCGGTAATACCACCGCCGGGTGCTGCATGATGTAATTGGACATCGACGAGGTGCCGGAACGCACCACACCGGTCGAGGTAAACGCCGGCAGCGCCCGGTCACGGCTGAGCATGCCGCGCAGCAGGATGCGCCATACCGGCGGCCGGATAAAATAATACGGCTTGACCTGGTTGCGCAAAAAAAGGCCCAGCTTCTGCCAGCCATTGCTGTCAAAAAACCGGTGAAAATCGCGGATATTCTGTTCCATCTGCGCAATGCGCCGGTAATCGGGTGTCAGCTTGTCTGTCACGTTACTGTCCTTATTGCCAGCCAAAATCACGGCCGAGAAAATCATACAGGCGCAGGTTATGCGGCCGGAAAAATGCGCGCAGCTCCTCGCGCAGTGCGTCACTGGCGACAACCGGGTCGGACGGGTTGGTTTCTTCTATATGCACCGGCCGGTAATCCGGCAGGCCCAGAAAATCATACACCCCGGCAACCACCCGCTCCGGCTCGCGGAACAGTTGTTCGGCCTGAACAATCAGGATACGTTCGCGCGGCACCTCACGAAACAGCTGCTGCAGGAACGGCAGGTAACAACTCTGGCGCACAAAACCGGTCGACGAGGCACCACAGAAGGTGACAAAACCGATATCGCCGTCGGCAAAACCCTGCATTTCCAGCCGCAGGCTGTGTTCCATGTCCGGCATCAGCCGCCACAGCGGGTCATCGGCAAACACCCGGGTAATCATCTTGTGCCAGCGCCAGTGTGACAAAGTGCGCTCGACCGGGTCACGCAGCGTGATCACATACTTCATGTCCGGATTGACGGCCTGCATCCAGTACAGCTGCGACAGGCCGGGCAGAATCGGCGTGCAGTCACCGGTCATTGCCACACCGTGTTGCTGGCGCACTTTTTCCGCTTCTTTCAGCAGCGGAAACTGGGCTTTGACGGCGTTCAGGCGCGGGCTTAACGCACCCAGCTCCTTCGACAGCGGCATCACAACACAGGGGTGCTGGAGAATGTAGTTGGACATCGACGAGGTGCCGGAACGGATTACGCCGGTCGAGGTAAACGATGGCAACATGCGCCGGTCGGCACTGCGCATGCGCAGCAGGATACGCCAGGCCGGCGGCAGGATAAAATAATGTTTCTTGAACTGGTGACGCAGCAGGATGCCGGCCTTGCCTTTTTTGTCGGCCTGGAAAAACGCATGGATATCGGCGATATTGCGTTTCATCATCGCAATGCGTGCGGCGTCGGGCGACAGGGTCATGGCAGGGCCTTTGCTGGAAAAACCGCCCAACACTACCCAGCAGCGTACAGCAAGTCAATCACTCATTGATAACCCGCCCGGCACCACTGACCGGCGGGCACAAATGGACAAAAATGCCGGCAACTGTTACTGTTTCGCCTCGCTCTGACCAGATAATGACAACAATATATGGCACCCTTGAAAAAACGGCTTATCCGCTCGACATTGATACTGCCGCTGGCCCTGGCCGGCGCCACCCTGGCCGGCGATCTTGCCATCAGCCTGGCTGAACCACTGCCTGCAGCCGTCGAAGGCAAGGATTACAACGAGCTGCTGAATATCCGCCACAACAGCCGCGAAGCACTGGAAATCCGGCTGCTCAGCGGCCCTGACGGGCTGCGGGTGTCGCCCGGCGGGCGTGTCAGCTGGCAACCCGGCTTTGACGATGCCGGCAGTTATACGCTGCAGCTGCAGCTGGGCAGCGGCGAGACCAGCGAGTCACTGGAAGTGCAGCTGGTGGTTAACAATACCAACCGGTCGCCGTTTTTTACCTCACGTGCGCTGACAAGCGTGGCAGAAAACCAGCCTTACCAATACCGTTTTAATGCCGTTGATCCTGATGGCGACAACGTGACCGTAAGCGTCACACAAAAGCCGGAAACCATGGCCGTTGACGGCGACACACTGCGCTGGCAAACCGGTTTTGATGATGCCGGCGTCTACCTGGTCGAGCTGCTTGCCAGCGATGGCCAGGAGAACATAAGCCAGCGTTTTTCTTTGGCCGTGCAGAATGTCAACCGCTTGCCGGAAATTGCCGCAGTTGACGCAGCTGCGCTGGTCACGCGTGAAAACGAGGACTGGTCGCTGCCGCTGGCCATCAGCGATGCCGATGGCGACAAGATTGAGCTGTCCCTGCAGGATGCGCCCAAGGGCATGACACTGCAGGGCAACACCCTGTCCTGGCGGCCCGACTTTGAACAGGCCGGCACGCATGATATCCGCATCAAGGCCGCTGACAGCGAAGGCAGCAGCCTGACGCGCCTCAGCATTACCGTTGAGAACGTCAACCGTTTGCCGCATTTTATCAGCCAGCCGGAAACGCAGCTGACCGAGACAGACAGTTTACGCTACGATATTCGCGCCTTTGATGCCGACCAGACGTTTTTGCAATACCAGCTGGTGCAGGGGCCGGAGAACGCCAGCCTGTCCGGCTCGGTATTGACCTGGCAAACCGGCTATGAGGATGCCGGCACACACCCGTTTGTGATCAGCGCCAGCGATGGTGAATCGACGGTTGAACAGCGTTTTGAGATCAGCGTGAAAAACCTGAACCGGCCACCGGTGTTCCGCTCCACGCCCGTCACCAGCATCAACGAGACGGACAGTTTTGACTACCTGATTGATGCCATCGACCCGGATGGCGAACCGGTACGGCTGGAGATACTGGCACTGCCACCGGAGATTCGCCAGGACGGCAACCGCCTGCTGTGGCAGACCGATTACCGCAGCGCCGGCCAGTACCCGGTGAAGCTGCGTGCGCACGACAGCGAATCACACACCGACCAGGCCTTTACCCTGGTCGTCAACAACATCAACCACAAGCCGGAGATCACCAGTACACCGCCACTGAAAGCGATTGAAGCGATTGATTACCGTTATGAAGTCAGTGCTACCGATATTGATGAGGAGACCCTCAGCTTCAGCCTGGCCAGCGCCCCGGAAGGCATGCGTGTCAGCGGCCCGGTGGTACTGTGGCGCCCGGGCTTTGATGCCGCCGGCACGCACGAGGTAGTGGTGGCTGTCAGCGATGGCATTGATACTGTCAAGCAGTCATTTGTCATTGATGTGGCCGATACCAACCGTGAGCCAGTGCTGGCTGCCATCGACGACCAGCAGGTGTATGCCGGTGATACCTTTCGCCTGGAGCTGCAAGCCAGCGACCCGGAAGGTGACGACGTCAGCCTGGAGCTGGTGCGCCATCCGGATGGCATGCGCCTGAAACGAGGCCAGATCAGCTGGCGTCCCCGCGCTGGTGATATTGGTGAACATACCATTATTGTCAGTGCCAGCGATGGCGACCTGCGGGTGCGCAAACACTTTGTATTGTCGGTGGTAAACGAACCGGAAAAACCCTGAGCGGCGGCGCTGCCGTCTCAGTGCCGGCAGTAATGTGCTATCAGCCGGCGCAACGCCGGCAACTGCACCGGCTTGTCAAGAAAACCGACCATGCCGGCCGCCCGGCTTTGCCGGCGCTGCGATTCCATTGAGTACGCCGTCATCGCGACCACCGGCGTCAGTGCCTCGCCCCGCTGTTGCTGCCAGCGGTGAATGGCACGGGTGGCCTCCAGGCCATCCATCAACGGCATTTCACAATCCATTAATACCAGGTCAAATTCGTCGCGCTGGATTGCATCCAGTGCCAGCTGGCCATTGGCAACCAGTCGATACTGTACACCCAGTGAATCCAGCATCTTGCTGATCACCCGCCGGCCAACATCGTTGTCTTCTGCCACCAGCAGCTTGCAGTCACACGGCAAACGCTGCTCTGCGGTATTGCCTGCATGCAGGCGCAGCAGGTTCAGCAGGCTTGCCCGAATCAGCCCTGCCGATGCCGGCTTGTTCAGCACGGCAGCAATACCGGCATCACGCAGGCTGGCCTCATCCGGCGTATTGCTGACACCGGTCAGCATGATCAGCAACGGCGGCACCGTCCATTCATCCTGCAGGCGCCTGGCCAGCTCAAGCCCGGATATCTGTGGCATGTCATGATCAATGATCAGGACATCAAACGGCTCGCCCAGATTCTGCCGGGCCCGCACCAGGGCAATTGCCCGGCTGGCATCAAAGGCTTCACTGACCTGCATGCCCCAGCTGCCGGCCAGCTGCTTCAGCACCTTGCAACTGGCATGATTGTCATCCACCACCAGCAGACGCTTGCGTTGCAGCTCATTGTTATCGTCAGGCACAGCAGCGGGCACCTGCATGGCCGGCAATATCACGGTAAAGGCAAACTGGTTACTGCTGTCATCGGCCGCATGTTCCAGCGCTGACCCCATCGACAGCAACAGCTGGTCCAGCATGTCCGGGTCACCTTCCTGATCCGCCAGCTGGCCGCCCCGCGTCCTCGCCATGTCGGGCTGGCGACCGCTGTCCTTGATCACCACGGTGATAGCGTCAGGATTGCTGGCCTGGCGCGACACGCTCACCATCACTTCGCCCTGTTCGGTACGCCGCACAGCATTGCCGATCAGTTGCAGCAGGATCTGGCGCAGGCGCGCCTGATCACCATAAACAATGTCCGGCACATCCGGCTGGATTTGCATGATCAACTCACTGCTGCGTGACTCGGCCGTCACCTGGAAACCCTGCACACAGGATTCCACCAGGCGAACCAGCTCAAATGGCGAGTGCTGGATGCGCTGGCACGGCCCGTCCACGTCAATCCGTGCCTGCAGCTCCGCCAGTTTGTTCAGCATCTGCTGGGCCGATTCGCTGATCATGTCGACTTTTTCACTCTGGCCGGCACTGAGCTGGCTGTTTTTCAGCAGTGCTGTCACACCAATGATATTGCTGACCGGGGTACGGATATCATGGCTGATCTCACCAAACAGTGCGGCCCGCGCCTGCTGACGCAGGCTGTTGTCATTGAGCAGCTGGCGCTTGTCACGTGCCGCTGACAGCCGGTGAAATTCGCCGCTGATATACAGCAAGCTGACCAGGCCGGTTTCCACCACCATGCAATACAGCACCACCGGATCAATCAGCTGGACAAACATCCAGCTATCGCTGTAGAAAAAATAGCCGGCCAGCACCAGCATGTTCAGCAGCTTGACTAGCGTGATGGCCAGCGTATGCCGGTCACCGGTGCGGCTGTAGCAGTAAAAACCGGCCGCCATATAGCCGCCGGCAACCACACCAACAATCGGCAGGATCAATGGCGAATAACCCGAGCTGGTCAGCAGCAGCATGGCAAAAGCGGCATGGGTGAACCACAGCAGGTAATCCAGCCGGCGCTGCTGGCGCCAGGGCATGTCATGCTGGCGCAGGTTCTCGCGTGCCAGCTGCAGCACTGTGACGCAGCAACCGTAGACAAAGAAAAACGCCACCGCATACTGCCAGCGATGCAGCAGGCTGAAGGTCAGCTCGGGCAGGCCAATGCCGACCAGCTGCACCATCGCCACCGAAAAGACAAAGCCGGCCTGGTAAAAAAACAGCCGGGAACGCCAGGTCAGCGCCAGCAGCAAACACAGCAAGGCATTGAACAGCAGCATGCCAATGCCAAAGCTCATTTGCCGGTGACTGGACAGGCTGTCATTGAAAAACACCGCCGGGCGCATCAGCTGCGGCTGCACGGCATGTGACTGGCGGCCTTCCAGGTGCAGGTAGAATGTTGATTGCCGGCCGGCCGGAACCGTCACCGATTTGAGGATCGGGGCACTGCCGGCATTGTGTAGCGGCGCCTCGTCCAGCAGCTGCAAGCGATCACCAATAACCCGGTACAGGCTGGCACGCTGTACCGAACGGTGGCTGGCAACAAACCAGAACAGTTCATCGGCAGGGCTGTAGTTAATGAGCACAAAGCGCAACCAGAGATTGTCGCTGAAGGCACTCAATGCGCCTGGTGTGGTTTGCGGCAGGGGCAGGAACTGGCGGTTGATGGCTGGCAGCAGGATCGTATCGGCCGTGATCAGGCCGTCGGCATTGTCGAGCACATCCATGTACGGTTCCAGCCGCTGCTGGCTGGTCTGCCGGTCGATCGCCAGCGGTGGTGCTGCCAGTGCCGATGGCACCAGCAATACCAGCAGCCACAATATGGCTGCCGGCAGCCAGCGGCTACAGCAGTTGTTCACGCGCAATGGCGCGATGGCCAATATCCTTGCGGTAGTAGACATGGTTCCAGTCAATCTGGCTGACTTTTTCATAGGCGACTTGCTGCGCCTCGGTTACCGTAGCACCGAGCCCGACCACACACAAGACACGGCCACCGTTGGTCAGCACCTGGCCTTTTTCATCCAGCCGGGTGCCAGCCTGGAATACCTTGCTGCACGCTTCCTCCGCCGGAATGCCGGAAATAATATCCCCTTTGGCATAACTGTCAGGGTAGCCCCCTGCCGCCATCACCACACCAACCGCCGCACGCGAATCCCATTCGGTGGCCTTGCCTGCCAGTGTGCCCTGGCAGGCAGCCAGGCACAGTTCCACCAGGTCACTTTTCAGGCGCATCATGATCGGCTGGGTTTCCGGGTCACCAAAACGGCAGTTAAATTCCAGCACTTTCGGTACGCCCTGCCTGTCGATCATCACCCCGGCATACAAAAAGCCGCGATAACGCAGTCCCTCGGCGATCATGCCGCGCACGGTTGGCATGATCACCTGCTCCATGATGCGCTGGTGCATATCTTCTGTTACCACCGGCGCCGGCGAGTAGGCCCCCATGCCGCCGGTATTGGGCCCCTTGTCACCGTCATCACGCGCCTTGTGGTCCTGCGAACTGGCAAACGGCACCACGGTGTCACCATCAACCATGACAATAAAGCTGGCTTCCTCACCGTGCAGGAACTCCTCGATGACCACCCGGCTGCCGGCTTCACCAAAGGCATTGCCCTGCAGCATGTCGGCCACCGCCGCGATGGCCTGCTGCTCGGTCTCGGCCAGGATCACCCCCTTGCCGGCGGCCAGGCCATCGGCCTTGATGACAATCGGCGCACCTTTTTCACGGATATAGGCTGTGGCTGCCTCCACCTCGGTAAAACTGCGGTATTCGGCGGTCGGGATACGGTATTTGGCGAGGAAATCCTTGCTGAAGGCCTTGGAACCTTCCAGCTGGGCAGCCCCCTGGCGCGGACCAAAACACGGCAGCTGGCGCTGCTCAAAAAAATCGACAATGCCCCCGACCAGCGGCGCCTCCGGGCCAATAATGGTCAGGCCGACATGATTGGCGACCGCAAAATCTGCCAGTGCGGCAAAGTCCATGCTGTCGATGGCAACATTCTCGACATTGCGCTCCAGCGCCGTGCCGGCATTGCCGGGGGCGACAAACACGGTTTCCACCAGCGGGCTTTGCGCTGCTTTCCAGGCCAGCGCATGCTCACGGCCGCCATTGCCAACAATCAGTACATTCATTACAAAAATTCCTTGTCAGTGACGGAAATGACGCATGCCGGTAAACACCATCGCCATGCCATGTTCATCGGCAGCGGCGATCACCTCGTCATCACGGATTGAGCCGCCCGGCTGGATAATGCAGCTGATGCCAACAGCGGCGGCATTGTCGATGCCATCGCGGAACGGGAAAAACGCATCCGAGGCCATCACCGCACCACGCACTTCAAGGCCGGCATGTTCGGCCTTGATAGCGGCGATACGTGCCGAGTTGACGCGGCTCATCTGGCCGGCACCGACACCGATGGTCTGGCCGTTCTTGCCATAGACAATGGCATTGGACTTGACCATTTTGGCGACTTTCCAGGTAAACAGCAGGTCACGGATTTCTGCTTCATCGGGCTGGCGCCGGCTGACCACTTTCAGGTCAGCGGCAGTGATCATGCCGAGATCCCGGTCCTGCACCAGCAAGCCGCCGGTCACACGCTTGTAATCCAGGTCGGCAACACTGCTGCCCCACTGGCCGCAGCACAGCAGGCGCACGTTTTTCTTGGCTGCCACCACCTGTTGCGCAGCATCACTGACTGCCGGCGCGATAATCACTTCGACAAACTGGCGCTCACAAATCTGCTGTGCTGTGTCGGCATCCAGCTCGCGGTTAAACGCGATAATGCCGCCGAAAGCCGATTCCGGATCGGTGGCAAAGGCCAGCGCATACGCCTGGCCAATGGTGTCGGCAACCGCCACCCCGCAGGGGTTGGCATGTTTGACAATGACACAGGCCGGCTGGTCAAACAGCTTGACCGTTTCCAGCGCGGCATCGGTATCAGCAATGTTGTTATAGGACAGTTCCTTGCCCTGCAGCTGGCGCGCGGTGGCAATGCTGCCGGCCGGCGGGTTTTTCTCGACATAGAACGCGCTGCGCTGGTGGGCATTTTCACCGTAACGCAAATCCTGGTTTTTGCTGAACTGGCTGTTGAAGGTGCGCGGGAAACCGGCGCTGCCGCCTTGCACCCACTGGCCAAAGTAGTTGGCAATCGCACCATCGTAGGCCGCGGTATGCTCATAGGCCTTGATCGCCAGGTCAAAACGGGTGGCCTGGGCCAGGCAACCCTGGTTGGCGTCCATCTCGGCAATCACCGCCGGATAATCCTCGCTGTTGACCACAATCGACACAAAGGCATGGTTCTTGGCCGCAGCACGAACCATGGTCGGGCCACCAATATCGATGTTTTCCACCGCGTCAGCCAGTGTACAATCCGGCCTGGCCACGGTCTGCTCAAACGGGTACAGGTTGACCACCACCATATCAATCGGCTGGATGCCGTGTTCTGCCATCACCGCATCGTCCTGGCCACGGCGCGCCAGGATGCCACCGTGGATTTTCGGGTGCAGGGTCTTGACCCGGCCATCCATCATTTCCGGAAAACCGGTGTAATCTGCCACTTCGGTGACCGGCAGCTGGTGCTCTTTCAGCAAGCGGTAGGTACCGCCGGTGGACAGCAATTCGACACCCCGCTGCTGCAGCTGGCGGGCAAATTCGACAATACCGTTTTTATCGGACACGCTGATCAGCGCACGACGGACGGGCAGGTAATCGGACATCGGGATTCTCGCAGGTCAGGGTTAAAGCATGTTGTATTGCTTGAGCTTCTTGCGCAGGGTGCCGCGGTTGAGGCCCAGCATGTTGGCAGCGCGGGTCTGGTTGTTGCGGGTGTACTGCATCACCGCCTCCAGCAGCGGCGCCTCCACCTCAGCCAGCACCATGTCATAGACATCGCTGACATCCTCACCATCCAGGTGGGTCAGGTAGTTTTTCATCGCCAGTGCAACACCTTCACGGATGGTGCCGGCATTGACGACCGGCGCATGGGTGAACTGCTCCCGGACAGGCCGGGCTTCCAGGTTGTCTGGCACAAGATCGCGGGATAAAACGTGTGAGTTCATGCGGCTTTTCCTTCTGTATTTCTGTCGCACAGCTGCTGGATAAAGGCCAGCTGTGCCTTCGCATCATTGATCCGGTTGAACGGCTGCCGCTGCTGCGGCATCTGCAAATGGTGCAGATAAAAAGCCATGTGTTTTCTGGCAAAACCCAGCCCGCGCTGCGGGCCGTAAAATTCATGGATCGCCCGGCAGTGCTGCAGCAGGCAATCCAGTTTCTCCTGCCAGCCCGGCTCGACCGGCTGTTCGCCTGCCAGCGCAGCATTGATCTGGCGGAACAGCCAGGGCCGTCCCTGCACCGCACGGCCGATCATCAGGCCATCGGCACCGGTATGGCGCTTCACCCACAAGGCCTTTTCCACACTGTCGATATCGCCATTGGCAATCACCGGCAGCGCCACCGCCTGTTTTACCCTGGCGATGGTGTCGTATTCCGCCTCACCCTGAAAACGGCAGGCGCGGGTTCGGCCATGGATGGCCAGTGCACTGATGCCTTCCTGGCTGGCAATCGTGGCAACACGCACGGCATTGCGGTGATTTGCATCCCAGCCGGTGCGGATCTTCAGTGTCACCGGCACCGTCACTGCAGCAACCACCGCCTGCAGTATGGCTGCCACCAGTGGCTCATCCCGCAACAGCGCTGAACCGGCCGCCTTGTTGCAGACTTTTTTGGCCGGGCAGCCCATGTTGATATCAATCAACTGCGCCCCCCGCGCTTCAGCCTGACGGGCAGCCTCGGCCAGTTGTGCCGGTTCGCTGCCAACAATCTGCACACTGCTGGGCACCGGCCCGGTCCCGGCAATCCCGGCCAGGCGCAGGCGGGATTTGTCACTGCCCCACAACTGGCTGTCAGCTGTCAGCATTTCCGAACTGGCCAGCCCCGCTCCCCAGGCAATACACTGCTGGCGCCAGGGCAAATCGGTCACTCCTGCCATCGGGGCCAGCAATACCGGGGAAGTCAGGGAATAACAGGCTATCGTCAACAAGACTGCACAAAAAACCATCAGTTTTCAAAGGGTGCGTATCATACCCGTTCGGGCAGGCTGATGGTAGTCTTGGCAGGGGGGATTTTGCCGTTTTTCAGGCCTGGCTGCCGGCCTTTTCAGACCGGCGGAGCCATCAATAACGCAACTGAATCCAGTAGCCGGTGGCCTGCTTGCCGGGATCAACAATCTCCAGCGCCAGATGGATCGGCTGGCGTGGCGGCATCAGGGCAGCACCGCTGACCTCACCACGCAAGTATTCGGATGGCACAAAGCTGCGGGCCGCCACGACCTGCTGGTTCATATCGGTAAAAAACAGTTCCAGGGTCGGGAAAGGCTGGTCAATATCGGCATGATTGGTGATCAGGAATTCAACCAGCAGGCTATCGGCATAGTTGGGATGTGACTTGACGGTAAGATGGCTGGCCTTGACGTCTTCCGGCCGGTACTGGTCGGGCAGTTCACAGTCCAGCTGCTGGCAGGCGCGGGCATACAGGCCACGCCACTGCGGATCACGCGCCAGCTCATCAAACTGGAAATAAAACCACTGACCGGCCACACCCGCCAGCGCCACCAGCGCCACCAGCGCCAGCGCCAGGTTAACCAGCAGTGAACGGCGACTGACCAGGGACAATTCCAGCGGTTCCGGCGTGATGCGCTGGCGCAGGTTGTCCTTGCCAAACGCTCCCAGCGCTTCCTCTTCGTCAGCCGTCAGCGACAGCGAGATATCCAGGCCATCCAGATCCTCATCAAACAGGTCGTCACCATGCGCGCCCAGTGCGGTGCGGGGCTGCTGCCTGGCTTGCGGGGCAGGCGTCGCCTTGTCATCATCGAGGCTTTCACCCTGCTCGGCCAGCAGCTGCTCGGCCCAGGATTCATCATCCGCCACCACGCCACCGCCCATGCCCTGTTCTTCCAGCATCTGGTCGAACTCGTCACTGAACAACAGGTCATCCTGGCCACTTTTCTGGATTGCCGGGCGCGGCTCTTCGGCACCAAACAGCTCGTCATCGTCCAGCGAATTGAATTCACCGGTCGGCAAATCAACCTTTTTGTCAAAGGCCTGGCGTACACCGGTATCATTGATCAGCCGGTCATCATCCTGGTTGACAAAGGACGAGCGCTGCGGCTTGCGTGATGCCTGGCTGGCCGGCGACGGCTGTTCGGCAGCCGGTGCCTTTTCCACGGCACTGGCCGGCCCTGCCTGGAACACCGTCATGCAAGCGCCGCAGCGCACCTTGCCATCAGCAATCGACAGCTGCTCTTCGGTCAACTGGTATTGGGCATTGCATTTCGGGCACTTGGCGGTAATCACGTCTAATCCCAGTCTGTCGTTATTATCGTTGGCCAATTGTAGAGCGTTTATTGTCTCTTTGTCAGCGACCGGCCGGGTTTTCTGTCGCTTTTATTGACATTTGTCGCCACGCAGGCAAACCCAGTCGCCCTGCTGCATGGCCGGCGCAAAACGGATTGTGTCATAGGCCTTGACCAGGGCCGGCTGCTGCTCGG
>DATCSZ010000058.1:0-1401 GCA_036568205.1 Pseudomonadales bacterium
GATCACTTTATCGTGGGTGATGAGATCGTGTCGTTCGCTGAGCGGGGTTTGCTCTGACCCTTTTGATTCTGCAGGTGAAAGCCGTCACAGTGCCTTTCGCGACTTTGTGTCGAATAATTACCGGTTTTATTTGCGCTGCTGGATATAGCCCCAGCTGAATGTCCTGATCCGGTATTTGCCGCTGTCCATGGCCTGTTGCAGGGCGGACACGTGGCCGGGCAGCCACAGGCGTACATTGGCCTTCAGTCGATTCGGATCGCCGTCGATAAACGCCTCCGGGTTGAGCGCGACGATTTCATCCATCAGCTGTGCGCGCCGCGCCGAATGGTTCGGCAACAGCCTGCTGACAATCTCGCCCAGGGTGTCGCCCCGGCTGACCTGTATGAAGGCCTGGCTGGCCGGATAAATCTCTATGCGTTTACTGTCCCCAAGGCTGATCGATGGAGCAACCAGTAAAGCGATGACAAGAATATAAAAGCGCATGCGGTTCCGTATGGCGGCTAATGTGTATCAAGTATAGCAATTAAATGCTGTTTGCTGCGCTGACAAGCTGCTGCACGCCAATGGTCTATTTATCCGTCAGCGCTATAGCATCCGGTTTTTTACGTGTAAAATCACCGACTCCCTGTCATCGACCCGGAAAATTTTTTGTTAAAACTTGAACAACTCAGTTACCCCGGATGCGGGCCCATGGATCTGCTCATCGAAGATGGCCAGTGCCTGGGGGTGTTCGGCGAATCCGGCTGCGGTAAATCACTCATGTTACGCGCCATTGCCGACCTGGATCGTCATCAGGGAACCGTGTTGCTGGATGATATAGCCGCCAGCGAAACACCTGCGCCCCAGTGGCGCCGCCAGGTGTGCCTGTTGCCGGCGGACAGTGAATGGTGGTTCGATTATGTGGGCGAGCACTTTGAGCATCTGGACCCGCAGGCTGCCGCCATGCTCGGTTTTAAAAAAGACGTGAACGACTGGCAGGTGAGCCGGCTGTCCAGCGGTGAGAAACAGCGCCTGGCCCTGTTGCGGGTATTGCAGAACCAGCCACGGGTGCTGTTGCTGGACGAGCCCACCGCCAACCTGGACCAGGACAACACCCGCTTGTTCGAAACCATGGTGGCGGATTACATCAGTCATCACAAGGCCTGCGCCCTGTGGGTGAGCCATGATCTGCAGCAGCTGCAGCGGGTGTGCAAAACCATCTATGAACTGAAGCAGGGCCAGCTGGAGAAACAGCCATGATTATTCATCTGGACGCCTTCGACCTGCCGCTGGCCGCCATCCTGGTGCTGGCACTGGCACTGTTGAGCTGGCGCATGCAGCTGGCTGTATCCGGCCAGTTGCTGATCGCCGCGCTGCGCACCACGGTGCAGCTGTTGCTGATCGGCCTGGTGCTAAAGGCCG
>DATCSZ010000059.1:0-12085 GCA_036568205.1 Pseudomonadales bacterium
ATTGTTGTGGTCTGTTTTTACTTCTCGCTGATGATTGGTCTGATTGCGGCTTTGGCCTCACCCATCGTCTTTCTGGTGACCTTTGCAGTGATTCGAGCAGCGCTCGAATACCTCATCATGGCGCACCGTATTATGCGCATCATTGAGCGAATGGACGCCTTGCCGGGGCAGGTCAGTGAACTCAGTGTACGGGTCGATGGCATCACCAATCATGTCGATCAACTGATTAATCATGTTGATGATATTCATGGGACGTTGATGGAAGTCCGGCCGATTCTGAGATCAGCGGGGCTGGTTGGCAGACTCTTTGGGCGCCGAACGACCTGACCCGTTATTGCCGGTCAGAAGATGGCGCTTGACGGGAAAGTGACACTCTATAAGATAGTAATAGATTACTAACTTTGGAATGTCATGGATTCTCATTCGCGATACCTCCCGGCAGATCAGCGCCGCGCCGCTACGGTCGCAGCGGTAGTGCAGCTGGCTGCAGAGCACAACCCGAGTGACATCACCACCACGGCGATCGCCCGCCATATGGGCGTGACGCAGGGATCGCTGTTCAAGCACTTCCCCACCAAGGAAGCGATTCTTGAAGCGGTAATGGGCTGGGTAGCCGAGCGGCTACTGGCTGATGTCGACAAGGCGGCACAGGCGGCCGCATCGCCAAAGGCTGCGCTGGAGGCCATGTTTATGGCCCATGTCGCTTTTGTCAGTGATCATCCCGGGGTCCCACGCATGCTGTTTGGTGAGCTGCAGCGGGCTGGAATGAGTGCGCCCAAGCGTATGGCACAGACCTTGATTCGCCGTTATGGCGAGAGACTGAGCATGGTCATCGAACAAGGCAAAGCGACGGGTGAACTGTCTGCCGGGCTGGATAACGCCGCCGCCGTGACAATGCTGATCGGCATGATCCAGGGCCTGGTGATGCAGTCGCTGCTGGCCGGTGATGTGGCGCGCATTGCCCGTGATGCACCGCGACTGTTTGCCATTTATATCCGTGGTATTGGGGGTGACGCATGAAAAATATTTTGCTTCAGCGTCGCCTGCTGTCACTGGTTGCGGTGATTATCCCGCTGGTGCTGCTTCTGCTGTACGTCGCGGTGCGCTCAGGCCCGTTGGCTCCAGTGGCGGTGACGCTGGAGCGGGTCACAGTGAGTGCGCTTCAACCGGCATTGTTCGGCATCGGCACGGTTGAGGCACGTTATCACTACAGGATTGGTCCGACTCTGCCCGGGCGATTGAAAACATTATTGGTGGATGTTGGCGATCCGGTCAGCGCGGGGCAGCTACTGGGCGAGATGGCGCCCGTGGATATGGATCAGCGTATCAGCGCGCTGGAGGCTCAGCGTAAGCGAGCTGAAGCGATGGTTCAGGAAACGGCTGCCCGGCATGCGCAGGCAAAAGTCCAGGCGAGCCGTTATGAAAAGCTGTATGCCGAGCAATATGTCAGCGAAGAAGTTGTTACTAACCGGCAGCAGGAGTTGCGCGGTGCGGAGGCAGCACTGAAGGCGGCTCAGGAAGAACAGGCGCGTACCGTTTTTGAGTTGCAGGCGTTGCAGAAACAACGTGAGAACTTGTTGTTGGTGGCACCGGCTGACGGCGTCATTACCCGGCGCGACGTCGATCCGGGCACAACGTTGCTGGCGGGCCAGGCAGCAATTGAAATGGTTGATCCGGACAGCCTGTGGGTCAATGCACGTTTTGACCAGGTCAGTGCAGCCGGGCTTGCCGCCGGGTTGCCGGCGCGCATCGTGCTGCATTCGCACAGTCGCGACGCCATTCCCGGCAAGGTCTTGCGTGTCGAACCGCACGCGGACGCGGTGACCGAGGAAATGCTGGTCAAGGTGGTGTTCGACCAGATCCCGACACCGCTGCCGCCGATCGGCGAGCTTGCCGAAGTGACGGTCGATTTGCCCGGCCTTGCACCGACGCCGGTTATTCCTGGCGCGGCGGTGCAGCGCCAGGGAGCAGACATTGGCGTGTGGCAGGTTGTTGACGGCGATCTTGTGTTTACCCCGGTAACGCTCGGGCGCGCCGATCTTGAAGGTCGTGTGCAGGTGCTCGACGGGTTGAGCGAGGGCGACAGTATTGTCGTGTACAGCGAGAAAGCGTTGTCTGCCCGCAACCGGGTCCACGTTGTCGAACGCATTCCCGGCGTGCCGCAATGATCAGCCTGGCCGGCCGTGACATCCTGCAAAGCTGGGGCAAGTTTGTCTTTACCGGTTTTGGCCTCGGCCTGCTGATTGGCGTCACCCTGGTGATGGCCGGCGTGTATCGCGGCATGGTGGATGACGGCAAGGTGCTGCTCGATAACAGCGGCGCCGATCTCTGGGTGGTGCAGAAAGATACGCTGGGGCCCTACGCGGAACCGTCCAGCATCAGTGATGATGTGTATCGCACGATCCTGGCATTGCCCGGCGTGTTGCAGGCATCCAATGTGACGTACCTGACCATGCAGGTGCGTCACGGCGAACGTGACGTGCGCGCCATGGTGGTAGGCATTGTGCCCGGCGAAGCGTGGGGCGCACCGGGCTGGCCACGTTACCTGGTGGATGGCCGTCATATCCGCCGCGGTCATTACGAGGCGGTTGCCGATGTTGCAACGGGCTTCCGGCTCGGCGATACCCTGACGATCCGCCGCAACCGTTACACGGTGGTGGGACTGACCCGGCGCATGGTCTCTTCCAGTGGCGACCCGATGGTGCTGGTGCCGCTCAAGGATGCGCAGCAGGCACAGTTTCTCAAGGACAGCGATGCGATCTGGCAGAACCGGCGACGTAACGCGGCCAACCCGGCGTTCAGTGGCCCGGACGGCGATGGCGCGCTGGCGGCGGTGAATGCATCGCAGGCCAGCAGCCATACGGTCAACGCCGTGCTGGTGCGTCTCGCGCCCGGGGTGTCGGCCGACCAGGTGGCTTCCTCGATTCGCCGCTGGCAACGATTAACGGTGTACACGCGCGCGCAGATGGAGGAAATCCTGATTGGCAAGCTGATTGCCACGTCTGCCAAACAGATCGGCATGTTCCTCGCCATTCTCGCCATCGTCAGTGCCGCCATTGTCGCCTTCATTATCTACACGTTGACCATGGACAAGATTCGCGAGATTGCCGTGCTCAAGTTGATCGGCACACGCAATCGCACCATTGCCGGCATGATCATGCAGCAGGCGCTGGCGCTGGGCGTGATCGGTTTCGCCGTCGGCAAGATCAGTGCCACCTTTGCGGCGCCACTGTTTCCAAAATATGTGTTGCTGATGCCGCAGGATTCACTGCGCGGCTTTGTCGCGGTCATGGTGATCTGCGCGCTGGCCAGTGTCATCGCCATTCGCATGGCGCTGAAGGTCGATCCGGCTGAAGCGATCGGAGGTTGAGTGAGCAGCAACGGCATTCGCATTGAAGGATTGAGAAAGCGTTACGGCGAAGGCGATACCGCCGTGGATGCGCTGAAGGATGTGAACATGGCGGTGGCACCGGGCGAGGTGGTTGGCTTGATTGGTCCGTCCGGTTCCGGCAAGAGCACCTTGCTCAAGTGCCTTGGCGCGGTCATCAATCCCACGGCCGGACGCATGACCCTGGGTGACGAGGTGATCTACGACGATGGCTGGAAGGTGCGTGATCTGCGCGCCCTGCGTCGCGACAAGATCGGTTTTGTTTTCCAGGCGCCGTACCTGATCCCGTTCCTGGATGTTACCGATAACGTGGCGCTGTTGCCGATGCTGGCGGGCGTTGCCAATGCCGAGGCACGCACGCGCGCGCTGGATCTGCTCAGCGCGCTGGATGTGCAGCATCGCGCCGCGGCCATGCCGTCACAATTGTCCGGTGGTGAACAGCAGCGCGTGGCGATCGCCCGTGGCCTGGTCAACCACCCGCCGGTGATCCTCGCGGATGAGCCTACCGCGCCGCTGGATTCGGTGCGCGCCATGGCGGTGATCCGCATCCTCAATGACATGGCGAAGAGGTACCAGACGGCCATTATCGTGGTCACCCACGATGAAAAAATCATTCCCACTTTCCGGCGCATTTATCACATTCGTGATGGCGTGACGCACGAAGAGGCAGGCGAAGGGCGCAGCTTTGACTGAAGTGCCTGGCCCGGCGGCAGCAGGATAAACAGGACAAATCGGCAGCAAAACCGGCACCGGTGATCAGGCAAAAACGCCGGCTACGATAGCATGTTTTGCCGGCGCCGCGCAGCGCTGACGGACGGGGGTTTTACCCTGCTGATCGTGGTTGATGGTGTGTGATGCAGACATTACACTGACTGTGCGCCAGTTCACATCAAGATAAGTACGGAGCGGCCTGCTGCAGGCCTGGCACAGGGAGTGGATGATGGGCCACCCTGATGTCGGCGCCTGTTGCAGCTGCCCCGTTGCCGTTTTACCGGCCGGTGGCACTGTTGTGTTATTGCCCTTGCCGGAAGCTGTTGATGAAACAACCGTGTGCACGTGTAAAGCAGGCCCTGGCAGATGTGCCGCGCCAGCATTTTATTACCAGTACCGACATGGATGGCCTGGTCAGCGGCCATTCCATTCCCCGCAGCGAAACTGTCAGCCACCTGCTGGGCCTGCTGCCGCAGGCGATTGATGCCGGCCAGACGATCATGCATGTCGGCGGCGGCTCCGGTTACCTGGCGGCGGTGCTGGCCCGGCTGGCCGGCCGGGTTATTTATGTTGAGCGCAATGCGCAGGTGGCCGACAAGGCACGCCAGCGTTTTGACGCATTGGCGATCACCAATATCGATGTGGTGGTGGCCGATGCCGCCGCGCCGCTGCCCGCGCTGCCCGCCTGCCAGCTGGTGATCTGCACCACCTTCCTGCCCGGCCTGCAAGCGCTGTTGCCGGTGGTTTGCCAGGCCGGCCATATTGCCTGCCTGGAAGACGGTGGTGGCGCGGTGTCACGGCTGGCCCTGTTTGTGCGCCAGCAGCAGCGGCTGAAACGGGTCAGCACACTGGGCTGGATTGATTTCAGCCGCAAGGCCGAACATATCCTGATTGATCTTGGCATGATTGATGAGCAACAGCTGCGGCAGGCCAGGGTCGAGGCGGCCGCCAGCCATCGGCGCCTGCTGGATGTGCTGCGCCAGCAACAGCAGCTGGAAGAAAAGGACATGTACCGTGCCCTGGCCCGGCAGCAGGGGCTGCAGTTTGTTGCCGCCGACGAGATTCTGCCCGGCTTGCAGCCGGCGCTGTTCCGGCGTTTTTCCCGCACCTTTCTTGACCAGTCGCGCATGATTCCGGTGACAGCGGATGCCGGCATGCTGACAGTGATTACCGATGACCCGGATGTGTCTCGTGAGCAGTTGCAGCAACTGGCCACACACCAGCCGGTGACCTGCCAGCTGGTAACACCAACCGACTTCCGGCGTATCTGGTCGGCGCTGGACCTGACCGCCGTGAAACCGGCCGCCGAGCGGCATGCCGGCGCCGGCCAGGACAGCGACGACAGTGATGACTTGCTGGCCGGTGACAAGGGGCGCGAGATCAGTCCCTACCTGGTGTCGGTGTACGAGGCCATGCTGCTGGATGCGATCAGCGAAAAAGCCAGCGATATCCATATCGAGCAATACAACGGCAAGGCCCGTATTCGCCTGCGTGTGGATGGTGATTTGCATGACCTGGCCAACTACCCGCTGAGTGCCCGTGAATTGCGTGGTGTGATCAATGTGATCAAGCTGCGTGCCGAGCTGAATATCGCCGAACGGCGCCTGCCGCAAGGCGGCCGCACGCGGCTGAAGCTGGGTGGCAACGGTTATGACCTGCGTGTGCAAACCCAGCCCTCGCTGCATGGCGAGCATGTGGTGATCCGCCTGTTGCCGCAAACCGGCCGGGCCATGACTGTCGCCGAGCTGGGCATGGCACCGGTCATTGCCGCACGTTACCAGCGCCTGCTGGCCAACCCGGCCGGCCTGGTGCTGGTGGTGGGGCCAACCGGTTCCGGCAAATCCACCACCTTGTATGCCGGCCTGCAGACCCTGGCCGATGATGCCCGGCGCAAGGTGATTACCGTGGAAGACCCGATTGAGTACTCGATTGATAACGTGCAGCAGACCCGGGTGCGCAATGACATCGGTTTTGGTTTTGCCGATGCGATGCGTGCGTTTGTGCGTGAAGATCCGGACGTGATCATGGTGGGTGAAATCCGTGACCAGGAAACCGCACTGGAAGCGATCCGTGCCTCACAGACCGGCCATGTGGTGCTGTCCACGCTGCATTGCAACGATGCCGTCGATGCGCTGCAACGCCTGTATGATCTTGGCATTCACCCGAACTCGATTGCCGGTGAACTGATGGCGGTGATCGCCCAGCGGCTGGCCAAACGCATTTGTGAATTCTGCCGTCGCCCGGCAACCGCCGATGCCGCCATTCTGGCCGAGCTGTTTCCGCACGGTGCACCGGATGATTTTCGCTGTTTTGTCGGGGCTGGCTGCGAAAAATGCAACCAGCGTGGCACTCGTGGCCGGGTGGCGGTGGTGGAGTTTATGGAAGTGAACAGCGATATCCGCAACAGCATTTCCAGCCGTCCGCCGATTGGTGAGCTGCGCTGGCAGGCGCTGGATGCCGGCCTGGTGACGATGCGTGACAGTGCGCTGGATCATGTTATCCAGGGAGTGATCCCGCTGACCGAGTTGCCGCGTATCCTGCCACGTGAGCGCATGGCGCCGGAAATTCGCGGCGGTCGCCGCGGGAGTGTGTGATGAACAATGCCGATAACAGTGCCAAAAAAATCACCGGCCTGGCCGGGCCATTCCAGCGCCGCCCGGCCGAACAGCTGTATCAGCACCAGCTGGAACTGCTGAAACAGCAGGCGCTTGGCCCGGTGCCGGCCGGCTGGCGCCTGTCACCACGGGCGGTGGAAAAATTCCTGCTCGGCGACCCGGCGCTGGGCATTGAACGCAAGTTTGTTGCCGACAGGGCCCAGGTGGCGCGGATTATCATTGGCCTTTGCACCAGCCGCGGGGCGATGCTGGTGGGTGAGCCGGGAACCGCCAAGTCGCTGTTGTCGGAACTGCTGGCGGCAGCGATCTCCGGTGATTCCACCCTCAGCCTGCAGGGTGCGGCAATCAGCCGGGTTGACCAGCTGCTGTATGGCTGGAACCCGTCGGTGTTGCAGCAACAGGGCTACAGCCGCCAGGCGCTGGTGCCCAGCCCGCTGTTGCGCGGCATGATGGAGGGCAAGCTGGTGCGCTTTGAGGAGCTGGCCCGTTGCCCGCAGCCGTTGCAGGATGCGCTGTTGTCGGTGTTGTCCGAGCGCGTGCTGGTGATTCCGGAGCTGGCCGGTGATGACAGCGTTATAATGGCGCGCCACGGATTTAATGTTATAGCAACATCGAACAGTGTTGATGAGGGACTGCACAAAATCAGTGCAGCGATGAAACGACGTATGGATTTTGAGGAGATACGGCCGATTGCCAGATTGCCTGACGAGCTGGCTGTGGTGATGCAGCAGGCCGAACGGCATAACCGTGAGGCCGGTATCGTCGTGGAACTGGCCGAGCCGGTGGTGGCGGTGCTGGTAACGCTGTTTCATGAGCTGCGCAACGGCCAGACCCTGGATGGCCGCAGTACCGATCGCCTGGCCGATGCGGCGCTGTCCACTGCCGAGGCGGTTTCGGTGGTGCATGCGGCCAGCCTGAATGCCTGGTATTACGGTGACGGCATTGTCAGTATTGAACACATCATGCAGCACCTGATCGGCTCGGCCCTGAAAGACAAGGCCGATGACCGTCGCCGCCTGCGTCATTATTTTGACACCGCGATTGCCAGCCGCCAGGGTGAACACTGGCAACAATTGTGGGCATTACGTTCACTGATTGGCCCCGGCTGAACCAGGGCCGGTGATAGCTTTTGCCTATACCGGCGATAGCTTGCCAGACATGCTGCCTGTGTTATCGTGAGGCTTCATTTCACGCACACACTGGAGTTTCGATATGGACAACAACAGCAACAACAGCGGCAAATGCCCGGTCATGCACGGCGGTGCCACACATTCTGACATGGCAACAATGGACTGGTGGCCTAAGGCCTTGAACCTCGACATCCTGCACCAGCACGACCGCAAGACCAATCCGCTTGATGATGATTTTGACTACCGCGAAGCAGTGAAAACGCTGGACGTCGCGGCACTGAAAAAAGACCTCACTGCCCTGATGACCGACAGCCAGGACTGGTGGCCGGCCGACTGGGGCCACTACGGCGGCCTGATGATCCGCATGGCCTGGCATGCTGCCGGCACCTACCGTATTGCCGATGGCCGCGGCGGTGCCGGCACCGGTAACCAGCGATTTGCACCCATCAACTCCTGGCCGGATAACGCCAACCTGGACAAGGCGCGCCGCCTGCTGTGGCCGATCAAGAAAAAATACGGCAATAAAATCAGCTGGGCCGACCTGATTATCCTGGCCGGCAATGTCGCCTATGAATCCATGGGCCTGAAAACCTTTGGCTTTGCTTTTGGCCGCGAGGATATCTGGCAGCCGGAAAAAGACACCTACTGGGGTGCAGAAAAGCAATGGCTGGCCCCCAGCGACAGCGATAACAGCCGTTACAGTGGCGACCGTGAATCACTGGAAAACCCGCTGGCGGCGGTGATGATGGGGCTGATTTATGTCAACCCGGAAGGGGTGGACGGCCAGCCCGACCCGCTGAAAACCGCCCGTGATGTGCGCCTGACCTTTGCCCGCATGGCGATGGACGACGAGGAAACCGTGGCGCTGACCGCCGGCGGCCACACGGTGGGCAAATGCCACGGCAATGGCCGCGCCGAAAACCTCGGCCCCGAGCCGGAAGCCGCCGCGCTGGAAGAACAGGGCCTGGGCTGGAACAACAACAACAGCCGTGGAATTGGCCGTGATACCGTGACCAGCGGCCTGGAAGGCGCCTGGACCACCCACCCCACCCAGTGGGATAACGGTTACTTCGAGCTGCTGCTGAACTACGACTGGGAGCTGAAAAAAAGCCCGGCCGGTGCCTGGCAGTGGGAGCCAGTGAATATCAGGGAAGAAGACAAACCGGTGGATGTGGAAGACCCGTCGATACGCTACAACCCGATCATGACCGATGCCGATATGGCGATGAAGATGGACCCGGAATACCGCAAGATTTCCGAGAAGTTTTATAACGACCCGGCGTATTTTTCCGAGGTGTTTGCCCGCGCCTGGTTCAAGCTGACCCACCGTGACATGGGGCCAAAAAGCCGTTATATCGGCCCGGAAGTGCCGGCCGAGGAACTGATCTGGCAAGACCCGGTGCCGGCCGGCAGCACAGGCTACGACGTGGCCGCGGTGAAGGCAAAAATCGCCGCCAGCGGTCTTGCCATCAGCGACATGGTGGCCACCGCCTGGGACAGTGCACGCACCTTCCGTGGTTCGGACAAGCGCGGCGGCGCCAATGGTGCACGCATTCGCCTGGCACCACAGAAAGACTGGCAGGGCAATGAACCCGAGCGGCTGCAGAAAGTGCTGGCAGTACTGGAGCCGATAGCCAGGCAAAGCGGTGCCAGCGTGGCTGACGTGATTGTACTGGCCGGCAATGTTGCCATTGAACAGGCGGCCAAAGCGGCAGGCGTTGCGGTGGAGGTGCCGTTCGCGCCAGGCCGGGGCGATGCCAGCGAAGAGCAGACGGATGTGGAATCGTTTGCCGTGCTGGAGCCGGTGCATGACGGTTTCCGCAACTGGCTGAAAAAGGATTACGTTGTCAGTGCCGAGGAATTGCTGCTCGACCGTGCCCAGCTGATGGGCCTGACCGCCGCTGAAATGACCGTACTGGTCGGTGGCATGCGGGTGCTGGGCGCCAATTACGGCGGCGATGCCAGCGGTGTGTTCACCGACAGGCCAGGCGTGCTGAGCAACGATTTTTTCGTTAACCTGACCGATATGGCCTACACATGGAAACCGGCAGGCAATAACCGTTACAACATTGTCGAGCGCAACAGTGGCAAAACACAATGGACAGCAACGCGGGTGGACCTGGTGTTTGGCTCCAACTCGATACTGCGCGCCTATGCCGAAGTGTATGCCCAGGATGACAACCGGCAGAAGTTTGTGCAGGATTTTGTCGCCGCCTGGACCAAGGTGATGAATGCCGACCGTTTTGACCTGGCGTAAAGCGGCCTGGAAAACAAAGCCCCGGCAAAACCGGGGCTTTTTTATGCCTGCATCAACAGCTTTTTATTCCGCCTGCCATGCCTGCCATTCACCGTTGCGGTAAACCATGATGCCATCGTTATCAAGGCGGGCCAGGTAAAGCCACTGGTTATCCAGCAGGTTCTTGACCATGGCGTGTTTGGCGATGACACGGTCGATGGCTGCCTGCGGGGCGTCGATTACCACCGTCAGGCGCAGCGGTTCATGGCGCCAGTTTTTGCCATCATGCACGGATTGCCAGGCCAGGCCGGTGCGCAGGTCGCCACCGTTGCCTTCAAACACGCCCAGTCTGCCGCCGACCACGTTGTGCAGGGTTTTGTTGCCGCTGCCGTAGCGCGGGTTATCAACGGTGGAGGCATAATACTGCATGTTGATCCAGTGGGTGACGATCATCGGCGCCGTCATGATCTGCTCCAGCAGGCTGCCACCGGCATCCTTGCGGTAATCGTATTCATGCAGAAAACTGCGGCCGGCCAGGTTGATGCCACGGGTTCTGTCGCGTGGCGCGACAATAAACGCGGCGTTATTGGCCAGCCCCCATTCCGGCCGGGTCTGGGCCCAGTCGTTGGCCCGCTGGCGGATGGCTTTGGCCAGTTTTTCCGGTTTGTCGGCCAGCTTTTCCAGGCCCAGCGCCGCTGCGCGTTCCTGTCGTGCTGCGCTGCCGGCGGCCGCCAGTTGTGTGCGGATGTCTTCCAGCCTGTTGGCATGCGTGGCGGCAAACCGGCCGCTGTCAAACAGCTCGACGTCATCAGTCGTGGTGTTGTGCAGGCCGGCGACAAAGCAGGTGCTGTCGGGAATTGCCAGGCCGTCGGCGGCCAGTTTTTCCCGCACAGCCTTGTCATTCAAAAGGCCAGCCAGCGCCCGCGCATTGACCTCACCGGTCTGGCCGCAGCAGGCGCCGCAATCCAGCCCGGCGCGTTGCGGGTTGTTCAGGTTCTGGCTGCCATGGCCGATCAACAGCACCAGCGGGGCAAAACCTTCCGTCAGGTTCATGCCACGCAGTACTTTGGCGGCAATATCCGCGAGGCCGTCAATGCCGCCAGCGGTTGCTGCATCCAGGCTGGGACGAAGCTGGCAGGCCTGCTGTTTGCTGAGCCCCAGGGTATTGCTGTTAGCCATCGGTTTGCTGCCGGGCAGGCTGTTTTTCAGAAGCTTGCCGGCATAGCCGAGACCCAGGGCTTCCACCAGGGTAAAGGCCGAGGCTGGCATGGTCTTGAAGGGCTGCCAGCCGAACAGGCTTTTCAGGGCGCTCTCGCGTTGTTGAACCATGGTTTTGTCAGCTTCGGCATCACCGCTGCTGTCGGAAATATCCATGGCCGGCGCCAGCAGGCCGGGCAATTGCGGCCGGGTGGCTGATGTGCCTGCCGGGGTGTAACTGACAGGCAGGCCGAAAAAGCCGGCAAAGCCCAGCGTCTGGATGGCCGTCGATTGCGCTTCCAGGTGGCGGCGGAATACTTCCGAGCGCACATCAATGCAAAACGCCGCCTGTACGTTCACGGCCGTTTCTTGTGGCTTGGCCTGTGCGTTAGCCAGCTTGGCAAACAGCGGCTGCTGGTAGCTGATTTCATGCGCACGCTGCCACAACTGCAGCAGTTTTAAGGCTTGCTTGTCCGTTGATGCAAAGTGCCGGTGCCAGGCCTGCTGCCATTGGCTGTGCACCGAATCATTGTGGCGATCGCCGTCATCCACCAGGCATTCCCAGGCCAGGCGAATGGCCAGCAGATCCACCAGGGTATTATCGTCGTTGCCTGCCAGCCGGGCCTGCCAGCGCCGGTAGGCGCACCACGCGGCCCAGCCGCTGACCCGCATCAGCACTGCCTGCAGATACGCCTGCCACTGGCCAGCTGATATGCCCAGTTGTGCCAGGGCCTGTTCAATCTGGTCGATTGGCGCTTCAGCCAGGCTGCGTGCCTTGGCCGGTATGCGCGGCGCTTTCATCAGCAGG
>DATCSZ010000060.1:0-1043 GCA_036568205.1 Pseudomonadales bacterium
GCCTGGCGGGCTTTTTTTTTGCATCGCTGCAAACCCCATGCATTTTATTTTTACTGTCGTCGATGCGTGCGGATAATTTCCATCCCGCCATGCCCTTGTGTAAGATTGCAGCTACACGAATCATTTCAGGCGAGCTGATACCACAGTGAGCAAACAGGCAAACATTATCATTGCGGGCTGCGGTTATATTGGCAAACTGCTGGCTGCGGAACTGCTTGATCTACAGCATCAGGTGATAGGGCTGGTGAGCAGTGCGGCGAGCATGCAGCACTGCGAAGCCCGGGGCATTGACTGTCGGCAACTGGATTTCGATGATCTGTCGTCGCTACAACAGGCATTACCGGATTGCCAGGCCAGGCGCATTATCTATCTGGCGCCGCCGCCAGGCGCCGGGCAGGTGGACAGTCGGCTGCAAAATTTTCTAACCGCTCTGGGTGACTCGTTGCCGGAAAAATTTGTGCTGATCAGCACCACCGGCGTTTACGGTGACTGTGGCGGTCGCTGGGTCGATGAGCAGACACCGATCAATCCCCGGGTGGATCGTGCTCGACGTCGGGCCGATGCGGAACGCCAGGCACAGGCCCTCTGCCAGGCACGCAACATCCCGCTGGTGATTCTGCGGGTGCCGGGCATATACGGCGCCGGCAAGTTGCCGCTGGCGCGCATCGAAAGCGGCGCGCCGATTGTCAATCAGCAGGATTCACCTTATACCAATCGCATCCACGCCTATGACCTGGTCAGCATCTGCAGGATCGCACTGCTGGATGAACGCATCACCGGTATCTATAACTGCTCCGATGGTCAGCCGGGTACCATGTACGAATATTTTATCAAGGTGGCGGACGCGGCCGGCCTGCCCCGGCCGCCGGCGATTACACTGCAGCAGGCGCAACAGCAACTGTCTGCGGGTATGCTGTCCTACATGGCCGAGTCGCGCCGCATTGGCAATGCCAGATTGTTGCGGGACTTTGGCATCAAGCTGCAATATCCGGATCTGGATGCGGGGCTGCAGGCAAAGCCGAGAGGGTGAGAAAATAAGTCCG
>DATCSZ010000061.1:0-10361 GCA_036568205.1 Pseudomonadales bacterium
TGTTGCACCTGCTGGCCCTGCATGAGGTTGGCTCGAACAACCCGGATGGTGTCGAAATCAAGAAAAACAAGGACAAGAATGGTGTGCCGCTGGATGGTGTTGCGTTCCACCCGTATTACACCATTCATGACCTGACCGGCATTGCCGTATTCCTGGCGTTTTTTGTGCTGGTGATTTTCTTTATGCCGGAAATGGGCGGCCTGTTCCTGGAGCATCCAAACTTTGAGGAAGCCAACCCGCTGAAAACCCCGGCGCATATCGCACCGGTCTGGTATTTTACGCCGTTCTACTCGGTGTTGCGTGCGGTGCCGGACAAGCTGCTCGGCTTTATTGCCTTCGGTTCATCCGTGGTTATCCTGTTCTTGCTGCCCTGGCTGGACAGAAGCCCGGTCAAGTCGATTCGCTACAAGGGCAAGGCCAGCATTATTGCCTTGTTTATTTTTGCTGCGGCTTTCCTGATCCTGGGTGTGCTGGGTGTCAAGGCACCGAGTGTGGCCCGTACCCAGCTGGCCCAGGTTTGTTCGGTGGTGTACTTTGCCTATTTCATGCTGATGCCGTTTTTCAGTGCCAGTGACCGTAAATCAGCCGGCCTGCTGGATTGGGTGTTCGCCGTACCATTTGCGCTGTTCCTGGCCTGGCTGGGCGCTGCCTATATCGGCAACCCGGAAGCGTCGAAGCTGGTGGCAGTAATGTCGTTTGCTCTGGCCGCACTGGTATTGTCAATGCCGATCCTGATTACCCGTGATGTCAGCAAGCCAGAGCCTGCGCGTGTCACGATGAATGGCGGTTTTGGCAAAAAAGGCACCATTGCCGGCCTGATCATTGTGGCGCTGCTGACCATTGTGCCGTTAAAAGCGGTGGGTGCAGAGTCAGCGTTTGATTGCGGCCAGATTCCCTGTGCTGAATTCAATCCTGAGTTGAAAGACAAGGCGGCCCTGCAGCGTGGTGCGCAGACATTTATTAACTACTGCATGGGCTGTCACTCGATGAAGTACATGCGTTATGAGCGTCTGGCACGTGACCTCGAAATTCCCCAGGAGCTGGCCGAGCAATACCTGATTTTTGATGACAAAAAAATCGGTGCATTGATGACCATTGCCATGCCGGCAGCCAACGCCAAAAAATGGTTTGGCGCGGCACCACCGGATCTGACCCTGGTAGCGCGTGCGCGTGGTGAGGCCTGGCTGTACACCTACCTGAAGTCATTCTATGTGGATGAAAGTCGCCCGTATGGCTACAACAACCTGGTGTTCAAGGATGTGGGTATGCCGAATGTATTGGCCAACCTGCAAGGCGATCAGCTATGCCGTCCGCCCTATGCGGTGGCTGCCAATGGTGGCCTGAAGCGTGATCCGCTGACGTATGAACCGGTGGAAGATGCGCATGTCGAGTGTGGCCGCACCGAACATGTTGACGGAACCGGCAGCCTGTCACCTGCCGATTTTGACCAGCTGGTGTCGGACCTGAGCAGCTTCCTGGTGTATGCAGCTGAGCCGGTACGGCTGGTGGATCGTAACTTCCTGGGACGTGATTTCAACCAGCGCGAAGTTATCGGTGTTTACAGCCTGTTGTTTATTGGCGTGTTCTTTATTTTTGCCTGGCTGTTGAATCGCGAATACTGGAAAGATATTCATTAATTCAACACTGCTCAGTCGATGGCCTGTATAATACAGGCCTTTTTTCGTATTACGCCGGCGTCAGCCGGTTTTGCGGGCAATATCAGTGGCCGTCAGGCGACTTCTAGAGGGGAAAGAGATGGGTGTAGTAGCCAAGCGTTCCACCATGACGTTTTTTTCGGACAGCCAGAACCATTACAGCCATCGGGTGCGCATAGTTCTGGCAGAAAAAGGCATAACAGTCGATATCGTCGAGACTACCCAGGATAACCTGCCTGAAGACCTGGCCCAGCTGAACCCGTACAGCAACCTGCCGACACTGGTTGACCGTGAGCTGGTGCTGTATGAATCAAAAATCATGATGGAATACCTGGATGAGCGATTCCCGCATCCGCCGCTGCTGCCAGTGTATCCGGTGGCGCGTGGAGAAAGCCGTCTGTACATGTACCGTATTGAACGCGACTGGTCAGCCAAGGTTGACCTGATCGAGAACAGTGACAACAAAAAAGCGGTTGAAGCAGCACGCAAGGAGTTGCGTGAAAGCCTGATGGCGGTCGCGCCGATCTTTGGCGAAAAGCCGTTTTTTATGAGTGATGAGTTCACCCTGGTTGATTGTTGCCTGGCGCCGATTCTTTGGCGTTTGCCGGTACTTGAGGTGGATATCCCCAAAACCCGCCAGACCAAGCCATTGTTTGAGTACATGAGCCGCCTGTTTGATCGTGAGTCATTCAAGGAAAGCCTGTCTGATTACGAGCAGGACATGGTGTTGCAGGCAGCCAAGAAGTAGTTTGCCCGATGACACCTGCCCGTCCTTACCTGCTGCGTGCGGTTTATCAGTGGATTGTTGATAATCACTGCACTCCCTATCTTGCAGTTGATGCCACGGTGGCTGATGTCAGTGTGCCGCAGGAATATGTCGAGGATGGCCAGATCACACTGAATGTGTCGCCGACCGCGGTTGCCCAGCTGCATATGGATAATGATTGTGTCAGTTTCAATGCCCGTTTTGCCGGCACACCGCGCAGTGTGATGGTGCCGATGCTGGCAGTGATCGGTATTTACGCGCGCGAGAACGGCCAGGGTATGGCGTTTCCGGATGAGTACGAGATGCAGCTGGCGGATGATGATGGTGATGAGCCGCCGCCTCCGCCGCGACCGGACGGTGGCGGCAAGCCACACCTGAAAGTGGTCAAATAAACATCAGCGCTCGATATATTCAAATACCTTGACGATCCGGCTAAGGCCGGCCACTTCCTTGACGGCGTCAATGACTCGCTGGCTTTCCGGGCGGGTCAGCAAGCCCATCAAATAGACGGACCCGTTTTCCACCACCACATGTACCCGGCTGGCATCGACCTGCCCGGATGCCATGAGTCGTGCCCTGATTTTGGTGTGCAGCAGGCTGTCCTTGCTGCGTGTGGCTAAACCGGCAGGTTCGCCGATTTCCAGTTCGTTGTGTACGCTGCGGACATGACGTATCTTGCCGGCCATGTCAGCAGCCAGCTGGCGTTTTTGCGGGTCGCTGACCTGGCCGGTCAGCAGCACGATGCGGTTGTAGGATGTTGCCTGCACGGCGGACTGGCTGAAGGCCGGCTCAAAACGCACATTGATGGCGATCTTGCTTTCGATGTCCTTGTCTTCCAGTTCGGTGCCGCGGGTGCGTACGCCGTAATCCTCTTCAATCGGGCCATCGGCAATCACTTCGCGGAATGTGGTGCCACAGCCGGCAAGCTGCAGGCACAGAGGCAGGATCAGCAGGGCAAGATAAAAACGCTTCATGTGGGAGTCCCAAACAGTAGTTGTTCAACCAGGTCGCCAAGCAGGCACACCGCCAGAAACTGCATGGCCTGCAGCTGGCCATACGACTCGCAGCGTAACGGGATGTTCACTGACTGGCTGCACAGCGCGTTGTGGATATCCGGGTGCGGCCCGCCTGCCATGGCGATGCAGGCAATCTGCTGCTCACCAGCGGTTTGCACGGCTTGCAACAACGGCTTTTCCTGGCCGCTGGTGGCGATGACAAACAGCAAGTCACCTGGCTGGCCCAGTGCCTGGATCTGGCGCGCATAAATGCTGCCGGATTGCTGCTGGTCAATCATCGCCAGCGTGTGCTGCTGGCTGTTACCCAGAAAAACCGTGGGCAGGCCAGGGCGTTGCAGGTTCTGGCTGTTGCCCAGGTTGGCGCAGAATTGCTGGCCGGCGGCAAAGGCGTGGCCCGACGTGCAGCAAAAAATTTTCCTCTCTTCCAGCAGGGTGTGCGCCATCAGGTGGGCTGCTTCCGCCAGGTGGGGTGTGAGTGGTTCGGTATTGCCGGAAATAGCGTCAATATAACCGTTAAAACCATTAATGATGTTTTCGAAAATCGACATGGTTTATTCCACAAAGGCATTTTTCAGCCAGTTGAACGGGGAGGGATTGGCCTGGTCGATGGCCAGTACATCAAACCGACAGTACATTTGCTGGAATTCGCCGTGACTGGCAAGAAAGTGACGGGCGGTATGCAGGATTTTTTGTTGTTTACGCTGGTCGACCGATTCGGCAGCGCTGCCATGGCGGTTGTTGCTGCGATAACGGACTTCAACAAACACAAGGGTGTCCTTGTCACGCATGATCAGGTCAATTTCGCCCTGGCGGCACTGGTAGTTACGGGTAATCGTGGCCAGTCCCTGCGCCTGCAGGTAGTTTTCAGCCCTTTTTTCCTGCTGCCGGCCCAGCAGGCGTGACAATGTGCTCATGGCGTGACGGGTGGCTCGGCATCGGGTGTTGGCAGTGCCTGTACCAGGCCGGCGCGAAACAGCCCGTAATCGGTTTTGCGCACTACCGCCTGGCTGGCCACGTGCAAGCGGCCGGTGGCCCCGTGTATCTGCAGCGCCGGCAGTTCGCCCATCAGCCGGATGCGTTCACTGAGGGCAAACGCATCCATGCCAAACGCATAAAAACGGATCAGCGGTGACTGGCGATAATCGTCGCTGATGGTATCCGGCTCACGGATCAGTACAGGCATGTCGCTGAAGCGGATACCGTTAAGGTCATTGTTGGTTTTGCGGTCGGCATAGCCACGATAAATGCTGGAGGTGGCATAGATGGGAATATCACCGGCGTAGTGAAAAGCCAGTAATGGACGGATGGAGGCGGCAGCCTCGGTCCGTGCCAGCAGCATGATCATGTCCACATCCTGGCGCCGGCGTGGTTCAAATTCCAGTGACAGGCCGGTCAGCCATTGCAGCTGACGATGCCGTTGTTTGCTTTTGTTGATGTTGAGTGCTGCCTGCACCACGGCAGATTGTTCGCGGGCAGCGTCAAAACTGCCTTCGGTCAGTATACGGTGGCCGGCGGCCTGCCATTGGTCGCGGAAAATATCACTGGCCCGCCGGGCCCAGTCATCGGACTGGCGCAGGATAATCGCCCGCTGCCGTTGTTCGGCGCTGGCCAGGCTGACAACCGAGTCAATTTCGTCATCCGGCGACAGGCTGAACGTATACAGTCCTGCCGGTGCGGCTTCGGCAGGTGCTGGCTCATCAAGACGGTTCAGGGCGATGGTGGGAACCGGTAGTTGCGGGTACTGGTAGAGCTCCTGCAGTTGTTCCTTGAACAGCGGGCCGATAACCAGCTCGGCACCGTCATACACGGCCTCCTGGTAAACATCAATAAAACCGGGCAGTTCATCAAAGGCATAAAAATTGATCAATGGCCGATAGCCAGAGCGATAGTACGCCTGCATCAGGCCATCACGAATGGCGATGCCATGCTTGCGGAACTTGCCGTCAAGCGGCAGGATGACGGCAATTTTTGTTGGTGCAGCCAGCGCCCCGTTGCGCAGTAGCTCAACTGCCGCCGGCGGGCGGCGGGCGGCAGGGTGCCAGGGGTTCTGCTGTTGCCATTTGTCAATCGCGGCAACCTGTTGCTGCAACGGCAGGCCGGATGACTGGATTATGTGGTTGAGCTGCAGCCACTGAAACAATACCTGCTCCTGCTGGTACTGGTGGCTGTCGATGCTGCGGGAATCAACCTGGCTCAGCAATGCCCAGATGGCATCGTGATTGTCCTGGTAAGCCGTTTCATCGTCCAGCAATGGCGCCAGGTAAATTCGCTGTCGGGCAGCGGCCAGGTTCTGCTGGCGCCTGGCCAGCAGCTCGGCATTGACCAGCCCCATTTTTACCTGGACCGGCAGGCTGGCCATCATCTGGTGCTGGCGGATATTGCTGTTATTGAGGGCCAGGTAGGCACTGTCAATGTCATCGCTGGCCAGGTAAATACGCGCCCGGGCATAGGCCAGCAAGCCATGGTGATCACTGCTGATGGCCTGGTTTTCCAGCAGCTGCAAGTTTGCCAGTAGTGATTCGGCGTTGTCTGTATCCAGACGGCTGAGCAACTCATCAATCTGCAGGGCGAAGGCATCGTGTATTCCGCTATCGCTCTCTGCCGCATCGTGTGTGGGGGTGGATGGGGGGCTGGTACAGGCGCTGAGTACCAGCAGCAGGCAGGTAAACAGCAGGCAAAGTGGCTGGAATTGTTTTAACATGTCCGGCCTGAAACAACAGGGCATAATGATGATCCCGGCTTTATATATAGTGGCGACGCCAATCGGCAATCTGGATGATATGTCGCGGCGTGCGGTCAGTGTGTTGCAGCAGGTTGACTGCATTGCTGCAGAAGACACCCGGCATAGTACCCGGCTGCTGCAGCATTATGATATTCGCACGCGGCTGCAAGCTTATCATGAGTTTGGCGGTGATGGGCAGCTTGACAGCCTGTTTCGTTACCTGGAGCAAGGTCGCAGCGTGGCACTGATATCGGATGCCGGTACACCGCTGATTTCTGATCCGGGCTACCGGCTGGTGCGCAGGGTGCAGGATGCCGGCATTGCCGTGGTGCCGGTGCCGGGGCCGAGTGCGGTTATAGCTGCACTGTGTGCCAGCGGCCAGGCAACCGACCGGTTCTGTTTTGAGGGTTTTTTGCCTGCCAGGGCCAATGCCCGGCGTGAATCACTGCAGGCGCTGGCGAATGAGCCGCGCAGCATGGTGTTTTATGAAGCGCCGCACCGCATTGTTGCCTGTCTGGTTGATATGGCAGATATTTTTGGTGGTGAGCGGCAAATCACCCTGGCACGAGAGCTGACCAAGACGTTCGAGACCATTGTGCGCAAGCCATTGGCAGACATGAGCCAGTGGGTGGCGGCTGATGGTAACCAGCAGCGTGGCGAGATTGTGCTGGTGGTGGAGGGCCGGTCGGCAGGCCGCAATGACGGCATGAATGATGAAGCGCGCCGGCTGGTGACGTTGCTGATCGATGACTTGCCGCCGCAGATGCTCAGCAAGCGGGTGGCTGAATATTGCCGATTGCCAAAAAAACAGGTGTATGACTACATATTAAGCTTGAAAAAATGAGGGTTCTTGCTACTCTGTGCCGCGAGTCGGTCAGACAATCGCCGCCTGCTTGCAGGGGGAGGAAAGTCCGGGCTCCACAGGGTAGAACGCCAGGTAACGCCTGGGGGGCGCAAGCCTACGGAAAGTGCAGCAGAAAGTATACCGCCTAAGCTCGCAAGAGCCGGTAAGGGTGAAATGGTGCGGTAAGAGCGCACCGCGCAACTGGCAACAGGTGTGGCGATGGCAAACCCCGTTCGGAGCAAGACCAAATAGAAATCCAATGGCGTGACCCGCGCTGGATTTGGGTAGGTTGCTTGAGGCATGTGGTGACACATGCCCTAGATGAATGATTGTCCGCGACAGAACCCGGCTTATCGACTGACTCACCTATCAATAAGACGCCCTTATCCATATTAAACAATGGCTTGGGGCGTTTTTTTTATGTCTGTTATGCACTATATTCTCCAGCCTCTTGTTTTTTAAGGAATAGACCCCCTCTGCCGTCAGGTTTTGGGTGTTTTCCCTGCCTGTTCCCGCACGTTCCTTGCACGTTCCCCCGGATTTAATGTTTTTCTGCTTGAAAGTGCTTTCATTAATTTCTATAGTGGCGCTAAGTGGTAAAAAGTGGATAAAAGTGGGTGGAAGTGGCTTCCGCTGACAAAAAAACAAACAACGGGTGGGGATAACACTTTGTCGCTGGGGTTTCTGGGTACACAGTTCATTACGCTGGATGCGAAGGGGCGGCTTGCTGTTCCTGCCAGGCACCGTGATGCGCTGGACGGCAAGGTGGTGGTGACCATTGATACCGAAGCCCGTTGCCTGGTGCTTTATCCGCTGGCGCGCTGGCGTGAGGTGGCGGAAAAAGTGCAGGCCTTGCCATCCATGAACCCGCAGATCAAGCGATTCCAGCGGCTGTTTTTTGGTTATGCCAGTGATCTGGAGCTGGATGGCAATGGCCGTATTTTGTTGCCGGCCCCGTTGCGTGAATATGCCGGCCTGGGCAAGCAAGTGGTGCTGGTCGGCCAGGGGCAGAAATTCGAGTTGTGGAGTGACGAGTTGTGGGCCGCCGAAGCGGACGACCAGGCGCTGGCCGGACTTGAGAAGCCGCAGGAACTGACCAGTCTGGTTATCTGATACAAGGTGCAGGTTTATGCATGAGTCGGTTCTGCTGCACGAGGCTGTGGCTGCCCTGCGTATCAAGGCAGACGGTATTTACGTCGACGGCACCTTTGGTCGTGGCGGACACAGCAGGGAAATTCTGTCGCAACTGTCGGGAGGCGGTATGTTGCTTGCCTTTGATAAAGACCAGGCTGCCATCGCACATGCGCAAACAGCGTTTGTCGGCGATTCGCGCCTGGTGCTTTGCCATGGCAGCTTTGCCGGTTTGCGCGAGCAGCTGGAGCTGCGCCAGTTGATGGGCAGGGTGGATGGCATCTTGCTGGATCTCGGTGTTTCCTCGCCGCAACTGGATGAGGCCGAGCGTGGTTTCAGTTTTCTGCGTGACGGGCCACTGGATATGCGTATGGATCGCAGTGCCGGCATCAGTGTGGCGGACTGGCTGGCGGACGCCGATCGCCATGACATCCGTCATGTGTTGCAGGTGTTTGGTGAGGAAAAATTTGCCGGATTGATTGCCAGCCGGATCGTCGAGCGGCGTGAGCAGAAACCGTTTTTGCGAACGGCAGATCTGGCCGGTTTTATTGCTGAGGTGATTCCGGCACGTGCGCGTGAAAAAGGCAAGCATCCGGCGACCCGCAGTTTTCAGGCCTTGCGTATTTTTATCAATCACGAGCTGGATGATCTGCAGAAGTTGCTGGCAGATGCGCTGGATGTGTTGTCTCCGGCCGGGCGGCTGGTGATTATCAGTTTTCATTCGCTGGAAGACCGTATCGTCAAGCATTTTGTCCGGGAACAGGAGCGCGGACCGCAGTTGCCGCGCTATTTGCCGGTGTCACAGCAGCGACAGCAACCTTACCTGAAAAGTATTGGCAAGCCGGTGCGGGCCAGTACCGGGGAGGTGGCGGCCAATGTCCGTGCCCGCAGTGCGATCATGCGGGTGGCGGAAAAGGTGATGCCGTGAGGTGGGCAAACCGCACAACGGCAGTGTTGTGGCTGCTGGTTGTGGCCAGTGCACTGGCTGTGGTTTATAGCCATCATGGCAGTCGCCAGCGCTTTATTCACTGGCAACAGCAGCTGGCTGAGCAGCGTGAGTTTGAGGTGGCGCTGGGCCAGTTGCTGATTGAAAAAAGCTCGCTGACAGCCTATTCCCGGCTGGAGCATCTGGCGGCAAAAAAACTGAACATGCAAATACCTGCCGGTGAGCAGGTGATTCTGGTTCAAGAGGTGAAGAAGTGATTGCGCATGCGATCAGGCAATGGCGGTTCTGGCTGGCGGCAATCATGCTGTCTGGCCTGTTTCTGGTGTTGCTTGGGCGTGTGGCGATGCTGCAATTGATTGATGTGGATGGCACGGTGACGTTTCTGCAGGGACAGGGTGATGCACGTACCCTGCGTACGGAAACGGTACTGGCCAATCGCGGCATGATCACCGATCGCCATGGCCAGCCGCTGGCAGTGAGTACGCCGGTTAAAAATATCTGGGTTAATCCGCGTGAACTTGACTTTGCATCGCCGGCCCTGAAACAGCTGGCGAAGCGGACTGGCTACAGTGAGCGGGAGTTGCGCGATCGCCTGGCACTGTACCGCGACAAGCAGTTTGCCTATTTGCGTCGTCATCTGTCGCCGGCAGACGCAGACAGGGTGCTGGCGCTGAACATTCGTGGTGTGTATGCAGAAGAAGAATACCGGCGCTTTTATCCGGCTGGCGAAACAGCCTCCCACCTGATCGGCTTTACCGGCAATGAGGGCAAGGGGCTGGAGGGTGTGGAGCTGGGATTTGATAACTGGCTGCAGGGCATTAACGGCAGTAACCAGGTGATCAAGGATTTGTACGGGCGTACCATCAAGACAGTCAGTGAAATTCAACAGGCCAGCCCCGGCAAGGACCTTGCCCTCAGTATTGATCTGCGCATCCAGCATGTTGCCTACCGCGCCCTGAAAGAGGCGGTAGTGAAGCACCGTGCTGAGGCGGGTTCTGCCGTTGTACTGGACGTAGCAACCGGTGAAGTGCTGGCGATGGTAAACCAGCCCTCGTTCAACCCCAACAACCGCGCGGTTATGGATCCGGGAAGCGTGCGTAATCGCGCGGTAACGGATGTGTTCGAGCCCGGATCAACGGTGAAGCCACTGACCGTTCTGGCTGCGCTGGAAAGTGGCAGGTTTACGCCGGATACCGTGATTGATACCAGCCCCGGCTATATTCGCCTGAACGGCAAAACACTGCTGGACCCTGTCAATTACCAGAAGCTGGACGTGACGGG
>DATCSZ010000062.1:0-1793 GCA_036568205.1 Pseudomonadales bacterium
TGGCCGATGCCGGCAGCCGGATAATTGTCGAAATCGACAGCCCGTATGATGTTTACCGGCTGAAAAAACTGGGTTACCGGCAGTTTATCTGGGTACTGGATGACGACCTGCCTGACGAAAAAACCGTGCTCGACTGGATTCGCCAGTTTGACCTGCCGTTTGCCATCAGCCTGCCGCCGTCACAGGCTGACAGTGAACTGGCACAAACCCTGGCCCGGGCCGGTATTACGCTGTATGTGCGCTCGGTCAATGATGCCCGCCAGTGGCAACAGTTGCAGACACAGGACATCGCCGAAATCTATACCGGCACACTGCCGCCACAGCTGCTGTAAATCACAACGGTTTTTGCGCCACCAGCTGCACCACCGCACCACGACCGGTGTGGTGGCTGCCTTCAACAACATCACGCTGCAGCTCCTGCAGATAGACAAGGTCCAGCCCGGCAAGCTCCTCCGCCAGACTGCGGCTGTCCATCATCATCTCTGCCTGCGGCGGCCCGCCAGTGGCAAAGGCCAGCTGTGCCGGTGTATAGGCTTCCAGCAATAGCAGACCGCCCGGTTTCAGTGCCTCAACCACCCGGCCATGGACAAGCCGGCGCAACGCCGGCGGCAGATGGCAAAAAATCGATACAATCGCATCCCACTGCGCCGTGCCGGGATCATAATCGCTGAGGTCACAGCACAGCGTGGTGATGCTGACACCGCGCTGCGCTGCCAGCTGCTGTGCCTTGGCCAGCCCGACCGCTGACTGGTCAACCGCCGTCACCTGGTGACCCAGCCCGGCCAGAAAAACGGCATTGCGCCCTTCCCCTTCGGCCAGGCACAGCACCCGCCCGGGCGCCAGCCGGGACGCTTCACGGCGCAGAAAATCATTTGGCTCGGTGCCGTAAATATAATGCCCGGCACGGTAACGCTCATCCCACATGGTTTTTCCTCCGGCGGCGGCTTGCCGTCCATTATATGAATTCCTGCTAATACAACAAGCACTGACGGCAGCGGCCAATTCACGTATAATCCGAGCCTCGCACTCAGGTATTGTTTCATGATCACGCCAGCCAAACCTCTCGACTCCTACCGTAAATACTGGGCGGAATGCCTGCTGCCGGCTCCCGAGCTGCCCATGAGCCGTGCCGAGATGGATGCACTGGGCTGGGACAGCTGCGATGTGATTATTGTCTGCGGTGATGCCTACGTGGATCACCCGAGTTTTGGCATGGCAGTCATCGGCCGGGCGCTGGAAGCCCAGGGTTTCCGGGTTGGCATCATTGCCCAGCCGGACTGGCGCAGCAAGGACGACTTCATGAAACTCGGCAAGCCCAACCTGTTTTTTGGTGTATCGGCCGGCAATATGGATTCAATGATCAACCGCTATACCGCCGACCTGAAAATCCGCAAGGATGATGCCTACACCCCTGGCGGTGAAGGCGGCAAACGCCCGGACCGGGCAGTGCTGGTTTACGCCCAGCGCTGCCGTGAGGCCTTCCGTGATGCACCAGTCATTATCGGTGGCATCGAGGCCAGCCTGCGCCGTATGGCGCATTATGATTACTGGAGCGACACCGTGCGCCGTTCGGTACTGGCCGATGCCAAGGCCGACCTGCTGGTTTACGGCAATGCCGAGCGGGCGATTATCGAGATTGCCCACCGCCTGGCCGAAGGCGCGCCCTGTGCCAGCATCACTGATGTCCGCGGCACGGCATTTTTGCGCAAGCAGCTGGACGGCTGGCAGGTGATTGATTCAACCCGGCTGGACGCCCCCGGCCGGGTGGATGCCCACAGCAACCCTTACCAGAT
>DATCSZ010000063.1:0-1462 GCA_036568205.1 Pseudomonadales bacterium
GGCCCTCTCGGTTTGGTCTGGCAACGCCGGCGCATCAAGGCAGCGGCCAGCGTGCCGGTGTATCCGGACTTTTCCATGCTCAGTGGCAACGCCCTGCTGGCCCAGCAGGACAGCCGTCTGGACAGCGGCCATCGCCTGCAGCAACGCCGTGGCGAAGGCATGGAGTTTCATCAGCTGCGCGAATACCGCGCCGGCGATGCGCTGCGGCAGATCGACTGGAAAGCCAGCGCCCGTCGTCACACCCTGATCAGCCGCGAGTATCAGGAAGAACAGAACCAGCACATTATCGTGTTGCTCGATGGTGGCGCCCGACTGGCCATGCCGGCAGCCGGCCTGAGCGGCTTCGATCATGCCCTGAATGCTGCCCTGCTGCTTTCCTGGAGCGCCATCAAGCAGGGCGACAAACCCGGGGTGATGCTGTTTTCCAATGACGAGGAACGCTGGCTGCCACCGCAACGTGGACAGCAGGGAATCAATCGGCTCCTCAATGGTCTTTACACCGTGCAACCGGGCAGCCGGGCCAGCGATTACAGTAGCGCCGCACGCAAACTTCTGGGACGCTGGCACAAGCACGCTCTGCTGGTATTGATCAGTCATATCCAGCCCGATGATGAACACGAACTGATGAGCGCGGTGAAGCTGCTCGGCAACCGTCATCTGCTGATGATTGCCGATATCCAGCTGCCCTCTCAGGAAGCGCTGCGCCGCAGTGACGTCGACTCGCTCGACCGGGCCTTCGAGGTCGCCGCCGATGCCGCCTGGCAGGATGCCCGCGATGCACTGCACACGCGCTTGCGACATGCCGGAGCCATGCTGGTCAAATCCACACCGGAACAACTACCGGCGCGGCTCAATCAGGTTTATCTGGCACTGAAACGCAGTGGCAGACTGTAACCATCGCGCAGACCAACGAGGCACACGTCGATGACAGACCGGAATACTGCCAACACGATGAAATGGTCCTTCCGCTTTGCCCGCATCGCCGGCATTGATATCGCCGTACATGCCACCTTTGCCCTGCTGCTTGGCTGGGTGGCCCTGACGGTCTGGCGCACCACGCAGAGTGCCGATGCTGTACTACAGGGGCTGTTTCTTGTCCTGACCCTGTTTGCCTGCGTTGTTCTGCATGAGCTTGGCCACGCGCTGACCGCACGGCACTTTGGCATTGGCACGCGCAGCATCACCCTGCTACCGATTGGTGGCGTCGCCGCCATGGAAAAAATGCCGGAAGACCCGAAACAGGAAATGCTGGTGGCCATCGCCGGGCCACTGGTTAACGTGGTAATCGCCGCAGCGCTTGGCCTGTGGATCAGTCTGAACAATATTGCCCCGCCCGACGTTAACGCGGATGCCTCGCAACTGTTTGGCACACCAGCTGCTTTCCTGTACAGCCTGTTGTCGATCAATCTGATGCTGGCCATTTTCAATATGCTGCCCGCCTTCCCGATGGATGGCGGCCGGG
>DATCSZ010000064.1:0-1346 GCA_036568205.1 Pseudomonadales bacterium
CCAGCCAGTCACCACCGCGTTGCTGGCGGGCCAGCCGGATTGAGGATTCCAGGAGTTGCAGGTGTTGTTGTTCCATCATGGTCAAAGGCTCCGCTGCAGTATGGTTGCAGTGTAACAGACAAAAAAAGGGGCTGTTGTTGCAACAGCCCCTTGTCCGCCAATGCGCTTATCAGAAGTAGATGTTCAGTGTTACATCAGTAGCGCCGATATTGCTGACCGTGGTGTCACCATCGGCATTATTGGCTTCGGTGTTTACGTCTGTGACGGTAAGGCCAATACGGGCTGCCAGGCTGATATTGGGTGTGAACAGGTACTCGGCACCGGCAAAGGCACCCATGCTGATCAGCCGCGCATCAGCTGCGATACCGGACACCGACAGCTCGGCATCCGTCACACTCAGGTTGCCATCGATAAACGTGCGTACCGGGCTGTTCTTGAAAAAGTCGATGTAGTAACGGGCGCCGGCATTGATGCCGATGGCATTGTCACCGCTGGCACGCAGCACCCGGAAGCCACCGTAAATCATCAGGTCGTCTATGACAAAACCGCCGATGTTGTAGGTGGTGGTGGACAGGTTCATGCCGCCAATCTGGTTGGAGTTGAACGGGTCGGTGATGAAAACGGCAATATCACCGGCTTTCGGGCCGGTTTTTTGTTCAGCAGCGTGGGCGGCGCTGATGCCTACCAGTGATGCCAGTGCCAGGGCAGAAAGACGTTTGATCATGGGACAACTCCTGTGTTTGACGATAGGGTAAACCGGCCTGCAGGCCGGATGCACCATTATCTTGCATTTGCAGTCCGGGCTACAATCGACGCCGCTTGATATACATCAGGAAATGGGCAAATAAGCAGGCCGGATCGCGGTTTTGTGCAGTGGCGCAAGGATATCGCATCAACGACCGGCAAAAACCACGGCCGGCAGCCAGGTGGCCAGCTGCGGAAAGGCACATAACAGCAGCAACACCAGTAACTGGATACTAATAAACGGCACCACCCCCCGGTACAGGGTGGATGTCGGTATGCTGGCCGGGGTTACGCCGCGCAGGTAAAACAGCGAAAAACCGAACGGTGGTGTCAGGAACGAGGTTTGCAGGTTGATGGCAATCATGATGCCAAGCCAGACCGGGTCAACCCCCATCATCAGCAGGATCGGCCCGACAATCGGCACCACCACAAAGGTGATTTCAATAAAATCCAGGATAAAACCGAGCAGGAAGATCACCAGCATGACCAGCGCCACCGCTGCCAGCGTGCCGCCCGGCAGTGCGGTAAACAGGCCGTGCACCAGCTGTTCGCCGCCAAAACCCCGGAATACCAGCGAAAACAGCGCCGCACCGATCAGGATC
>DATCSZ010000065.1:0-1233 GCA_036568205.1 Pseudomonadales bacterium
AGCGCAGGCCGGTGGCTTCCGTGAGGCAATGCGCACAACCGGTCGCTCACAACCGACTTTGAGTCAGCACATTGCCCGGCTGGAAGCAGACTTCGGTGTGCCGCTACTGCAACGTCACCACAGTGGTTCGGTGCTGACCGAACAGGGACTGTTGTTGCGGGAGTATGCCGGCAGTGCACTGGCAATGCTGGAGAAGGCCAGAGAGGCACTGACCCGGCAGCGCATTACCATTGGAGCCAGCTCCAATATCGGTGTCTATCTGTTGCCGCAATTGCTCGATGCCTGCCGGACACAAATGGCCGTGGATAATATTGAAGTGCGGATCAGTGACAACCTGCAGATTGCCGAGGCGTTGCAACAGCGCCAGATCGATATTGCCTTGATGGAGTGGTGGGATAACCGTCCCCACTTTGTCGCTGCTCCCTGGTGCAGTGATGCACTGGTGGTGATTGTATCGCCCCGCCACCCGTGGGCGCAGTGCTCGTCAATCCCGGTGCAACAGCTGCATGGCCAGACCCTGATCGGCGGTGAGTCAGCCAGTGGCACCGGCCGGGTGTTGGCCGATGCTCTCGGGCCGCTGGCGGACAGCCTGCGGGTTGGCCTGCAGCTCGGCAGTACCGAGGCAGTGAAACGGGCGGTGCGAGCAAATCTCGGAATCTCCATTGTCATGGCTGCCAGTGTCCGTGAAGAGGTTGAGCAGGGTCATTTGCATGCCCTGACTCTTGAGGACTGTCCGCTGCAAAAGCAGCTGTATCTGGTACATGGTGATTTCTGGCCGATCCACAGTCAGGTTTGCCAGTTTGCCGGATTGGCCATGCAGCAACGTAACTGACCCCGTTTTGCTAAATCCCGGGCAAACGGGGTACGCTTTGCCCCGTTTTGAAATTCGGTCAGCAGGGCGGGGCGACAGGTATGGATCGGCGCAAGTTTCTATCTACTCTGGGTCTGGGGGCGGCTGCAGCTGCGGTTGCCGGTTGCGGACAAACCGATTGTGGCCCGGAAGGCACTGCCGACAGCAAGCGCTACCGCTGGAAGCTGGTCACCACCTGGCCGAAAAATTATCCCGGCCTTGGCTCCAGCCCGGAACGCTTTGCCGAGATCGTGAAAACCATGTCGAACGGCCGCATGGAGATCAAGGTGTTCGGTGCCAATGAGCTGGTGCCACCGTTTGAGGTGTTTGATGCGGTATCCCAGGGCAGCGCCGAGATGGTAAAAACCATGTCGAGCGGACGC
>DATCSZ010000066.1:0-7076 GCA_036568205.1 Pseudomonadales bacterium
AGGAAACCATGCAAAACATCCACGCACTGTGCCTGAAATACGGCCGCCAGGACGATGGCAGCATCAGCTATGCCGATGGCGCCAATATCGCCGGCTTTGTGCGGGTGGCCGATGCCATGCTGGCCCAGGGTGTGGTGTAACAAATCAACGGATAAAAAAAGGGCAGGGTCGTTGGATCCTGCCCTTTTTTGTTTTCAGCGCCCGGCGGCGGTGCCTTCGCGGCGGCTGTCGGCGAGACCTTGCCAGCCATCCGGCTGGCGCACAATCAGATGCAGGCCGCTGGCCTGTTCCGCCAGCTGCACCCGGTGGCCAAAGGCTTCCAGTGCCGCCTGCAATGGCTGGCCGGCGGCACTTTTCTCCAGGTACAACACGCCGTTGTGATGGCTCAGCTGCGGGCTTTCCATTGCCTGGCCCGGCGTGGCGCCGTAGAACAGGTGCTGGGCCAGGGTTTTGGCCACATAACTGATAATGCGCGAACCGCCCGGTGAGCCAATCACCAGCTGCGGCTGCTGGCGCTGGTCCAGCACCAGCATCGGCGCCATCGAGCTGCGCGGGCGTTTGCCGGCTTCGGCACGGTTGGCCACCGGCTGGCCGTTGGCACGCTCAACAAAGGAAAAATCGGTGAGCTGGTTATTCAGCAAAAAGCCGCCCACCATAATGCGCGAACCAAAAGCCATTTCGATCGAGCTGGTCATGCTGACGATATTGCCGTCACGGTCAACAATCGACAGGTGGCTGGTCGATGGCAGCTCCGGGCTGGGCGCTGCCTGCCAGTGGCTGAAGCCGTCAATCACACCGGCCGCAACATCAACACTGGCAGCCGTCAGCGAAATGCCTTTGGCGCGCTGCGCCAGGTAGCCGTCATCCAGCAACGCGGCCAGCGGCTGGCGCACAACATCCGGATCGGCCAGGTAACGGTCGCGGTCGGCCATCGCGCGTTTCAGTGCCTCGGCAAAGCGGTGATAAAACGCCGCTGAACCGGCGGCCACCTCGCTGGCGCCGGGCAGCGCCTGCAACATGGCCAGCACCTGCATGACGGCCAGCGGCCCGGATGCCGGCGGCGCCGCACCACACAGTTGCCAGCCCTGCACCGGCTTGCACAGCGGCGGGCGGCGGCGCGGCTGGTAGCCGGCCATATCGGCTTTGGCAAGCAGGCCGGGGCGCAACGGGTTGTGCTGCACGGCATCGACAATCTGCGTCGCCAGCGCGCCAGAATAAAAGGCATCAATGCCGTCGTCGGCCAGGCGTTGCAGGGTGGCGGCATAGGCCGGGTTTTTCAGCCGGCTGCCAACCGGCCGTGGCTGGCCATTGACAAAGAAATAATCCACAAATGCCTGCTGGCGCATGGTCGGCGCATGGCCGGCCACATCCTGCAACAGGCCATGCAACCGCGGCGAGACAATAAACCCGTCACTGGCCAGCCGGATAGCCGGCTGCAGCAGCGCCGGCCACGGCATCGTGCCATGTTCCTGATGGGCCATGTCCAGCATGCGCAGCAGGCCCGGCACACCCACGGCATGGCCGCCGACCACGGCATCAAAAAACGCCATCGGCCGGCCATTATCAGCAATAAAGTGGTCCGGCTTCAGCGCCGCCGGTGCCGTCTCGCGGCCATCGTAATAGTGCAGCTGCTGTTTATCCGCCTGCCAGTACAATAAAAAAGCGCCGCCGCCAATGCCGGAGGATTGCGGCTCCACCAGGCCCAGCACCAGCTGGGCGGCAATCGCGGCATCCAGCGCCGTGCCGCCGGCAGCGAGAATCGCAGCGGCGGTATCGGTGGCGTAGGGGTTGGCGGTAACGGCCATCCAGTGCTGGCCGCTGGCGCTTTTCAGCTGGCTGCGGCCGGTGGCGGCCTCGGGGGCGATATCCGCCTGCGCCAGCAGGCACAATCCGGCCAGCAACAGCGCCGACAGGTATTTCATGACGGGATCGGGTTGCCGGTCAGTGCGGCGTATTTATCCCACAGCTGTTCTTCGGTTTCGAGATGCTGCGGGTCCAGCGGGATACAGTCGATGGGGCAGACCTGCTGGCATTGCGGCTCGTCATAGTGGCCGACACATTCGGTGCATTTGTTCGGGTCGATGACATAAATGGTCTCGCCCTGGTAAATTGCGCCGTTCGGGCACTCCGGCTCACACACGTCACAGTTGATACATTCTTCGGTGATTTTCAGTGCCATGATCGTCTCACTGGAATTTTTTGCTCAGTGCCGCCAGCACTGCCGGGTGGACAAACTGCGCCACATCGCCGTGCATGCCGGCAATCTCGCGCACCAGCGTCGAGGAAATATAACTGCAGGCAGTGGCCGGGGTCAGGAACACGGTTTCAAAACCGGCATCCATCGCGTTGTTCATGCCGGCCATCTGCAGCTCGTACTCAAAATCGGCCATGCTGCGCACACCACGCAATACCGCCTGGCAGCCCTCACGGCGTGCCACGTCGACAATCAGGCCGGAAAACGGCATCACCGACACATTGGCCATGCCGGCACAGACCGTCTGGATCAGCTGCACCCGCTCGTCGGTGCTGAACAACGGTGCCTTGCGACGGCTGTCAGCCACCGCCACAATCACCTCGTCAAACAGCCGTGCCGCCCGTTCAATCAGGTTGCTGTGGCCATGGGTGACCGGGTCAAAGGTGCCGGGATAGATAATGCGTTTCATGCCTGTGCCTGTATCAGTGTTTGCGCATCATAGCGGATTTGCCGCAACGCTTGAAGCCGCGTATTCAGCCGCCATCGGGCTGCAAGCGGTACAACGCATACTGCACCGCACCGGCAGTTTTGTGGCGATGCAGTTGCAGCACTGCCGGCAGCTGCGGCAACGGCTGGCCGGCCGCGTTTTCACAATACAGCCAGGCGCCACGGTTCAGGCAGTGGCCATCCAGCAACGCCTGCACACAGGCGGCCAGGCAGTCGTCGGCATAGGGCGGATCAAGAAACACCAGGTCGAAGCCCTGGCCCAGGCCCGCTGGCAGCAGCGGCAAGTGTGCCGCCAGCACCCGGCCGTTCAGCCCCAGGGTTTGTAAATGCTCGCTGATCGCCGACAGCGCATGGCGGTTGCCATCCACAAACACACAGTCGGCCGCGCCACGCGACAGGGCCTCCAGCCCCAGCGCCCCGCTGCCGCAGAACAAATCCGCACAGCGGGCGCCAGCCAGCTCGCCGGCCAGCCAGTTGAACAGGGTTTCGCGCACCCGGTCCGGCGTCGGCCGCAGGCCGGCCACGGCCGGAAATGCCAGCTTGCGGCCACGGTGCTTGCCGCCAATGATACGAAAGCGGCCGGGCACGGCCGGCAGGCCGGATTGTGCAGGCGATTTGCGTTGATTCATTGTAGAATGTGCCCCTTTTACGGCGCTTGCGCCAAGCATAGCGGCCGGCGATGGTAACACGCCAGCCATTGACCATGCACAGGAGTCTTCACGCGCATGTCAGAACCCGACAAAACCGGCCTGTTTGGCCGGCTGAAAAAAGGCCTCAGCAAAACCGGCTCGGCACTCAGCGAAGGGCTGGGCAACCTGTTCCTCGGCAAACGTGAAATTGACGACGACCTGCTGGAAGATATCGAAACCCGGCTGCTGATGGCCGATGTCGGCATTGAGGCCACCGGCGTCATCATCGACCGGCTGACCCAGCAGGTAGCCCGCCAGGAGCTGGATGATGCCCGCACCCTGCTCAAATCACTGAAACACGAACTGGCCGATGTGCTGGCTCCGAGCGAGGCGCCGCTGCAGATCGACAACAGCAAAAAGCCATATGTGATCCTGATGATTGGCGTCAACGGCGTTGGCAAAACCACCAGCATCGGCAAAATGGCCAAACGTTTCCAGCAGCAGGGCCAGTCGGTCATGCTGGCTGCCGGCGACACCTTTCGTGCCGCCGCCGTCGAGCAGCTGCAGGTATGGGGCGAGCGCAACAATGTGCCGGTTATCGCCCAGCACACCGGCGCCGACAGCGCCTCGGTGATTTTTGATGCCGTGCAGGCCGCCCGCGCACGCGGCACCGATGTGCTGATAGCCGATACCGCCGGCCGCCTGCACAACAAGGACGGCCTGATGGAAGAACTGAAAAAAGTGGTGCGGGTAATCAAGAAACTCGACGACAGCGCACCGCATGAAGTGATGCTGGTGCTGGATGCCGGCACCGGCCAGAACGCACTGGCCCAGGCCAGGCACTTCCAGCAGGCGGTAGGCGTGACCGGCATCACGCTGACCAAGCTGGACGGCACCGCCAAGGGCGGTATCATTTTTGCCATCAGCAAACAGCTGGGCCTGCCGATCCGCTTTATCGGCGTTGGCGAAAAAATCGAGGACCTGCGCCCGTTTGCCGCACGCGAATTTGTCGAGGCGCTGTTTGACGAGGATTTCCTGCAACTGAACGGCTGAGCCACGCACCGGCCGGCCACACACAACGGATGCCCTGCATGATCCACTTCGACAATGTCAGCATGCGCTATGACAGCGGCCACGAGGCGCTGAAACAGGTCAACTTCACCATCGCCAGAAACGAGATGGTGTTCCTGACCGGCCATTCCGGCGCCGGCAAAAGCACACTGCTGAAGCTGATCATGATGATGGAGCGGCCCACCAACGGCCAGATCCTGATTGACGGCCAGAACCTGGCCCAGTTTGGCCGCCGCCAGATCCCCTACCACCGGCGCAAGATCGGCGTGGTATTCCAGAACCACCAGCTGTTGTTCGACCGCAGCGTGTTCGACAACGTAGCCCTGCCGCTGATTGTTGCCGGCTACGACAGCCGCGAAGCGGCACGCCGCAGCCGCGCCGCGCTGGACAAGGTGGGCCTGCTGGACAAGGAAAAACACAACCCGATCACCTTGTCCGGCGGCGAACAGCAGCGTGTCGGCATTGCCCGGGCAGTGGTACACAAGCCGGCCATCCTGCTGGCCGACGAGCCCACCGGCAACCTCGACCCGGCACTGTCGGCAGAAATCATGCACCTGTTTGAACAGTTCAACCATGTCGGCGTCACCGTGCTGCTGGCCTCACACGACCTGGCGCTGATCGCCCGGCTGAAACACCGCACCCTGTCGCTGCGCGACGGCATGCTGCAGGAGGCCGGCGCATGAGCAAACGCGAATCCGGCGCACAGGCCAGCCGTATCAACCTGCGCAGCCGCCTGCGCGCCTGGCTGAAAGACCACCAGCGGGTGGCCCGCGACAGCCTGCAACGGCTGCTCGGCAAGCCGTTCGCCAGCCTGGTCACCTGGGCGGTCATCGGCATCGCACTGGCGCTGCCGGTCGGCTTTTACGTTACCCTGGCCAATGTACAAACCCTCGGCAAACAGTGGGATTCCACCACCCAGATCTCGCTGTACCTGCGCCACAATACCAGCGACCAGGCGATCGAAACGCTGATGCAGGAACTGGCGGTATGGCCGGAAATCGAGCAGCGGCTGCTGATCAGCCGCGAACAGGGGCTGGAAGAATTCAAGGCGATGTCCGGCTTTGCCGACGTGCTGCAACACCTCGACCACAACCCGCTGCCGGCGGTGATTGAAATCCTGCCCGCCCGTGCCCACAGCGACGCCGCGCAGGCCGAGGCACTGCGCCAGCGGCTGCAGGCACTGGCCGATGTTGAGATGGCCCAGCTGGACATGGAATGGCTGCAACGGCTGGCCCTGATGCTGCAAATCGGCCAGCGTATGGCACTGGCGATGGTGGTACTGCTGTCGCTGGGCGTGCTGCTGATTATCGGCAACACCATCCGGCTGGAAATCGAAAACCGCCGCGATGAAATCATCGTCGTCAAACTGGTGGGCGGCACCGATGCCTTTGTGCGCCGGCCGTTTTTGTACACCGGCCTGTGGTATGGCCTGGGTGGCGGCATCCTGGCCACACTGGTAGTGGCGCTGGGGCTGGCCCTGCTGTCCGGCCCGGTGGCCAAACTGGCCGGCCTGTACAGCAGCGACTACCGCCTGGCCGGCCTGTCCTTCAGCGACACACTGTCGCTGTGGCTGATGGCCTCACTGCTGGGCTACTGCGGCGCCTGGTTCTCGGTAAGCCAGCACCTCGATGCACTGGAACCGCGCTGAGGGCAGGGCAGCGGCCAGCCACCCGGCAAGCGGCTAGCGATAAAACACCGCCAGCCACACCGTCACGCCATCCGGATCCGTCCAGTCCACCCGGTGCTGCCGGTGGGCCGGGATATGCAGGTAATCGCCGGCCGACAACTCGCAGCGGCTGCCATCGGCAAACACCAGCCGCGCCCGGCCGGCCAGCAACAACACCCACTCGTTTTCGTCCTGGTCGTACCAGCCGCTGGCCGGCGAACGCTGGCCATGCGAGACAATGCGCTCAATACGCACATGGGGACTGCGCAGGATATCCTCAATCACTTCGGCGTCAGGCCGGTCGGGCAGGGCGGCAAACAGGTTGTCGGGTGTCACGGGGTTTACTCCTTTTTGCCATACAAAATACAAGCGCCCGGCGCTGCAACAATGCGCCCACTGCCTGGGAAATCTCTCCCTTTTTGCACATGCTTCGGCTGTGTGCAGCGTTTGTGGTATTGGCAGTCCGGCGAGCCTTGAATGGGTGTTCTGTCCGCCTGCTACTCTGCATTATCCGCAAACAACTCTCCTGCCTTCTCAATAATCTGTTCAATACCAGCATCGATGATTGGTGATATGAAATCAGAAGCTTTATCCATCAATGCTTCACCCGTGTCGGAGGCAAGCTTACCGGCGACTCTCTAAAACGGCCTTCGACAAACTCTGGAAAAGTTGGACTTGAAGGTATTGCTGTAACAACTGATTCAGGATCTTCAATTGTGGATAAAAAGGATAAATTTACTACCATATAATCTAGGGCTTCCGCCTCTCCCTCTTCTTGGTATGAATTTGGTTTCGTGTGTGCCTAACGCCCGCCTCAAAGCGCAAATTTTACTGGCGGCAGTTTTGCCGCGCAGCGCAAAAGTGGTGACAGTAAAATTTGTCCGTTGGAGGCGCTTGTTAACTTTTTAATGACCATTTTAAGTAAGCATTAGCAATTTCATTGAATTGATCAATATGCTTTTCTATTTTCTTTGCATCACAAGTTTGGCACATCCATGGCTTACCTTTA
>DATCSZ010000067.1:0-1635 GCA_036568205.1 Pseudomonadales bacterium
TTCTGCTGGTAGGGGCGACTGCTCAGTTTTTTTGCTTCACCGGGATTGGAGATAAAGCCGGTCTCGACCAGGATGGCCGGCACATCCGGGGTTTTCAGTACCGAAAAAGCCGCCAGTTCAACCCGTTTACTATGCAAGCGCGAGATCTGGCCCATCTGCTGCAAAATACTGCTGCCCACATCAATGCTGGCTTCCTGTTTGTGGGTCATTGACAAGTCCACCAGCACCGATGACAGGATTTCGTCCTTGTCGCTGAGGCTGACGCCGCCCACCAGATCGGAATGGCTTTCGCGGTCGGCCAGGAACTGGGCAAAAGTGGAAGTTGCGCCGCGTGATGACAGGGCATAGACCGAGGAGCCATGTGCCTGCGGGCTGGTAAAGGCATCGGCGTGAACCGAGACAAACAGGTCGGCCTGGGCCTCGCGGGCCAGATTGCGACGCTCGGCCAGGCTGATGTAGTAGTCACCGCTGCGGATCAGTACCGGCTGGTAGCCCGGGGTTTTTTCCAGCAATTCGGCCAGTTCCCTGGCAATTGCCAGTACCACGTGTTTTTCGTAAGTATTGCCGGGACCGATGGCGCCGGGGTCTTCACCACCATGGCCGGCATCAATGGCGATGATCAGGTCACGCTTGCCCTGGCTGGCGCTGGCCGCAGTTTTGGTTGGCGCCTTTTTCTGCTGGGTGGCCGTGTGCAGATCAATCACCAGCCGGTCGTTGAACTCGGCGTTTTTTTTCAGCAGAAAGCTGCGTGGGTTAACGGTTTCGGCAAGATCAAGCACGATGCGCAGGGTGTCGTTGCCATGCTTGCCGCTGCGCATGTTGACAATCGGGCTGTCCTGCCAGTCTTCCGGGCGCAGCGAGGCGGCCAGGCTTGCCTGCGGGATGTCGACCACTACCCGGTCGGGGTTGTTCAGGGTAAATATCTTGTGTTCAACCGCGCGGTCGAGATCCAGTACCACGCGGGTCTTGTCGGGTGAGCGCCAGATACGCACATCATCCACGCTGGCGGCCGCCAGGCAGCAGGCACTGTAAAAAACGCTGCCGATCAACGACAGCAGTAGGGGCAGGCGGCGGCCCTGGCGGCACAGCTTGATCAACATGATGGCATCCGCAACGTCACGGTTGTTGTTATCGACTTGAAGTTTCCATGCTAAATCATTGAAAGTCAAGAAAGAGCCTGAATCACAGCCAGGCCGGTTTTGTTGTTGGCGTGGATGCTTATCCGTCGCTGCTGCGGCCTGTCCTGTTCGAGCCGGATATCAAGATCGGCTGGCGGCAGCCAGCCACTGCCTTTTTCCGGCCATTCAATGAGGAACAACGCTGTCTGTTCGAAGTAGTCGTGAATGCCGATATATTCCAGCTCTTCAGGGTCGGCCAGACGGTAAAGGTCAAAATGGTAAACCGGTGGAGTCAGCTGCGGATACGGTTCGACCAGCGTATAGGTCGGGCTTTTCACTGCGCCGTGATGACCGAGGGCCTGGATCAGGCCGCGCGAAAACGTGGTTTTGCCGGCGCCCAGATCGCCGTGCAAAAAAATCACCAGCCTGCCGTTGATGGCGGCTGCCAGCCGGCCAGCCAGTGCCAGCATGGCGGATTCATCCAGTGCGGCAAATGTCAGCTCATGCCTTGCCATTG
>DATCSZ010000068.1:0-1075 GCA_036568205.1 Pseudomonadales bacterium
CCGATGGCATGAATCCAGACATTTTCCGGCCACAGGCCGAAACGGCTGCCGGCAAGCAGTAACAGGCCGGCCGGAATCCACAACAGTGAAAGATGCAGAATCCATAGCATGGGTTCACGCCAGAACAGCCAGCCGCGCCACAGGGCAATGCGGCTGAAACTGACGGCCGCAGCGATTAAAGCCAGAGCGGCGGTGAGTATCGGTATGCCCAGTGGCAAGGTAATGCATAGCGTCAGCATCGCAGTCAGCGTCAGTCGCTCCAGCCAGAGCGGATTGCTGATCCGCGTTGGATCGCCAGCATTGGCACGCAACCAGTTACCGGAAAAGGCCGGGGTAATGCGCCCTCCGACAATGAGCATCAAGGCACTGGCAGCAACCAGTGCCATGGCGATGGCGTGTTCGCTCAGTTGCAGCAGGAATATTGCCTGCGCTACCCAGAGCAGGAGCAACACCAGAAGGATCGGTGCATGACGCGGTTGCTTCGCGCTGATGATGCGGCGCCCGGCATCTATCATCAGCAGCGGCAGAAACAGGAGGTTTATGGTGATCATGGCGGCTTCCGGCACGAGCGACAGCGTTGTCGTCAGGCGACCAATTGCCCATACCAGCCACAGCAGTATCAGTGGCAGCCCGTGCAATCTTTCCGTGTTGGTCCAGACACACACAGCGGTAAGCAGAAAACCGGCGATGGCCGGATTGAGAATGGCGAACAGCATTTCATGCTGGTGCCAGCGAAGTGCCGGCAGGGCGAATTCCAGAGGCAGCAATTGGGTGACACTGCTAATCCACAGCGCAACCACAGCAATCGCCCAGATCGCCAGCGACAGGAAAAAAATCCGGAACGGATAGGCAAACGGGGTGAGCTTATTCATCGGGACGGCTCCATAGCCAGATGGCCACGCCCGCCAGCAGCAGTGGAATGGTTATGCGCAGTAGCGGCGGGGCAGCACTGAGAAAAATCAGAGCAACGCTGAGCAGCATCATCAGGCTGGCGGCGATCTTGGCGCGGCGCGGAATGGCGCGACGTTCGCGCCAGCGGCGAATGGTGTCGCCGTGTTTCGGATGATCAAGCAGG
>DATCSZ010000069.1:0-1224 GCA_036568205.1 Pseudomonadales bacterium
GCCCTTGGCAGAGGTGCAGGCGCAGCTGCTGGGCACCCTGCAGCGCTGCTGGGAGCAATGGCATGACTGAGCGCGCTGCCGTGCAGGTGCCATGTGTCTGGCACCGTGATTTGCTTGCCGAGCTGATGCAGCAGGCTGCGGACCAGCGCCTGCCTCACGCGCTGGTGTTGTCTGGCCCGGCCGGCATTGGCAAGCTGCGTCTGGCCAGAGCATTTCTGGAAGCCCTGCTGTGCCAGCAGCCCCAGGCCGGGCTGGCCTGCGGTCGCTGCCAGTCCTGTCATTTGGCTGCCGCCGGCAGTCACCCGGATCTGGCGTTGGTGATGCCGGAGGAGAAGAGCCGGGTCATCAAGATTGACCAGGTCCGCGATCTGGTCAGTTTTTTCTCGAAAACTGCTCAGTACGGTGGCCGGCGCGTGGCGCTGTTGTCGCCGGCGGAATCGATGAACCGCAATGCCCAGAACGCCTTGCTGAAAACACTGGAAGAACCTGGTGCTGGTGCCTTCCTGCTGTTGCTCTGTGACCAGCCAAGCCGTTTGCTGGCAACCGTGCGCAGCCGCTGCCAGCAGCGTCAGCTGGGCGCGCCGGACGCCGCCGTGGCCCAGGCCTGGCTGGCCGAGCAGACCGGTAGCGAGGACAGCGCCAGAGCCCTCTTGGCGGCGGCCGGCGGCGCACCGCTGAAGGCGCTGGCGCTGGAGCAGGCCGAATGGTTTGCCAACCGCGATCGTTTGCTCGGTCAGTTCCTCGCAGTGCTGGAAGGCAGAACCCCGGCCAGTATCGCCGCCCAGACGCTGTTGCAGCATGAACCGTTGCCGTTGCTGGAGGCCCTGCATGGCTGGCTGGCACAGGCGCTGCGCGGTCAGCGAAGTGACGACAAGCTGGCGCCGGTCATGGATCGGCTGCGCCAGCGGGCCGGTGACAAACGCCTGCTGATGCTGGCCGCTGAGGTGCAGCGTGCCCGGCAACTGCTGCAATCCGGTGCCAATCCGAATCCGGCCCTGCTTATGGAACGACTGCTGCTGTTGCTGGCCGGAGTTGACGCCATGGCGGGTGCCTTCTAATCTGCGACTTGTTTCGTACCGGAGTAAACAATAATGAAAATGCCCGGCGGCGGCGGGGGAATTCTCTCCCTGACCATCAAGGACAAGGCGGTGTTGTATGCGGCATATATGCCGTTTATTCGCCACGGTGGTCTGTTTATCCCGACCACAAAGGACTACAAGCTTG
>DATCSZ010000070.1:0-1740 GCA_036568205.1 Pseudomonadales bacterium
CAGAGTTATCCACAGATTTTGTGGGTAACTGGGAAAATCACCTAATAAATAATCACTTAGCCAACTTTGATAGAATTTTTATTAACAGAAACCGCTAAATAATCTTTTAATCGGGCTAACAAAGAGTGAAAAAAATCGCAATAGGCTGGAAATAATTTTTACTTATACACATGGCTGATTTTTTCCAGTTGCGCCATATCAAAAACCGGATTTTACCGGTTTTTACTGCGGAAAAATCCATAAGATATTGATTATAAAGACTCTAATTTTATGACTAATTTTTAACCATTTTATGACATCACCCATGACAGGAGCCATTGCGGCGTTTTTTCATTATTCATCCACAGAGTTATCCACAGGTTTTGTGGAAAAAAACACCCTTGTTTATTTTATGACCAGCGCTCACAACTGTATCGCCCCTGTTATCGCCCCGTACCAGGTTGCCCTTCACCATGGCTGATTCGGCATTCGTCAAGGTGGCCGTGCCCGCCCCCCTGTTCGGCCTGTTTGATTATCGTCTGCCTGAACACCTGGGCAGGGCGGCCCGCATCGGCAGTCGGGTCAGGGTGCCCTTTGGACGCCAGTCGGTGGTGGGCCTGATCATGGGATTCAGCGCGTGCAGCGACGTGCCAGCCGCCAAACTGAAAGCGGTGCAGCAGTTGCTGGATGAAACACCCCTGCTGGATGACAGCCTGTTGCAACTGCTCAACTGGTCGGCGGATTATTACCAGCACCCCATTGGCGATGTGGTGGCCACCGCCCTGCCGCGACTGCTGCGCCAGGGGGAGACACCCCAGGTCCGTGGCGAACAGGCCTGGCAGCTCACCGAACTGGGGGAAACCGGTGGCGAGCAGGCCTGTAGCCGGGCGCCCAGGCAGGCGGCACTGCTCCGGCTGCTGCAGCAGGCCGGGCACAGGTTGAGCAGCACACAACTCAACGAGCTGAGCGAAAACTGGCGCCCGGCAATGCAGGCACTGGCGAAAAAAGCCCTGGTGGAATGCATCGAATTACCCTGCCTGGAACTGGCGTCCGTCGAACGCATCAACGGGCCGCAGCTGAACGACGAACAGCAGTCAGCGGTCAGCGAAGTGGCGGCCAGGCTGGATCACTACCAGGCCTTCCTGCTACAGGGCATCACCGGCAGCGGTAAAACCGAAGTCTATTTATCACTGGCACAGCAGCTCATCGACGAGAACCGCCAGGTGCTGATCCTGGTACCGGAAATCAGCCTGACTCCGCAGCTCACCCAGCGCTTCCAGCAGCGCCTGCACACCCCCATCGCCGCGCTGCATTCCGGGCTCAACGATCGCCAGCGGCTGTGTGCCTGGTCGATGGTGGCCAGCGGCCGGGCGCTGGTGGTGATCGGCACCCGCTCCGCCCTGTTCACCCCCATGCCCCGGCTGGGGCTGATCATCGTGGATGAAGAACACGACAACTCACTGAAGCAGCAGGACGGCTTCCGTTATAACGCCCGCGACCTGGCGCTGGTGAGGGCACGGAATGCGGGCGTCCCCATCCTGCTGGGCTCCGCCACCCCGTCGCTGGAAAGCCTGCATAATGCGCGCCGGGGACTCTACCGACTGTTGCGCTTACGGCAGCGGGCGGCGATTGCCACGCCGCCCAGAATCCATCTGCTGGATGTGCGGCGTCGCCCCATGGAAGACGGCCTGTCGGATATCCTGCTACAACAGATCGGCCAGCACCTGGAGCGCCAGGGGCAGGTACTGCTGTTTCTCAACC
>DATCSZ010000071.1:0-8966 GCA_036568205.1 Pseudomonadales bacterium
GGTTTTTCGGCCGACAGCTTCGCGTTCGACTGGCTGGAGCTGCCGGCCAGCCAGCCGCCACTGGCCAATGTCGCGGTCATGCGCCAGCAGCGCCGGCTGCGCAGCCGCGAGATTCACTATATCGATCACCCGCTGTTTGGCCTGGTGGTGGAAATCCGCCCGTTCGAGCTGCCACAGCCATAAGCCCGGCCAGATTGCCGTATCAGTCCGGCCGCCGGATACGGCTTACCCGGCCACCGGTCCAGTATTCATCGGCGCCCAGCCGGCCCAGCGGGTCGACTTTTTCGGCATCCACATGCCAGCGGCCGTTGCGGCTGTCGAGCACCGCATCGGCAATATACACCTGCTCAATCCGGCCAAACACAATCGCCTGCGGCACATCACCCACATAACTGACATCATGAAAACGGCAGGCCAGCGCCACGCTGGGTTCCGCCAGCCGCGGCAGGGAAAAGCCGTTAAAATCACAGGTGGCCAGCCCCAGCGCCGTCACCTCGGATTCACCAAACGGCAGGCTGGCCGAGCTGTCCGTGACCTGCTGCGCCATCGCAGCCGAGGCAATATGCACCACAAAATGGCTGCGTTGCAGGATATTGCTGCGGGTATCCTTGTCACTGCCATCGGGCTTTTTGCCGATCGACACCATCAGCAGTGGCGGCGCACTGCTGACCGGCGAAAAATACGAAAAAGGCGCCAGGTTCAGGCTGCCATCACCGTTATCGCTCAGCACCCAGGCCACCGGACGCGGAATCATCGTCTGTATCATGGTAAAATAGCGCTGTGATGCGCTCAGCTGATCCATCACAATATGCATGTCAGTTCACCTGTCCCGTTTTTTCAGCATGGTAACACCTGCCCCATGGCACTTGATATTGTCTACCACGATGACTGGCTGATTGCCATCAACAAGCCATCCGGCCTGCTGGTGCATCGCAGCCCAATCGACCGGCACGAAACCCGTTTTGCCGTGCAGCTGTTGCGTGACCAGATTGGCCAGCGTGTCTACCCGGTGCACCGGCTGGACAAGCCCACCTCCGGCATTTTGCTGTTTGCGTTGCAGCCTGACGATGCCCGGCGTGTGCACCAGCAGTTTTCCGAACAGCAGGTTGATAAACAATACCTGGCCGTTTGCCGTGGCCATACCCCGCCGCACTGCCGTATTGACCACCCGGTGCGCAGCGTCGCCGACCACTACACTGACAGCGATGGCGAACAACGCCGGCCGGCCGTTACCGAACTGGCCACCCTGGCACACACCGAGATTGCCGAACCGGTAGGCAAATACCCCAGCAGCCGCTACAGCCTGGTGCAACTGAAGCCGCTGACCGGACGACGCCACCAGCTGCGCGCCCACATGAAACACATTGCCCACCCGATCATCGGCGATGCCAAATACGGCCGTGGCGAGCATAACCGGTTTTTCCGCCAGTATTTCAACAGCCAGCGTCTGTTGCTGGCCGCCTGGTCCCTGTCATTCCGGCACCCGCACCTTCAGCAGACCGTGCGTATTGTTGCACGGCCCGGCGCCGATTTCTGCGACACCCTGGCGCAGCTCGGGTTTATCGAGGCACTGCCGGCGGAGATTCGTGATGCGCCTTGACCAGTTTGTCAGCCAGGCGCTGCTCATCAGCCGCAGCGACGCCAAACGGCTGATCAAAAGCGGCTGCATCCAGCTTGATGGCAAGCCCTGCAAGGACAGCGCCCGGCAGCTGGACCAGCAGCACGTCCACTGCGACGACCAGCCACTGGCCCTGCCCGGCCACCGTTACCTGATGCTGAACAAACCGGCCGGTTATGTCTGTTCCCACCAGGACGATGGTTACCCGTCGGCGCTGCAGTTGCTGCCGGCCGAGTGCAGCAGGCTGCTGTTTGCCGGCCGGCTGGATGCCGACAGCACCGGCCTGGTATTGCTCAGCAGCGATGGCCAGTGGTGCCACCGCATTACCAGCCCGAAACAGCGCCAGCAAAAAAGCAAACGTTACCGGCTACAGCTGGCCGAACCTGCCAGTGCCGATGCGCTTGACCGGCTGCAACAGGGCATCTTGCTGCACGGCGAATCACGGCCCACGCTGCCGTGCCGCATTGAGGCAATTGATGCAACACACTGCCACATCACCCTGCAGGAAGGCCGTTACCACCAGGTAAAACGCATGTTTGCCGCGATTGGCAACCGGGTGATCACCCTGCACCGTGAACAAATCGGCGCCCTGCAACTGGATGAAGCCGACCTGCCACCCGGCCATTACCGCGCACTCAGCGCCGATGAGGTAGCCCTGTTTTGAACCCGCCCGACAACACCGTGCTGGAACAGTTACTGCGCCAGGCCGGCAGCAACAGCCTGTGGTATGTAGCCGAAAACCTCGCCGGTTTTGTGCCCGGCGCCTTTGCCGGGCAGGCGATCAGCAACCGGCTGGATATTGTGCGCCAGCTGCAACAACACCACATTGCCGCCCGTTTTGACGATTTTGTCCTGCCGCAGCAACGCGTCGATCGCATTATCTGGCGCATCAGCAAGGAAAAAGCCATCAACCTGCACCTGCTGCACAATGCCCCGCTGCAGCTGGCAGACAATGGCCGCCTGCATGTGCTGGGCCAGCGCCAGGAAGGCATCGACAGCCTGTACAAATACCTGCAGCAACAGCATGCCAGCGTGCAACGGCTGAAACACAAAAAAGGCCTGTATGAACTGCAAACCGGCCCGGCCAGCGGCACACCGGACACCCACTACCACCTGCTGCAGCCCATTGATGTGGATGGCCTCAGCCTGCTCAGCAAGCCCGGTGTGTTCGGCTGGAACAAGGTCGATGCCGGCAGCCGGCTGCTGGTTGACCACCTGCCGGCCCTGGATGGCCAGCGCGTGCTTGACCTTGGCTGTGGTTATGGATACCTGGCCGTGATGGCGCATCGACTCGGTGCGGCCTGCGTTGATGCCACCGACAACAATGCCGCCGCGATCATCGCCTGCCAGGCCAACCTGGCCGCTGCCGGCAGCAATGGCAAGGTGATTGCCGGCGACTGCGGTGATGCCCTGGCCGGCCCCTACGACCTGGTGCTGTGCAACCCGCCCTTCCACCAGGGTTTTGCCCACGACACACAACTCACCCGGCGCTTCTGCCAGGCAGCTGCCCGACTGCTGGCCCCAGACGGCCGTGCGCTGTTTGTCGTCAACCAGTTTATTGGCCTGGAAAAAGCCGCCGCCGGCCTGTTTGCCCGCTGCGAACCACTGGCACAGCAACACGGCTTCAGGCTGCTGCAGCTGACAAAAACATGAAGACTCAGGGCCAAGCCACTATAAACACTGGTTTTTTTATAGCTTTATTGCGCTTTTTTCTTTGCACTGTCGCGATTAAGTGATATTTTTCCGAAAGCGCTGATGCAATAACAACAAACGCTCACCGACAGGCACACAGGGAATCTCCTGGCATGTTCAAGATTCAGGAAAAAGGCAAACCGGAAACCGCTATCTGGCTGATCAAGGAAAACACCGTGATCAGTAACGATGGCAAAGGTGACCTGTACTTCGATGCCACCGCAGCCGATACCGCCAGGATAAAAATCCAGGTCGATGACGAACGCATTTACCTGGTAGACCTGACCTTCAACCAGCCCATCCTGCTGAACGACCAGCCCATCCCCGCCGGCTCCAAACGCTCGCTGAACCACGGCGACCAGATCCAGGTCGGTCGCTCACTGTTTGAAATCATCAACCCGAAAAAAGTGGTGGCCAGCCTCGATGCCGGCAACAAGGAAAAAGACCCGGCTATCGCCAGCCAGTGGCGGCTGAAGGCAGTCGGCAACTGGCTGGATGGCCAACTATTTGTACTGAAAAACCGCACCGTGATCGGTCGCGACAAAACCTGCGACATCACCATCCCCGGCTCCCACCTGTCACGCCGCCACGCCGAATTTATTGCCATTAACGGCGGCCTGTTGATGCGCGACCTGAAATCGGCGAATGGCAGCTATGTCAACGGCCAGCGTTGCGAAGAAACCCGGCTGAAAGACGGCGACGTAATCAAGCTGGATATCCTCAGCTTCAAGGTGCTGGCACCGGAAGAAAAACACCTCAGCGCCGACAAGCGCCGCACCGTTATTGCTGATGCCATCAAACTGCCGGAAGACGACACGCCGGCAAACGTCAGCAAAAACTGGGTGACCAAACCCACCTCCATCGGCAACCGCGAAAACGACATGCTGGATGTGATACTGGCACAACACCAGCGCAGCAAACGCATTATGTATGGTGTGTTTGCCGCTGTGGTGGTGGTGTCAGTGGCTACATTGGCGTGGCTGCTGCCCTGAAACACACAATGCCGGTACTGCCGTTTTTTTTGTTGCACTGGTGCTGAAAAATGTCGCCTGGCTGGCAGGCAAAACCTCAAACGCTGTTGCCTGCACAGGCAATGCAACATTCATTATCGCCAGCACGCTGCTTTACTAGGCGCTATAAGTCAGAGGTAAATACGTGACAATCCCCAAACACGACGAAATCCGGGTGCCGGCGCTCCAGCTTCTGTCTGAGCGCGGCCAGCTCAAACTCTCGGAATTTGAGGCACCGTTGGCAGAGTATTTCGGACTCACGGATGAAGAAATTCATGCCGAATACGAATCGGGTAACGGCAAGATTTTTTATGACCGCATCAGTTGGGCGCTGAGCTACATGAATATGGCCGGCTTGCTTAAAAAGCCTAAACGCGGAACCTATGAGATCAGCACCCTTGGGTCCGCCAAACTGGCCACGCCCGATGAGATCAACAGTTTTATTGCCGTGGAATTTGCCAAAAAGCAGCAGAACAAACCAAGCAAGCCTGTTTCGGCATCTACTGAAACCGAAGGGTTAACGCCACAAGAAGAGCTTTATTCATCGGCTGACAAGATTCGTGAATCCAGGTATCAGGAGCTGCTCGACACCATCTTAAGCAAAACCCCGCGTGAATTTGAAAAGCTTGTGGTTTTGCTTCTACAACGCATGGGCTACGGTGGTGAAATCAAGCAATCGGGCGTGGTCACATCGTACACCAACGATGGTGGAATTGACGGCATCATCAAGGAAGATGTGCTGGGACTAGGCCGTATTCATATTCAAGCAAAGCGATATGCCCAAACCAATACTGTTGGCCGAGAGGAGATACAGAAGTTTGTCGGCGCGCTTGCGGTTGCACAATCGAACAAAGGTATTTTCATAACAACATCATGCTTTTCAAAAGGCGCCCTCACATATGCCCAGAGTTTGAATGGCGCGACTGCCCTGATCCTGATAGACGGGCAACAACTCGCAGCTTACCTTTATGAATATGGTGTTGGCTTGCAGGTCGAGCAAACCATTCAAATCAAGAGGCTGGACAGCGAATTCTGGGACTCGATGGAAAATGATATTCCGCCCACTGATTCATAACTGATCACTGCAGGTGGCCTACCACCCAATTTTGTGACCGCAGGAACAGGTGTTGCCTAAACGCACCTGAGATAAGGCGTTAACCTAACCCCGCTTTAACAACGCATCCGGTGGCAGGTCCATAACAATCTTTTTGCCCAGCAGTTTTTCCAGTTCCAGCACTTCGTAGGCATCTTCTTCGCCGATCAGGCTGATGGAGGTGCCGCTGGCGCCGGCGCGGCCGGTGCGGCCGATGCGGTGCACGTAGTTCTCCGGTTCCTGCGGCAGGTTGTAGTTGACGACATGGCTGATACCGTCAATATGAATGCCGCGCCCGACCACATCGGTGGCGATCAGGATCTGGATCTTGCCTTTCTTGAAATCGTCCAGCGTGCGGGTGCGTTTGTTCTGGGCGATTTCGCCGGACAGTATGCCGGCGCGCACGCCTTTTTTGACCAGCCGGTCGTACAGGCGCTGGGTCTGGTCGCGGCGGTTGGCAAACACAATGGTCTGGCCCAGGCTGCCTTCGCGCAGCAGGTTCAGCAGCACAGTAAATTTGTCACTGTCGGCAACCATCCAGGCAATCTGCTTGACGGTGTCGGTGGCAACATTTTCCGGCTCGATCTCGACCCGCGCCGGGTTCATGGTCCACTGCTGGCTGAGGTTGATAATGTCCTGGGTAAAGGTGGCGGAAAACAGCAGTGTCTGGCGGTCTTCCTTGGCCGGGGTGGCGCGCACTATGCGTTTTACCTGCGGGATAAAGCCCATGTCCAGCATGCGGTCGGCCTCATCCAGCACCAGGGTTTCCACCTGGTCCAGGTAGACATTGCCACGCTGGACAAAATCGATCAACCGGCCTGGCGTGGCGATCAGGATATCGACATAACCGGCTTCCAGTTTTTTGTGCTGTTTTTCGAACGGTTCGCCGCCCACTACCGCCACCACATGCAGGTCGGTATAACGGCACAGCTGTTTGGCATCGTCGGCAATTTGCTGCACCAGTTCGCGGGTAGGCGCTATCACCAGCGCACGAGGCTCGGCCAGGAAACGCTCGTCCTCCACCGGATGGTGCAGCAGCTGGTCGATAATGGTGATCAGGAACGCGGCCGTCTTGCCAGTGCCGGTTTGTGCCTTGCCAATCATGTCCAGCCCTTTCAGCGTATGCGGCAAGGTTTGTGCCTGGATCGGCGTGCAGTAATCAAAGCCCAGCTGGTGAATCGCCTGCATCAGCTGCGGGTGCAGGCCAAAATCGTGAAAACGGGTTTTGCCCGGCACTTCCGCAACCTGGAACTGGCTGATATCCCAGGCCGGCTGGTCGTTGCCGGCTTTGGCTTTGGCTTTGCCGTTTTTTTTGTGTTTCGGTTTGTCGGCATCGGGTTGCTTGCGATGCACCGCAGCCGGTGGTGGCGAGGCCTGTTCTGCAGCGGGCGTTTCCCGCTGGCCGATTTTCTTGATCCAGTGTTTTATCAAAATGTCTGCTACGTGTTGGGGAGCCGTTGCTCAAAAAAGCGCCATTCTAGCGTCAATGCCCGGGCAACACAATCAAGCACGCGGCTTATTGCCGGTTGCAGAAAGCCGCCAGAATCCGGTTCAGGCGTTGCCCGGCAGCCTGCATGACCTGCTCGATATCGGCCAGTGTGATTGGCACCGTGGCCAGCCCGGCAGCGGGGTTGGCCACCACGGCCAGGCAGGCATAGTCCATGCCCAGCTCTCGCGCCAGTGCCGCCTCGGGCATGCCGGTCATGCCAACGATATCGCAACCGTCCTGCTGCATGCGACGGATCTCGGCGGCGGTTTCCAGTCTCGGCCCCTGGCTTACGCCGTGCACCCCCCCGTCATGCAGTGCTTCACCGGCCTGGCGGGCTGCCTGCAGCAGACGCTGCCGCAGTGGTTCGCTGTAGGGCTGGCTGAAATCAATATGCTGCAGCGGCTGGCTGCCGTCGCTGAAGGTGTGTTCCCGGCCGTGGGTGTAGTCAATGATCTGCAGCGGCAGGCAAATCATGCCGGTGGCAAACACCGGGCTGATACCGCCAACGGCATTGACGGCAACAATCGCCTCCACACCGGCCGACTGCAGTGCCAGCAGGTTAGCGCGGTAATTGACCTGGTGCGGAGCAATGCTGTGCGGCCGGCCATGGCGGGCCAAAAATACCACCTCGCAGTTGCCCAGGCGGCCGCTATGCAGTGATGACGACGGCATGCCGCAGCGGGTGCTGACGATCTGCTCTGCGCAGTCAGTCAGCCCCTGCAGGCCTGCCAGGCCGCTGCCACCTATGACACCCAGTTTCATGCCAGCGGCTCCGTGGTTTCGTTATGCAAATGCACCGTGGATGTCGGGAATGCCACTTCGGCGCCATGCTGTTCGATAATCGCCAGGATCTTCAGCAGCACATCCTGCTTGATCGCATGGAACTCGACCCAGTTGGTGGTTTTGGTAAAGGTGTAGACAAAAAAATCCAGCGACGACGGCGCAAAGCTGTTGAAGTTGACGATCAGTGTGCGGCCGGTATCAATATCGTCATGCGTCTGCAACATCTGCCGCACATCGGCCACAATCGGTCCCATTTTTGCCGCATCGGCATAACGGATGCCTACTGTCTCGTAGATACGCCGGTTGTACATGCGTGACGGGTTTTCCAGCGCAATACTGGCAAACACTGAATTGGGCACATATAGCGGGCGCTGGTCGAAGGTACGGATGCAGGTCAGCCGCCAGCCGATATTCTCCACCGTGCCCTCGATACTTTTGTCCGGCGAGCGTATCCAGTCACCGACCACAAATGGCCGATCCAGGTAGACCATCAGGCCACCAAAAAAATTGGCCAGCAGGTCCTTGGCGGCAAAACCGATGGCAATACCGCCGATACCACCGAATGCCAGCACCCCTTCAATGCTGTAACCGAGGCTTTGCATGCCCATCAGTGCCACGGTGATGATAATCGCTGCACGCAGCAGCTTGGCAATTGCCATGATGGTGGTCAACTCCTGCGGATCATCCGCCAGCCGCTGCGCCAGCGTCTGCTCGGCCAGACGCACAAAACGGATCATGAACCAGGCTACCAGCACCAGCATCAGCAGTTCACGGAACGAATCCACTTTTGCCAGCAGGGTGTTTTCCAGATCCTGGTTGACCAGCTGGATGGAAAAACTGAAGCCCAGCAAGGCGACCAGCCAGGCCAGCGGACGCGACACGGATTCCACCAGGATCTCGTCCCACGGTGTTTCGGTGCGCTGCAGCCGGGCTGCCATATGGCGCAGCAGGCGCTGGATAACAAAGTGCGCCAGCAACGAGGCAAAAATAACCAGGAACACCTGCGCGGCCAGCCACTGGTGTTCCGCCAGCCACTGCATCATCTTGTTCATTATCGTCTCCTGTAAAAATCCGGCCATTATAGGCAAGGCGTGCGCCGCTGTCTGCCGGCGCAGGCTTGCAATGGCAAATCATCTGTATACAATACCAGTACCTGTATAAAAAAACAGATACCTGTTTATACAGACCCACAACCAAAGGAAGATCGCCATGCAGCCACTGACTCCCCGCCAGCAGGAAATCCTCGACCTGATCAAGCGTCACATCCAGGAAACCGGCATG
>DATCSZ010000072.1:0-1069 GCA_036568205.1 Pseudomonadales bacterium
GGCCTGAGGCCACCAGGCCAATGCCAACCGTAACCAGCAGGTACATAGCGACGAACAGGGTGAGTGCGCTGAGCATGATCGAATCCTTGATGGGCAGGGCGGTGGTCAGAATTCGCTGATTGTAAAAGCGATTGCTTAAAAATCAATCAGAAATATGGGCCCTGCCTAACCGAGCAGGCGACCTGTTAGCCAGGCCAGGCCATAGCCTGCGCTGTAGGCGACCAAAATATGCGGGCTGTAACGCAGGTAGGCGGTGAAGCTCAGTTCGCGCATCTTGCTCATCGCCACAATGCCGGCGGCAGAACCAATGACCAGCAGGGAGCCGCCCACACCAATCGCATACGTCAGGCCAAACCAGCCACTGGCATCCATGACCACGCCGGATTTCAGCAAGGCCGCTGTCATCGGCACATTGTCGATCAAGGCCGACATCAGGCCCATCAGGTAATTGGCCAGCACGGCCGGTTGCCCGGCGTACAGGTCGGGGATGATATCCAGTGCGCCCAACTCCAGTGCCAGGCCGACCAGCAATAAAATGCCCAAGAAGAAAAACAGGGTTTCAAACTCGATCACGCGCACATAATCCAGCCAGTCGTCCTCATCGCTGATGCCCAGCCACCAGCCGGCAATAAACATCACCGACAGGCCGCACAGGAATACCAGCAACGGCGGCAATGAAAACAGCAGGCTGCCGCTGATGGTACAGGTCAATGTCAGCAGGAAGATGCCGGCAACCACCCAGTCGCGACCCTGCAACACGATAGCGCGGGGTGTCAGTGTGATCGGTTGGCTGACACCGCGTTGCAGCAGCGCATACAACACCAGCATGCCGCCTAAAGCCGGCAGCGAGAGCAGCATGATTTGCACTACCGGCAGTTTGCCGGCTAAAAAGATCATCAGGGTGGTGACATCGCCGGTGATCAGTGCCACACCGCCGGAGTTAATCGCAAATACCGCCAGCACGGCGCAACGCAGTTTGGCATTGGCTTCAACCGGCAGGCTCAGGATCAGCGATAGGCACACCAGTGTGGCGGTGATGTTGTCGGCCAGGGATGAAAACGCAAACGCG
>DATCSZ010000073.1:0-4906 GCA_036568205.1 Pseudomonadales bacterium
CGTCAAGGGCAAAAGCAGCCAGCCGGTGGTGATCCTCGATGCCACCGGCCGCAGCTACAGTATTGCCAGCCATACCCTGCCCTCGGCACGCGGCCAGGGCGAGCCGCTGACCGGGCGCATCAACGCGCCATCCGGTGTCGAGTTTGTTGCCGGCATGATGGGCAGCGAGGATGACTGTTACCTGCTGGCGACCGATGCCGGCTACGGTTTTATTGCCCGGCTGGGCGACCTGCAAAGCAAAAACAAGGCCGGCAAGGCGGTGATCAGCATTCCGGCCGGCGCCCGGGTGTTGTCACCCCAGCCGATTCGTGACCTGGACAACAGCATGATCGCGGCGGTCAGCAATGAAGGCCGGCTGCTGCTGTTTGCCGCCGGGGATTTGCCGTTGTTGTCCAAGGGCAAGGGCAACAAAATCATGGGCATTCCGTCGGCGCGGGTACAAAGCCGTGAAGAATTCATGCTGGCGGCCGTGCCAATGGCCGAGGATGACGTGCTGGTGGTCTATGCCGGCAAACGTCACCTGAGCCTGAAGATGTCGGATCTGGGCCATTACCGTGCCGAGCGTGGCCGGCGGGGCAACAAGCTGCCGCGCGGCTTCCAGAAAGTCGACCAGGTTGTGACGCAGAAAAAGAGCTGATCCGTGAACGAAATCATCCTGATCAATATTGCCGGTGAAGACAAACCCGGTGTCACCAATGCCATCGCCGGGGTGCTGGCGCGCCATGAGGCCAATATCCTGGATATTGGCCAGGCGGTGATTCACGAAAAACTGGCGCTGGGCATGTTGGTGGAGTTTTCCGGTACGGAGACCTCCGATGCGCTGAAAGAGATCCTGTTCAGCGTTGACGAGCAGGGGCTGAACGTCACGTTCACGCCGATCCATGCCGATGAGTACACCCACTGGGTGACCGGCAAGGGCAAACATCGCCATATCATCACGCTGCTGTCGCGGCGCCTGTCAGCCGAGCAAATTGCCGGTGTGACCGCCATCGTGCGTGATTTTGGCCTGAACATCGACAAGATCGAGCGCCTGTCCGGCCGGGTGCCGTTGCAGGACACCCACGAATCCGGCAAGGCCTGTGTCGAGTTTTTTGTCAGTGGCGAAGTACGTGACAAAACGGCCGTGCGCCAGCGCTTTCTGGAGCTGGCGGCACAGGTCGGTGCCGATATTGCCTTCCAGGAGGACAACCTGTTCCGCCGCACCCGCCGGCTGGTCTGTTTTGACATGGATTCAACGCTGATCGAGGCGGAAGTGATTGACGAGCTGGCCAAGGCAGCCGGTGTTGGCGATGAGGTAATTGCGATTACCGAAAGCGCGATGCGCGGTGAAATCGACTTCACCGAAAGTTTTACCCGCCGGCTGGCCTTGCTGAAGGGACTGGATGAATCGGTGCTGGCCGATATCGCCGCCCGCCTGCCACTGACCGAAGGGGTGGAAAAACTGGTCAGCACACTGAAGCGCTACGGTTTCAAGACCGCCATCCTGTCCGGCGGTTTTAACTATTTTGGCCATTACCTGCAGCAGCGGCTGGGCTTTGACTATGTCTATGCCAACGAGCTGGAAATCGAGCACGGCAAGGTCACCGGCCGGGTCGTGGGGCGGGTGGTTGACGGCCAGCGCAAGGCCGAATTGCTGCAGGAAATCGCCGCCAGGGAAGGTATCGACCTGCAGCAGGTCATTGCCGTCGGTGACGGCGCCAACGACCTGCCGATGATCAGCAAGGCCGGCCTCGGCATTGCCTTTCGTGCCAAGCCGATTGTGCGCCAGGAGGCTGATCACGCCATGTCCACCATCGGCCTGGACGGCATTTTGTACCTGATGGGCTACCGCGATCGCGAGTTGTCCTGAGCCGCCATCGGCGACATACAACAGAACGGTTTTTTTGATGCGATTTTTTGCCCAGGGCGTGCTGGCCATCGCCCTGCTTTTTTGTCATGCGGCCAGCGCCATCACCAATATTGAAAGCATTCGCCACAGCGGCAAGGCGGAAGGTATTGAGGTTGCCATTGACCTGGCCATGCGTTTCCAGCGCGGCAATACCGATCACAGCCAGTATGCCGCCAGCCTGAAGCTGATGGATTTCACCGACCGTCGCCAGCGTATTGTGGTGCTGGACCATGACTATGCCCGTGATGGGGATCGTAAAACAACGGACCGCAGTTTTGCCCACCTGCGCCATGTCTGGTTGCGTGACGGGCCGCTGGATTACGAGTTGTTTGTCCAGTTCCAGAGCAATGAATTTACCTTCCTGCAGCAGCGCTCACTGGCCGGCGCCGGCATTCGCCGGCAGTTGCTGGATAGCACGCTGCACAGCCTGCACATGGGCCTCGGTGGCTATTACACCCGCGAGCGTTACCGCAGCGCGCTGGCCAGTGAAGAGAATCACGACTGGCGCGGCAACCTTTACCTGAGTTATCGCCTGCAGTGGCTGGAAAACCTGGGCTGGGTGAATACTGTCTATGTGCAGCCAAAGTTCGGTCATGCCGCGGATGTCTATGCGCTGAATGACAGCCGGCTGGAGAGTTTTATCAATCACCATTTGTCACTGTTTGTCAGTGTGGTGCATATGTTCGACAATCGCCCGTTTGCCGATAACAAACGGCTGGATAGCGAGCGGCGGGCGGGATTGATGCTGCGATTCTGAACCTGTAAAAAAACCGGCTTGCTTCATGCTTGCCGGTTTTTTCTCCTTTCATCATCAGTTCGCATCCTGCGAACCTGCCTTCCTGGCCAGAGCCATTCCGTTGACTCCTTTCCTTGTCAAGGCGGGGCGTTTGCCTTGTGTTGTAAGCCTAGTTGTGAGCACTGGATCACGAAATAGTCCGTTTGGACTAAATTGATGAATAATCAGGATTGATTTGTTATAAGCAAATAGCTGGATCGAATAAGGGCGCGCCGGCGGCGGCCGCCCTCATGATGTGGCCGGGCTGGCTGTGAGTTGCTCAAAAGCCTGATTGGCTGACAGGAAAACTTCGCCATGCAGGCGCGCCGGAAAGCCGTCATGTTCCAGCCGTTCGATGACCGGACCCTTGACCTCAGCCAGGTGGACAGTGACACCGAGTTCAAACTGGCGGCGGTTCAGCGTATCCAGCATTTCCAGTGCGGTGGCATCAATGCTGCTGACCGATGACATCAGCAATACCAGGTGGCGGGTTTGTGGCCGTTCCGCCAGTGCCGCCAGGATATGTTGTTCCACCGCTTCACAGTTGCCGAAAAACAGGTTTTCGTCGATGCGCAACATCAACAGTTGCGGCCGGGTTTCCACCTGGTAGCGGTGGATATTGCGGAAATGCTCGGTGCCAGGCACCCGGCCCAGGATGGCGATATGCGGGCGACTGGCGCGCCACACCAGGGTGGCCAGCGACAATGCAATGCCGATGCCGATGCCCACCTCAACCCCGGCCAGCAGTACGCCCGCTGCGGTACCGATCAGGGCAAGGCCTTCTGCACGATCATAATGCCAAGTGTGGCGCAGGGTCTTGATATCCACCAGGCCGACAGCGGCAACAATAATGGTTGCTGCCAGCACCGTGCTGGGCAGGCTGCGGAACAGGCCGGTGGCAAACAGCAGTACCACGGCGATCATCAGTGCAGCAAAAATACCGGCCAGCGGTGTACGGGCACCGGCTTCAGCATTGACGGCCGTGCGGGAAAAACCGCCGGTGACCGGAAATGCACCACTGAAAGCGCTGACCAGGTTGGCGGCACCCAGGCCGCGCAGCTCGGCATTGGCATCAATACGCTGGCGGTTGCGCTGGGCAAAGGCCTGGGCAATGGAGACGCTTTCGACAAAGCCGATCAGGCCGATCGCCAGTGCCGGCAACCACAACTGCTGCAACAGCGGCACAGATACCGCCGGCACCACCGGCCGGGGCAGGCCAGCCGGCAGCTGGCCGACCACCGCCAGCTGCTGTTCCCAGCCCATCACGTTTACCAGCACAATGCTGATCACGACGGCCACCATCGGTGCCAGCCTGGCCAACAGGGCAGCACTGTGTGCCGGCATGCCGGCTGCCTTCAGGCCACGGGCCAGCCATGACCGGGCAGCCTGCAACAGCAGCAGCGTTGTGATACCCATGCCGGCCGCCAGCAAGTTCACCCGGTCGAGCGCGCCGGCAATTCCAACAACCATTGCCAGCGCACTTTCACCATGGACGGTGATGCCCAGTAACGGACGAACCTGGCCGATGATGATCAGCAGTGCTGCACCACTGATAAAGCCACTGATGACCGGGTGGCTCAAAAACTGTGCCAGTGCGCCCAGGCGCAGCATGCCGAAGGCAAACAGCATCAGCCCGGACAGGCCGGCCAGCACCATCGCTGCATTGATATAGGCGGCGCTGCCCGGTTCGGCAATCGGTGTCAGGGCGGCAGCGGTCATCAGTGACGCGACCGCCACCGGCCCGACCGACATCACCATCGACGAGCCAAAAAAGGCATAAGCCGCCAGTGGCAGCAGGCTGGCATACAGGCCCATCTCCGGTGGCAGGCCGGCCAGCGCCGCATAGGCCAGGCCTTGCGGTACCAGCAGCATGGTGACGATTACTGCCGCCACCAGGTCGCTGGAAAAAGTGTCCCGGCGATAGTCGCCCAGCCAGGCCGGCAGTTTCATGCCCGCGCCTTTTCAATCAGTTCGTAGGCACCCATGCCGGCTACCATCGCGGCGACAAACACCACCCCCTTGATCTCACCGGCACCGAGCGCCACCAGCGCCGGGCCGGGACAAAAACCGGCCAGTCCCCAGCCAATGCCAAACGCCAGGCTGCCCAGTACCAGGTGGGCATCAATATCACGGCGGGTTGGCAGGCGGATTGGCTCACCCAGAAAGGAATGGCTGCGTTTGCCGGCCAGCAAAAAGGCAATGGCACCCACCGCGACTGCGCCACCCATCACCAGTGCCAGTGA
>DATCSZ010000074.1:0-2738 GCA_036568205.1 Pseudomonadales bacterium
CGCGACTACAAGGTGATTGTTATCGGTGATGCATCAATGTCGCCGTATGAAATCCTGCAGCCGGGTGGCAGTGTCGAGCACTGGAACGAGCAGCCGGGGCGCTACTGGTTTGAAAAACTGCACAACACCTTTGACAAGCTGGTATGGCTGAACCCGGTGCCGGAAAACCAGTGGGATTACACCCAGTCGATAGACATCTGCCGCCAGCTGGTGGAAGGGCAGATGTACCCGCTGACGATTGAAGGCCTGGAATCGGCCATGGCCTGGTTATCCCGATGAGCGGCGCCGGCGACAACATCCAGGTAGTCCGCTGCCTGCACTGTGACCAGCCGGCCACAACAACCAGCGGCCAGTGCCCGCACTGCGGCAAAAAGCTGACCGGCAAGGAGCCGCCGTATATTGCCTTTACCCCGGCCACGGCGGACTGGCGTGACAATATCAAGCCGCTGCTGATTGTGCTGGCGGTGATTTATGTGTTCTCCGGTTTCAGCCTCGGCACCTGGTCCAGCCTGTTGATGATCCTGGCCGGGGTGATTTTTGTGATCAAATCACTGCGTGAGTTGTAACGCAGTGCAGGCCGCACCATCTGCCAAAGCCTGCCCCAAAACCGGCAACGGCATTGGCCGTCAGGCACAACATCTGCCATCACCCAGATGCAAGCCCGGCACCAGTCGCCGGCGCACATAATCAGCCAGCTCGGCCGGTGAGCGCTGATGCGCTGCCGGCATGGTCAGCAAGGACAGGCAGTTGCGCACCCACAATTCGCTGATCTCCTCAGCCTGCTCAGACAGTGCCGGATTGGCATCAAACACCTCGTGATACGACAGCAGGCCAAACGCGGCAAACGGGTAATGGGTCATGCCGACGGTGCCGAGAAAATCACTGCCGGGTTCGATGACACGCGCCAGAATCGGGTTGCGGGCAAAGTTCTGCACCACAAACACAAACCCTGCGACAAACTTGTCCTCGATGCACGCCAGCGGCTTGATATGGGCCGCCACGGCTTCGGCCATCTTGATGCCTTCACGCTGGAAGGCAGCGGCCAGCAGCTCGTTTTTGTTGCTGTAGTAGTTGTATACCGTTTGCCGCACAATGCCGGATTTTGCGGCGATATGCTGCATGGTGATCTTGTTCAGCGGCATTGCCTGCAGGCAGCTGATCGCGGCATCCATCAGTTTGTTGCGGTTGATGCTTTCCAGGCTGGGGTAGTGCGGTTCGGCAGTGGGGCTGGACATCGTTTTTCCATTGGCGACAGTGTTCAATGGCGCATAGCATGCGACAAAATTATTTTTTTGTCACGGGCATGTGACAATTTTAAAAATCTGTCGTATGCTGCGTCGCATCCTGCCAACACCAATAACAAGAGGAATACCATCCATGTTACTTGCCAAAATCATTCTTGCGATCACCGCCATGGTGTGGATCTGCTACGGCGGCTGGCTGTTTTTTGACCCGAAAGGGCTGGAATACATGGGTTATGAGCTGAATAACTGGAGCGCCATTGTCGAGGTACAGGCGATGTACGGCCTGGCTGAAGTGGCGCTCGGTGTGTTTGCGCTGATGGGGCTGATTAACCCGAAACGCTATATGCATTCAGCGCTGATGCTGTGGTTCATGATTTATACCGCACTGGTGATTGGCCGGGTGGTCGGCATCATCCAGTGGGATGGCTCGTTTGGCCTGGCTTTCGGCCCCGAAGGCCTGCCTGACAGCTACAACCCCGGCGCGATGTATTTCCTGGAAATCCCGTCGGCGATTGTCTGCTGGGTGGCCATGCAAAAAATCCGCAACGCCCCTGAACTGCAAGCCCAAGGAGCCTGATCATGTCTGACAACAAGTTTGATTACGTCAAGACCCGCCGCGAGGATGTAGACCCGATCCCGCAGAATATCGCCGGCCTTGTGCACACGGTGATGAAGTACTACACCCGCTTTAATGTCTGGGTGTACAAGAAAAGCAACGGCAAGCTGATGAAGAACTTCCCCGGCGGCTACCCGATCTGCATTGTCGGCATGACCGGCAAAAAAACCGGCCTGCGCCGCGAAGTGGCGCTGATCCACCTGCCGCAGGGCGACAACAAATATATCGTTGCCTCACAAGGCGGTATGGAAAAAAACCCGGTCTGGTACAACAACATCATGGCCAACCCGAAAGTGGACATCATGTTCCAGGGCGAAACCCGCCACTACACCGTGCGCCAGCTGACGCCGGATGAAAAACGGGACGCCTGGCCGCATCTGCTGTCGTTATACCCGGATTTTGATGAATACCAGGCGCGCACCGACCGCGACATCCCGGTATTGTTATGTGAGCCGGTGAAATAACAGCATCAGGGGCAGGGCATGAGCACACTCAAGGTACGCAAGATCGACTTCCAGTTCCCGGACGATATCGCATTGCAGTGGTGCCCGCACAACCCCGGCTGGGGCAATTGTGTCAACTACGCGTCAGTGATCGGCCCGGCATTCGAGAAGTATTTTATCCGTGCCTTTCGTCAGGCCATGCCGCTGATCAAAAACCCGGCCATCAAGGCCGATGCCGACTTGTTCTGCCAGCAGGAGGCGCAGCATTCGCGCCACCACCTCGAACATATGCGCATGCTGACGCGCAAATACCCGGGGCTGGAACAGACACGCCAGGCGGTAATGGCATCCTACGACCAGCTGCTGGCCAGTCACGACCTGAAATTCCACCTGGCTTATACTGCCTGCATTGAGCTGATGTTTGGCCCGATTGCC
>DATCSZ010000075.1:0-5187 GCA_036568205.1 Pseudomonadales bacterium
CACCGGTGCACCGACTACGCCAGTCTGGGCAATAAACTGCCACAAAATCCGGCCGCTGCGCGCATCATGGGCGCGGAACTCACCGTCACCGGAGCCCTGGAACACCAGGTTGCCGGCGGTTGCCAGCACCCCGCCATTCCACACCTGTGAATGCGGCACCCGCCATTTCTCCGACTGGCTGACCGGATCCCAGGCCAGCAGGAAGCCGCGCGTCACCTGGCGCAGAACAGCCTGGGTCAGGGCATGCGGCATGCCCTGCGGCATCGGGTCATAGACACCGGTATTCCAGTGGCCGTCACGATGCCGGTAGTCATCAACATGCTTGTACTGGAACGAGGACTCCATCGCCGGGATATAGACCAGGCCGGTATCAGGACTATAGGCCATGGGCTGCCAGTTATGCGCACCAATTGAGGACGGCTTGATCAGGTCAGTGCCATCACCATCCTGGTAACGGGCCACCGGGTTTTCCACCGGCCGGCCGGTTTGCAGGTCATAGTGGCTGGCCCAGTTGATCTCGACAAACGGCTCGGCTGACAGCAGCTTGCCGTTTTCCCGGTCGATAACAAAAAAGAACCCGTTTTTCGGTGCTTGCCAGATCACCTTGCGAGGCTGGCCATCAATCACCATATCCGCCAGCATAATGTGCTGGGTGGCAGTGTAATCCCAGTTTTCGGCCGGTACCTGCTGGTAATGCCAGCGGTATTCACCGCTGTCCGGGTCCAGTGCCACAATTGACGACAGGTACAGGTTATCACCGCCCTGCGGGCTGCGAATGCGGTGGTTCCACGGTGCGCCGTTGCCGACACCAATCAGTAGCTGGTCCAGCTCGTGGTCATAGACCATCGAATCCCAGACGGTGCCGCCACCGCCATGCTTCCACCATTCGCCGGTCCAGGTTTTGGCAGCCCGCGCCAGTGCCTCGTTCTCAAAACCGTCTGCCGGATTGCCGGGCACGGTATAAAAACGCCAGGCCTGCTCGCCGGTCTCGGTATCATAGGCCGTCACATAACCGCGCACGCCATATTCCGCACCGCCATTGCCGATCACCACCTTGTCCTTGAACACCCTCGGCGCACCGGTAATGGTATACGGGTAACGCTTGTCCAGGTGATGATCCACCGTGACCGCCTGCCAGACCAGCTCACCACTGGCAGCATCCAGCGCAATCAGCCGACCATCCAGCGTACCGGCAAAAACCTTGCCTTTCCATACCGCCACACCGCGGTTGACCACATCACAGCAAGCCATCTTGCCCCAGAATTTCGGCACCTGCGGATCATAGCGCCACAGCAGTTCACCACTGGCCGCATCCAGTGCATACACCACGCTCCAGTTGCCGGTCACATACATCACACCATCGGCTACAATCGGCGTGGCTTCCAGCCCGCGGTTGTAATCGGTATCAAAATACCAGGCCAGCCCGAGCTGCCCGACATTGCTGTCGTTAATCAAATCCAGCGGGCTGAAGCGCTGCTCACGGTTGCTGTAGCCATACACCAGCCAGTCAGTCTCGCCGTTTTTTTCAATCGCGTTGACGCGCTCGCCATTCACGCCGGTTGCCGCGGCAGCCGGCCATGCCAGCGCCAGTAACAGCAGGTAAGTCAATGAAAACCGCACAGTTCTCTCCCTAAGGTTGATGGTCTGGTGGTAATCGGCAATACCCGCCTGTGGATAATCCGCACAGGAGCTTGCCGATGATCAATCGTGGTTTTGGTAACCAAAATAATTAGCCGGATGCTTGCCGGTTTTCTGCGCATAGATTCGCTGGTAACGGGCAATATCCTGTTCCGCATCACCACTTGGCATCTCGATCAGCTCAATGCCCGCTTCGCGTTTGCGGTAATCAATGTAACTGAGCACAATCGGCACACCGGCGCCGTGAGCCATATGGTAAAAACCGCTACGCCAGCGCTCAACCGGCGCACGGGTGCCCTCCGGCGCAATCACCAGCAGCAGGCGTTCATTATTATTGAAGTGCTCAATCATCTGGTCGACAAAATTGGTGCTGCCCTGCCGGTTCAACGGAATGCCGCCCAACCAGCGCATCAGCGGCCCGAACGGGCCAATAAACAGGGTATGTTTGCCAATCCAGCGCATGTCCAGCCGCCAGATCAGGATAGCCATCAGCATGACCAGGAAATCCCAGTTACTGGTATGTGGTGCGCCGATAAACACGGCTTTTTTCAGGTTTGGCTGCTCACAAACGATTTTCCAGCCGGTCAACCTGGCCATCAGCACGGCGATATGGTGGCATAGCGGTGCCAGCACTGGCGTAGTAAGCAAGGTTCTGGCCATCACCAGCCTTCCCGGCCCGCCGGCCAATGACGGACAAAATCATCCGTAGTGAGTACCGGCAGGGGTTTACGCTCGCCGGCCCGGCTGCCGATATAGACAAAACCGATGATCTGCTCGTTGGCAGCCAGCCCCAGCCCTTCGGCCACATGCGCATCAAATGCCATGCTGCCGGTACGCCAGATGCCGGCATAGCCCAGTGCTTCGGCCGCCAGCAGCAGGTTGTGGGCGGCACAGCCGGCCGACAGCTGCTGTTCAATGATCGGCGCTTTCGGGTGTTGTTGCAGGCAGGCAATCACCACCACAATCAATGGTGCACGCAGTGGTTTCTGGCGCAGACTGGCTGCTTTTTCGTCATCCATGCCGGTGCGACGGCGCTGCGCCTCAACAAACAGCTCACCCAGCGCCTCGCGCCCCTGGCCATCAATCAGCAGAAAACGCCAGGGTTGCAGACGTCCATGGTCCGGCACCCGCATCGCGGCCTGTAGCATGGCATCCAGTTCATCAGCAGCAGGTGCCGGTTCACTGAGCCGGGCTGCCGCATTGCGCTGTTGCAAAAAGGAAACAAATGCCGGGGTGTCCATGCCGGTTTAAAACCCCTTGCGCAGGCGCTTGATATCGGCCGGGGTGGGTGTCGCGCCGGTTTCGTAATAATGCTTGACCGCCAGCGCCACATCACGGATCTGGCCACGCACAATCGGCGCAATCAGCCAGCGGTTCAGCCATTGGCCCAGCCGGCCAAACGGGAATGAATAACCCATGGTTGCGGTAAACAGGGTTTTGTTGTCCGGCGCATCATCAATACGGTAGACAAAAAACGCACCGGGAAACGGCTTGTCCCTGGCACCATCATGCAGGCGCAGGCGCAGGCCATAACCCTCATGCCATTCGGTGACGGTTTCATCCATCGCCATCATTTTTTTGAACACCCGCCGGCTGGCACCAACACCCTGCTTTTGTTCGGTATGAAATTCGGTGCGGATCAGTCCCGGCACGTAACGGTGCGGCACAGTAATATCCTGCATGATCTGCCAGGCCTGTTCGCGCGGCAGTTCAATCACCACTTGGTAACTGATTTCGGTACTCATTGGCAACCCTCAGGCATCAAACTCGCCGGCAAACTGCTCGGCAAAACGGCTGACCCATTCACAGGCCGCCTCATCCATGCTCAGCAGCCGGCCTTCAAGGGCCATGTCCTGGCGGTACTGCTCCACCTTGGACAGCTGCAATAACATACGTGTCTGCAAGTGATTATCTTTCTGGACCAACTGGAAAACCACCAGAAACTGCCCGGCATCTGCCGCATCACAGCGCTTGATAAGGCCACTGACATGGAAGCTCTGGGCCAGGAAACGCACAAACAGGTCGGCGGTCTCACCACAGGCAAAAGGCATTGCCGTGGCCAGCACCAGGCAATCCTGGGACAGGATATCGCCGGCCAGCGTGGCATCCGCATGACGCTCACCCTGATTCAGTTGCAGGGTCACCTGTCTGCCCAATTCACCGCATACCGGCAGCTGGCCACTCATTTTGTTACACCTCAAGCAACCCCGCATATGGGGATTCAATCGTCAGCGAAACGCCGTGCTCAAATCCCTTGATATCCAGCCGGTCATCAGCAAACGCCACATCCTCACCATCACATACGTGATAATCAAAGCGGTAGATGGTTTCGGCCCTGCCATTGCAGGCGGCATCATCGTAAAGTCTGGCCTGCTCGGCAACCTTTTCATTGATTTTTTTATACTGCACCAGCTCACCACTACCGTAACGACGGGCCAGCATTTTTTCCACCACATGCGGTGCAAGCAGGGTTGCCGTGGCATTGTTGCCACCAAACCCCTTGGCATTGATGATACCGACATCCATGCCCTGACGGCCCACCTCAACATGATCAGTCGGCAAATGCAGGTGGCTATGATGCACGTCCTCGGCGATATGATCAATGCTGGTAATGCCGGGAAAAATGCCGCTGTGCCAGATGCCCAGCGAGGCAATGATCTGGTCACCGGCGGCGCAGCCGATGGAATGGCCCAGGTAACTTTTCACCGCACCTACCAGCCAGTTATCAATACCAAAATGGCGTGCGGTTTCATTAATGATATGCGACTCGGTCACCCGGTTTTGCGGTGTACCGGTGCCATGGGCCTGGAAAAACGAACGCTCACGCAATGCCTTGTCACCGACAATCGAGCGGGCTGCTGCCACTGCCTTGGCAACTGTCACATAATTGCCGACACCGGGCGCCGAAATCGATTTCTTGTAACCATCGGCATTGACAAACACATCGCTGACCGCGCCATAAATGGTCGCCCCCAGCTCAATAGCCAGCGCATCGTCGAACAGCACAATAAACTGTGCCGATTCGGCAATGGTAAATCCCTTGTTGCTGGAAAACGGCCGGCAGGCACGGCGATGGTTGACCGGTGCACCCGCTGCCAGGCCATCCAGCTCACGCAGCTCGTCATCAGTGGCCAGCGCGCCCATCGCAGCATAGCCTTCCATGATCTCCGGCAATACCGGCGCTTCGGCATTACCGATAATCGCCACCCGCGCCCTGCCCGCCTGGATATCACTGATGCCCATACGCAGGTTGTACAGCAGTGATGCACAGGCCCCCATGCTGGTGCCAGTGTTGCCGATACTGCCCAGCAGGTAGGCATTGATAAAATCAGCCGGCATCTCGGCAAAACCGAACGGGCAATGCTTGGAGGTGACTTTTTTACCTGTCAGGCGCGACATCATCATGCCGCCATTGCTGTTGCCATCCAGCTGGCTCATGCCGGAACCGGCATAAACACTGATCTGGTCTGGCGACACCTTGCCACGGACAAGCTCCCAATCGATACCCAGCGACTGCAAGGCATCGGATGCACCGTACACAGTCATCTG
>DATCSZ010000076.1:0-1540 GCA_036568205.1 Pseudomonadales bacterium
GGGCCGATTTTACGCGCAAAAGGCGCCAGCAACTGATTGGCACGGGCGCCAATAACCCCTGGTTCCACCTGCAACTGCGCACCGTTGTTTAATACCGCGGCTTTATTCCAGCCATTACCCAAACGCACCAGCACACCATCGGTCACGGCCTGACCGGACAGACTGGTGCCCGCCGCCCGGAAGGTTAAATGCACTTTGTGCTGATGCGCCAGCTCCAGTACCTTCTGTACTTCCTGCTCATTAATAACCGTGACGACCAGTTTGGGAATCAGGCGATAAAAGCTGGCGTCGGTACCAAAGGCCAGAGTGCGTAACGGATCGGAAATAATGCGTTCGTCGGCAATAAAAGGCGCCAGATTCTGCGCAAAACGATGAAAAGCGTCAGTCATATCAGGCATCCGTTAACAGCAGGACAATCAGTTCTTTTGGCCCGTGGGCGCCATAGGCCAGGGTCTGCTGAATATCGGCGGTCTTGCTCGGCCCGGAAATCAGCAACACATTAGTCGGCATATGTGCCGGTAATTTCTGTGCCTGCACCAGGGTTAAAAAGCTGGCGGTAATGGCTGAGGCATTGAGCAGAATAATATTCAGCGGCGGCACCAGCGACAGCGCCCGTGGTTCCTGTGGGCCGGTTTCGACCAGCAGCGAACCGGTTTCCGCCAGACCCGCCGAGGCCACACTGAAGCCTGCGTCCACAGCGGTAAACAATTCCTCTTTGCTTAACGGCTCAGTCAGCAGCGATGCATCAACCGGAGTTATCTGCCGTTGTTCATTAAATTGCTCAGTATGTTGTTCAGCAAACTGTGCCAGCGCATTAAGCAATACCCTGCCCTGCTCATGCTCACCGCTGAGCAGGCGTTTAACACCGCGCGCTGTCAGTTGTTGTGCCAGCTCTCCTGCCCAGTTGGCCGTTGTGGTTTCAATGACTTCGGCATGGTTATCCAGCAAATTTTGTTTAAAGCTGGCCAGCCATTCGCTTTGCGCCAGTTGTGTCCAGCCAGCGGCATGCTCTGCCTGAATGCCGGTGGTTTGGCTTGTCTGCTCAGGGTTTTGGGCAGACGCCTGGCTGGCATACAGCCGCTGTAAAATACGCTCACGACTGTTCATGCATTATCTCCGCGTTTATCGGCAGTGTTGTTCTGATACTGGCCAGCCACCCCCCGGGCTTTGGCTAATTCATGCAGACTGCGGCGCGCCGGTTGTGGCGTGCTGCGCGAGTCGGTCCAGGGGGATAACAGTGCCGCGGCGGCTTTGCTGCGGAACAGGCCGCGACCGCGGGTCATCGCTGTGGTCATGATGCGGTACAGCGGGGCAAAACGATGGGTCAGCGCCCAGCCGCGCCAGATTAAACTTTCACCCAGCGTGCGTTTGGCCCCCCGACCCATCACTTCCTGTACTGCAGTGGCATTGGAAACCGCGGCGGCATCGGTAAATTGCGGACTGACGGCTTCGGCGCGTAATTCGCGGATTAACTCCGGCAAAGGAATACGTACCGGACAGGCCTCACCACAGGCGCCGTTTAATGAGCAGGCGCTGAGCA
>DATCSZ010000077.1:0-1125 GCA_036568205.1 Pseudomonadales bacterium
TAGCGATCACACAGCACCACCCCCAGCGCCATGCTGGGCATGGCCGCTTCCAGTACCACCGGGGTGCGCAGCTGGTCGTCCAGCTGCAGCAGCCAGCTGCTGCCCAGGGCGATCAATGGCATCAGCAGCAGCTGGATGATAATCACCGGGATAACGGTTTTCAAATGCTGGCGTTCCTGGAAGCCCTGGGCCAGCGCCAGGCCGATGGCGAATAACATGATGGGGATGACCGCGGCGCCCATCAGCCCCAGCAGATCGATAATGCCGTCCACCGGCGCCAGCCCCAGCAGGTTACAGGCGCTGGCGATCAGTGCCGCCCACAGGGGCGGTACCCGGATCAGCAGCGCCAGCGGATGGGGTTTGTCCGGCTGGCCGCCGTAATGGGATGCCAGCATAATGCCCAGGGTCAGCAGGATGGGGGTGCAGGCAAACAGGTCATATTGAATCGCCACCGGCCCGGCCCAGTCGCCCAGGGTTTTTACCAGGATCGGGTAGCCCAGGTAGGTGGCGTTGGGGAAGGCGGCGGCCAGCAGGATGGCGCCGGTGACCCGGGGGTGACTGCGACACTGGCGACAAATCAGCCAGCTGATCAACAGGGCACTGAACACCCCGATGGCGGCAATCAGTGCGATTTTTACCGACTGCAGGCCCAGGTCCGCCTGCCACAGCACCTTGAACACCAGTGCCGGCAGAAAAATATAATACACCACATCGGTCAGCACCTTGCGTATGGTGTGACTGTCCATGCGCGCCGGATTATAGACAGACCAGGCCAGGCCCATGCCGATCAGGGCAAACATCTGTAACAGGGTGGTGAGCATGGATTAGCTTATAAAGGTAGCTTGTGGTTATACTTGTAAGGATTAAACAGGTCTTATAAAAGCAAACTGTGTCATATATAAATCCCGATGACAATATTCAATCGGAGAGAATTCCGGCGATCCCCGATGTTGCCAGCCAGTTTATCCGGCTGCACCACCAACAGCCGATCACCGAGCGTGATATTCTATCTCTGGTCGACCGCTTCCCGGTGTTTTTCAAACAGCTGCTGTCGATTATTAATTCCGACCATTTCAATCTGACCACCAAGGTGCATTCCATCCACCAGGCTATCGAGCTGGCGGG
>DATCSZ010000078.1:0-1221 GCA_036568205.1 Pseudomonadales bacterium
TAACCGCGAGGTGCAGCACAACTACATCTACCGGGCACTGTCGTTCCTGAAAATACCACCGCTGGTATTGTGTCCGATCCTGGCGATTGTGCTGGCCAATACCATTGAATGCGGCGCCTTCCTGTTTGACATGAATGCCGGCTTTGTCCAGTCAGCCAGCGAATGTGTGATGAACCGTTTCTACACCCCGGCAACACCGGCCAACGGCCTGCCACAGTCGATGCAGCTGTGGTTGCAGATCATGTTTATCTGCGGCTTTTTCCATTACTACATTGAAGGCTTTGTCTGGAAACGCGAAGCTATTCACCGGCATTCAGTGACATTCAGCTGACGCTTGCCCGCTGTTACATTGGTGCGACAACGGACGGCCAGTCACAAGGCATCCAGCAGCGCGCCAATCTTGTTCAGGCATTCCTGGTATTCCTCGTCGGCAGTAGAGTCGGCGACAATGCCGCCGCCGGCCCAGGCGCTGATCCTGCCGTTGTCACACAGCAACGTGCGGATGGCGATACTGGCGCTGAAGCGACCGTTGTCACTGGCGGCAAACACCGAGCCGCAATAAATCTCGCGGTTGTGCTGCTCCAGTTCGTTGATGATCTGGCAGGCACGGATTTTGGGTGCGCCGGTAATTGAGCCGCCGGGAAAACTGGCAAAAAACACATCCCAGACCGTATAGGGTGCCGCCAGCTCGGCGTTGACGGTGCTGACCAGGTGGTGCACATTGGCATAACTTTCCAGCTGGCACAGCGCCTCTACCTGCACGCTGTGCGGCCGGCTGAAACGGCTGAAGTCATTGCGGATCAGGTCGACAATCATGACGTTTTCGGCGCGGTTTTTTGCCGATTGCTGCAGTGCCTCGGCCTGTTGCCGGTCTTGTCCGGCATCGGCAGCGCGTGCGGCGGTGCCCTTGATCGGCCGGCTGCTCAGCCGCTGGCCACTGGCTTCGATAAAACATTCCGGTGAAATGCTGAGAATCTGTTGCCGGCCGGCATTGATATAGGCCATATACGGTGACGGCACGGTGTCGCGCAGGCGGCAATAGGCGGCAAAGCTGTGGCCGTGGTAGCGGGCAGTGAATGGCATGGCGTAGTTCACCTGGTAACAGTCGCCGGCGACAATGTAATCGTGGATGCGGGCAATGTCGCGCCGGTAATCAGCGGCCGGGGTCAATGGCCGGAACGGTTCGTCCAGCACAAAGGCCGGCAGGGCCGGCGGCGGGCC
>DATCSZ010000079.1:0-1085 GCA_036568205.1 Pseudomonadales bacterium
GCGCTTGCCGCCTGCCACCGCAGGTGCTTTGCGGCCTGCCACATCAACCCCTTGCGCTGCTGCCAGCCAGTGCAGCACCTCGTGTTGCGGTGTGGGCATGTCATCGCTCACGTTGTAACAGGGTTCCACGGGTTTGCCGGCGGCAATGCGTTGCACCAGGTAGGCAATAAAGGCTGCTGCATCATCGCGGTGGATGCGGTTGGTCCAGCGGTTATCGGCAGGCCAGCGTGAAGGCTCCGTCGCCAGGGTCAGCATGCGGCGGCGGCCCGGCCCGTAAATGCCCGACAGGCGCAGTGCTGTGGCAGGATATGGCGCTTCTGCCAACACCTGTTCAGCCTGCCACAAACGCTCGCCGCCAAAATCCGCAGGTTGCGGGTCACCTTGCTCATCGCACCAGCGGCCATTGGCTTCGCCGTACACGCGGGTGCTGGAGACAAACAGCGCATGCTGCAAGGCGCATGCTGTGAGGGCGGCCAGCGTATTGCGCAGGCCGTCAACATAGGCGGCTTGATAGGCGGCATCGTCGCGGCCATTGGCCGCCACGGCATAGATAAGAATGTCGGGCTTGAATGCGGCCAGGTCAGCCAGTGTGTCAGGGCGGGTAATGTCGGCAGCCATGGCGGTGAAGGTATCCGGCAGTGCCTGTGTGTTACGGCGCGCGCCGGCCACGGTGAAACGGGCCTGCTGCAAACGCGCACCTGCGGCAATGCCTAAATCACCGCAGCCGACCATGAGCACACGCTTTACCGACATTCGCTATCGTCCTTGGTTTAAAAATCGGGCATTATCCCTACACCCTATTAGACCACGAAAGCCGATGCCCGCACCGCTCGACCAACAAGCCGTGACCGCCTTGAAAGGCGTAGGCCCCGGCCTTGCTGCCAAATTAACGCAGCTGGGTATCGCCTCGGTGCAGGATGTATTGTTCCATCTGCCGCTGCGCTACCAGGATCGCACCCGTATCACACCGATTGGCGCATTACGCCCAGGCACAGAGGCGGTGATTGAAGGCACCGTGCGTGCGGCCGATGTGGTGTTTGGTCGCAGGCGTTCACTGCTATGCCGGCTGCAAGACAATACCGGCA
>DATCSZ010000080.1:0-1419 GCA_036568205.1 Pseudomonadales bacterium
TGCCAACTGCCAACTGCCAACTGCCAACTGCCAACTGCCAACTGCCAACGCCAGGCCGCCGTCAGCTTTTTTCGGATTCGTATTGGTATTGATACGCATCATAGCCGTATTTGTATTGCCCCATTGCTTTTCTGCGGGTGGCGTTGAGTATTGCCCCTTTCAGTGTGACGCCATTGCTCTCAAAACGTTTAACGGTGGCCCGTACTTCGGCAGCAGGGTTCTGCCCGAAGCGTACAATAATAAAATTGGTGCCGGCCAGTTTGCCGACAATCAACGCATCTGCCACTGCCAGAACTGGCGGGGTGTCGATGATGATACTGTCATATTTTGCAGAAAGTTCGTTCATTAGTTCACTAAACCGCTGGCTCAGCAACAACTCGGAAGGGTTGGGTGGGATGGTGCCACGAGTGATGACATCCAGGTTGGCTACGTTGCTGTGAATCAGCACGTCGGCTATCTCTGCCTGCATGGCCAGCAGGTTGGCAAGCCCGGATTTGTTGTCGTTGCCAAAGTATTTGTGGAGGTAGCCGCGGCGCATATCGCCATCAACCAGCAGGATTTTTTTGCCGGACTGGGCCATCAGGGTGGCAAGGTTGGCCGAAACAAAGCTTTTGCCGACCTTCGGGCTGGGGCCGGACAACATGATGATGTTGTTAGGTGCTTCCAGCATGGCAAAATGCAAGCTGGTATGCAGGCTGCGTAGCGATTCCACTGCTATATCAGCCGGGTGGCTGGTGACCAGCAATGACCGGGGCCGGTTGCTGTGCTCGCTGCTCTTTTGTGTCTCGATTTGTTGTTCGCTGAAAGGGATGGTGGCGTACACGGGCAAGTCGAGCGCTTCAATTTCTTCCGGGCTTTCGACACCCCGGTTCAGCAGATTGTGGATCAGTGCAATGATGACTGCCAGCATGCCACCAAGCAGGGTGGCGATGACGACAATCAGCTTGCGTTTGGGCGCTACCGGTGTGGCGGTATCGACCGCTGCGTAATCAATCACACGCACGTTGCCAACGGTGCTGGCACGGGCAATGTCCAGTTCCTGTGCTTTTTGCAGCATTTGGGTGTAGATTTCCGAGCTGACTTGCACATCACGTGTCAGGCGCAGCAATTCCTGTTGTACTTCCGGCAGGCCAGAGACTTTCTGTTCCAGCTGGGCCTTGTCACTTTCCAGGCTGGCAATCTGGTTCAGCAGGGTCTGGTAGGTGGGGTGTTCGCGGGTGAACAGTTTGTCCATTTCCAGCTGTTTCATTTTCAGGCCGGACAAGTTGGCCTCTATGTCAACCAGCTGGTTAAGTACAGCCTGGGTTTCGATGGTGATGTTGGCGGATTTGGCCGATATCTGGTAGGCGTTCAGTCGCTCTTCGGCTTTTTCCATCTCCAGTCGTACCTGCGGCAGCTGCTCACGCAGGAATTCCAGGC
>DATCSZ010000081.1:0-2004 GCA_036568205.1 Pseudomonadales bacterium
GAAAAACGCGCATGCGCGTTTGCAGCGGATGACTGGCACACTATCCTGCCAGCAGAAATACACAAGTAACTGACTATATTGATTTTTTCGTAAATGGCAAGCAACAATTCGTGCACGCTGCCGGGTGGATAGTGTGCACGATTTTCTGGATTCTTCAGATATGCTGTATGGATATACAGCTTTTTAGATTTTTCTTAATAACGATTTCCTGCACGCTTGTTTGCCTGTTAACGGCAAACGACGGTTGCAAGTTGGCAGTAGGCAGTCGTCAGTTGGCAGATTGTTACGGGAGATCCCGGATAAGGCTGCGCCTTTCCGGGATGACGGCTTTTGGCAGCACCTGCGCTGCTGGCCTGGCCCGATGTCCCGTAAAGCGCGCCGGGCAAATGCGGGTGGCTTGTGGTGCCAGGCCATGGATGGCCTGGCAAGGCAATCCGCGACAGGAGGTCGCGTATTGCCGGCCGCGTAAGCCGCCCGCGTTTGGCCGGGGACTCCCGCAGGGAGCGCGCGTCCGGGTGCACTTTGTTACTCGGCTTCGCCTCGGCCTTCGGCCCGCCTTGGCAGGCGTTCACTCGCAAGCGAGATGTGCATACTTCTTTGTGCATCAAAGAAGTATGGCCGCCCCCGGCAGGGGGTGGATAATCGTAAGCAGTGCGATGGGGAAAGACACTGGACCCCGGATAGCCTGCGGCTTCCGGGGTGACGGCACTTTTTCGGCCCGCCCAGGCAGGCGTTCACTCGCAAGCGAGATGTGCTTCGTTTTTTGCCGCACAGCAAAAAATGAAGGCCGCCCCGGCAGGGGTGGATAATCGTAAGCTGTGTGATGGTAAAAGCCACTGGGCTCCGGATACTTTCGGCTTCCGGGGCGACGGTGTTTTATGTGGTGGCTTTGGGGGGATGGCATTTTTTTGGCTCACCGCCAGCCACCTGGCCTGCCTCCCCACTGCCGCTGTCGTTTCACGGACGGCGGAAAAAACGCGGATTGCGCTGGATAAAATGGCTGATCCAGCCTTGCAGGAAGTTTTGCCGGTGGCGGTTTTTCAGGTGCTGGTAGCCGTATAACGAAATCACCAGGGCGCCAATCGCATCAACAACCAGGTCGAACATGGTGTCGGTGAGGCCGGACGGGTCGCCCAGCATCGGTTTTTGCATGTTCATGCCGAACAGGCTGTCCATCGTGAATTCAAAAATTTCCCACAGCGCGCCAATGCCCAGCGCAAACAGGAAGGCAAAAAAGGCGACAAAGCCGGGGCGCATGTGCACGCCGGTATCCTCGATTTCGTTCAGCACATGCACCAGCAGGAAACCGACAATGCCAAGCAAAAAACCGGAGCTGGTATGCAGGGCGATATCCCACCACCAGAAGCGGGTGTAATAGCCGCGCACTTCACCAAGGAACAGCGAGGCAAACACAAAGGCGACTGTCAGCAACTGGAATGGCGGCGGGATAAACAGCCGGAAGCGTTTTTCCAGCAGTACCGGCAGCAGGGTTATGGCGAGGATAACCAGTGCAATCAGCAGGGTTAACCACTGGCCACGCCACAGGGCGGCCAGTGCTTCCAGCAGCAATACCAGCTGGAACAGCAGCTGCAGGCGCTGGTAACGGTTGTGCGGCAAGGCGGGCATGTTTCGGCTCCGTGACAATCTGCGTGCATGATGCCACAGCCGGTATTATGCTGGCCATGATAATGCCCCATTATGGTAACGCTGCGATGACTGCTACATGCCTGCTATATGCCACTGCCGACACTGCCTTTGGCTGCCTGCTGGCCGCCCGCGACCCGGGCGGCATTTGTGCGGTGTATCTTGGCGACCGGCCAGCTGCACTGGCCGGCCTGCTGGCTGCGGATTTCCCTGCTGCCACGCCGCTGTTTGATGCCGCCGCACTGGCCCCGGCATTGGCGGCTATCCACGGCCAGCTGCAACAACCGCAGCAAACACCACAACTAACACTCAGCCTGGGCGGTACGGCTTTCCAGTGCCAGGTTTGGCAGGCGCTGCGTG
>DATCSZ010000082.1:0-9599 GCA_036568205.1 Pseudomonadales bacterium
AAACACCCCGGCCGGCGGCTGGCGCGGGTGTTCGGGTGGAAACGGATTGATCAGCCGCTCAAAGAACGAGAACATGCAGGCCACCCCCGGCAAAAAGCGCCATTATAACCGAGCCGGCCGATCATGACAGGCACAGCGGGCAAAACGCCGGCACTATTCCTGCCAGTGACCACAGGTGGCGTAGTTGTGCATGCGCAGACAATGCCGCCTATAACGCTTTTCCAGTGCTGCATCCTGGCCGGGATTGATACATTGGTACTGCAGGCCGCTGTCCTGCGCGCGGATTCCGAGCAGATAAAACGCCGCACCGCGCGCCGAGGCTTCCACATCGTCACTGCGCCATACCGGCAGCCCGGCAAGGCTGGCCAGCTTGCGGCAAAAGCCGTCGGAACGGCTTAATCCGCCACTGACTACCAGCCGGCGCAGGCCGGGTTTGCAGCGCCGGATGTCGGCCAGGTTATCGACCAGCAGAAAGACAATGCTTTCCAGCACTGCCACCAGCCTGGCTGCTGCCGTTGCCTCATCACTGAACTGCGGCGGAGCTGGCGGCAGCCAGTGCGGTGAACCGGTGCCGGCAACGGTGTTGAGAAACAGCGGCACCTGCTGCTGTTCGGCCAGGGCCTGCTCCATCTGCACGATACTGTGTTCGCCATCGCGGGCAAACAGCCAGTCCAGCGCACTGGCGGCAGCATTCACCGTGCCCTCCAGAGCCACCACTGTGCCAGCGGCCGTTTTCACCAGCGGGCTTTTCAGCAGCCGGGTGTGTGCCGGCAGGCTATCGCAGACCGCCTGGATAAACGCACCACTGCCGACATTAACAAAAGCACTGTCTTCGATGGCATCCACGCCTGCTGCAAACGCTACAAACGACTGGTCACCCCCTGCCAGTTGCAATGGGATACGATAGTCGCCGGCGCGGATGTCGCCAAACGGGTAATCACTGTCAACAATCGCCGGCAGCGCTGCCCGGGCAATGCCGAACAGCGCCAGCAGCTCGTCACTCCACTGCCATTGCTGCATGTCCATCAGCAGGGTGCGTGAGGCAATCACTGCGTCCACCGGCATGGCCGGTGTCCGGCACAGGTAATGCGCCAGCCAGGCCGCCAGCGGCACAAACAGGCAGTGTTGCCGGGCACAGGCTGCAGCCACCCCGGCATGATGATCCAGCAGCCAGCGGATCTTGCTGGCGGCATAATGGCCATTCGGGTACAGGCCGGTAATGGCCTGGATACGCTCCATCTGGTCGGCATGTCCGGCAAACCAGCCGGCGTTACGGCTGTCCATCCAGCTGATTACCGGTGTCAGCGGCTGCCCATGCTGTGTGTCGCAGGCGAGAAAGCTGGAGCGCTGCACAATCAGCGCGGCCCGGCCAATCTGGCTGATGCCCAGCTGCCTGGCCTGTGCCGCGATATCGGCCAGCACCCGGTCCAGTGATTGCTCGATCAGCCGGCTGTCAATTTCCACCCGCCCGTTTTGATCCGCATGAATCGCCACACCGGCACTGGCATCGGCCAGCCGTCGTCCGCCACCGTCAAACAGGATTGCCCGGCTGCTGTGGCCGCCCTGGTCGAGCAGCAGAATATGTTCATTGTGTGCCATGGCATGTCTCCGGCTGCCGATCGCCCCAGCTTACTGGCTGGCGGTGATTTTGGGTAGCGTGGCCATGCCGTCGGGCCGTCATCGGCTGCAAAACACTTGCACCGGCCGCTGCCTGTCATTAGACTCGCTAAACCTTTGAATACGCAAAATTTTCACTTGCCATGAGCAAACTGTCCACGGCCGGCACTGTCGGCATTGTCAGCGCCCTGTCGCACCACTTTGACGAGCCCCTGTTGCTGGCCTGTGGTCGCAGCCTGCCCGGCTATACCCTGGTGTACGAATGTTATGGCGAGCTGAATGCCGACCGCTCGAATGCGGTGCTGGTTTGCCATGCCCTGTCCGGCAGCCATCATGCCGCCGGTGTTTACAGCGCCGATGACAAAAAACCGGGCTGGTGGGATAACTATATCGGCCCCGGCAAACCGATTGATACCCGGCATTTGTTTGTTGTCTGCGTCAATAATATTGGCAGCTGTTACGGCAGCACCGGCCCGGCCAGTATCAACCCGGCCACCGGTGAGGTATACGGGCCGGATTTCCCGCCGCTGCGGGTGCGCGACTGGGTGGAAACCCAGCGCCGGCTGATGCAGCATCTGGGTATCCCGCAATGGGCTGCCGTTATCGGTGGCAGTCTCGGCGGCATGCAGGTGATGCGCTGGGCGCTGGAATACCCGGGCCTGCTGCGCCACAGCATCGTGATTGCCGCCAGCATGAAACTGAGCGCGCAGAATATTGCCTTCAATGAGACCGCGCGCCAGGCGATCATGTCCGACCCGGATTTTCATGATGGCCATTACCTGAAGCACAACACCAAACCGCGCAAGGGCTTGTCACTGGCACGCATGATTGGCCACCTGACCTATCTTTCCGATGACGCAATGGACGAGAAATTCGGCCGCAACCTGAAATCCGGCAGTTTCCGGCTGGGCCAGGCCAGCGAGCTGGAATTCCAGGTGGAAAGCTACCTGCGTTACCAGGGGGCCAATTTTGCCGAGAACTTTGACGCCAATACCTATATCCTGATGACCCGCGCACTGGACATGTTTGATCTGGCACGCGAGTACAACGATGACCCGGTGGCGGCGTTCCGTCATGCGCAATGCGCCTTTCTGGTGGTGTCGTTTTCCACTGACTGGCGTTTTTCACCGGAACGCTCACGCGAAATCAGCAATGCACTGATCGCCGCCGGCAAGCCCGTCTGTTATGCCGAGATTGATTCCGGCTACGGCCATGATGCGTTTTTGCTGAAACACCCGCGTTTTGAAGCGGTATTTCACCACTATATGCAACGGGTTATCCGGGAGTTCAGCTGATGCGTATCGACCTTGATGTGATTCAGCAATGGATAGCACCGGGCAGCCGGGTACTGGATCTCGGCTGTGGCGATGGCACGCTGCTGGACAGCCTGACCCGCAACAAGCAGGTCAACGGTGTCGGTATCGAGATTGACCCGGACAAGTTCAATCGTTGTATTGATCGTGGCCTGTCAGTGATTGAGCAGGACCTTGACCAGGGGCTGGGCAATTTTGCTGACGCCAGCTTTGATGTAGTGGTGATGACACAAACCCTGCAGGCCATGCATCACCCGGACCGGGTGCTGGAAGAGATGTTGCGTGTGGGCCGCCAGGGCATTGTTGCCTTCCCCAATTTCGGCCACTGGTTTTGCCGTTTTCACCTGGGCCTGAAAGGCCGCATGCCGGTCTCCGGTTTTATGCCCTATTACTGGTACAACACACCGAACATCCATTTCTGCACCGTGCGGGATTTTGACAATCTGTGCCGTGAACGGCAGATACGCATACTCAATCGCGCCATGACCAATTCGGTAGGGCAGTTGACCGGCCTGACCGGTATTGCCCCCAACCTGTTTGCCACCACTGCCATCTACCATCTGAGCAGGTGACCTTATGCTGCAAAACCGTGTTTTGTCTTTTTTCCTGATGCTGATGCTGTCCGCTGCCGCTGTACATGCCGATACATCGGTGCAGCGCTTTGGTGACCATGAAGTGCATTACAGTGTCTTCAACACCAGTTTCCTGACACCGCAGGTAGCCAGTGCCTATGATATTGTGCGCTCCGGCCGCAAGGCGCTGATGAATATTGCCGTGCTGAAACGCCAAAACGACGGCAGCCTGGTGAATGTTGCCGCCCGCGTCAGTGGTGACCAGTTTGACCTGATCCGCCGCGAACCGCTGACATTTCGCGAGGTGCGTGAACAGCACGCCATTTATTACCTGGCCAGTTTTGATATCCAGCACATGATCACGATTTACTTCACCGTTAATGTGGAAGTAGAAGGCCAACAGCCGTTCAAGGTGCAATTCAACAAGATGCTGTATAACGATGAATAAGACGGGCTTTGACCAGCTGGTGCTGGCCAGTGGCAATGCCGGCAAGCTGAAGGAGTTTGCCGCCATTTTTGCCGGCCACGGCATTGAAGTCATTCCGCAGTCCGCACTGGCCATTGACGATGCCGAGGAAACCGGCCTCAGCTTTGTCGAAAACGCCATTATCAAGGCGCGCCATGCGGCACGACTGTCCGGCCTGCCGGCACTGGCTGATGACTCCGGTCTGGCTGTTGATGCACTGGCCGGCCAGCCCGGTATTTATTCTGCCCGTTACAGCGGCGCTGATGCCAGCGACGAGCAAAACAACGCCAAACTGCTTGAGGCCCTGCATGGCCTGCCGGATGCACAGCGTGGCGCCTGTTTTCATTGTGTACTGGTGCTGATGCGCCATGCCGAAGACCCGGTGCCACTGATTTTTCATGGCCAGTGGCGCGGACGTATCCTGCAGGCGGCGACCGGTGATAACGGTTTCGGTTATGACCCGCTGTTTTTCTGCCCGCAACTGGGCAAAAGCTCGGCGCAACTGCCTGCCGATGTGAAAAACCGTGTCAGCCACCGTGGCCAGGCGGTGACGCAGCTGATCCGCGCACTGAATGACTGAGCGCCTGGGCCTGCCACCACTGGCACTGTACATCCATATCCCGTGGTGCGAAAAAAAATGTCCATATTGCGATTTCAACTCGCATGTCAGCGCGGTCATACCGGAAAACGATTACATTGCTGCGCTGCTGCGTGATGCCCGCAGTGAGCTGCCGGCGGTGCAGGGCCGCCGCATCAGCAGCATTTTTATTGGTGGCGGCACACCCAGCCTGTTCAGTGCTGCGGCCATTGCCCGCCTGCTGGAGCAACTGGCCGGCCTGCTGGTTTTTGCCGATGATATCGAGATCACCATGGAAGCCAATCCCGGCAGCAGCGAGCAAGCCCGCTTTGTTGCACTGCGGGCTGCCGGCATCAACCGCCTGTCGCTGGGCGTACAGAGTTTCAGCAGCCTGCACCTGCAACAGCTGGGCCGCATTCATGATGGCGGTGAGGCACTGGCCGCTGTCAACGCTGCCCGACAGGCCGGCTTTGAACGAATCAACATCGACCTGATGCATGGCCTGCCTGGCCAGCAGGCGGCAGATGCGCTGGCCGATCTGCAGCAGGCGCTGGCGCTGGGCGTGGATCATGTCAGCTGGTACCAGCTGACCATCGAGCCAAATACCGAATTCTACCGTTACCCGCCCCGGCTGCCGGCGGAGGACACACTGGCCGATATCCAGCAGCTGGGCCAGGCCCTGCTGGCTGATCATGGCCTGGCCCAGTATGAAGTGTCGGCATTTGCCCGCCCCGGCCAGCAGGCACGCCATAACCGCAACTACTGGGAGTTTGGTGATTACCTGGCGATTGGCGCCGGTGCCCACGGCAAGATCAGCTGGCCGGCCGGGCAATGTATCGAGCGTTACCACAAAACCCGCCTGCCCAGGGATTACCTGGCACGAGATGACAACTTTGTTGCCGGCCGGCAGCCGATTGCGCCACAGGACCGGCTGTTTGAATGCCTGATGAACGGCCTGCGCCTGACACATGGTGTGGCCGTCAGCGATGTGCTGGCGCGTACCGGCTGCAGCCTGCACGAACTGCAAAAGGCCTGCCGGCCACTGGTGGAACAGCAACTGCTGGTACTGGACGATCGCATTTGCACCAGCGAGACGGGGTTCATGCACCTCAACACCGTGCTGGAACGGCTGCTGCAAAACTGAGACACTGTTGCCATCCCCCAACAACGGAGAACCGTGATGAAACGACGCCTTCTTGGCCTGCTCATTGGCACCCTGTTATCCACCACCAGCCATGCCAAACTGGTTACCGAAGAAATCCGCTACCCGGTGGATGGCCAGGAGTTCACCGGCTATCTGGCCTATGACGACAGCCTGGGCCAGCGTCCTGGCGTATTGATTGTGCACGAATGGTGGGGGCATAACGACTACGCCCGCGAGCGGGCAGAACAGCTGGCTGGTGAAGGCTACACCGCGTTTGCGCTGGACATGTATGGCAGTGGCAAGCTGGCCAACCACCCGAAGGATGCCAATGCTTTTATGACCGAGGTATTCAATAACCTGCCCGCCGCCCAGCAGCGTTTCCTGGCTGCCTTCCAGCTGCTGAATGATCATCCGGCCACCCGCAAGGATGCCATTGCCGCTCTCGGTTACTGTTTTGGTGGCGCTATTGTCCTGCACATGGCGCGCATCGGTACACCGCTGGATGCGGTGATCAGCTATCACGGCTCGCTGGGCTCGAACCTGCCGGCCGATACCCGGCCCAACATCCAGGGTGTAATACAGGTGTTTACCGGCGGCCGCGATCCGATGATTCCTGCCGAGCAGGTCGCTGGTTTCAGCCGTGAAATGTTTGAGGCAGGCGCGGATTACGGCATCACCGTCTACCGCAATGCCCAGCATTCCTTTACCAACCCGCGCGCCGATGCGGTGGGCCGTGAATTTGCCATGCCGCTGGCCTATGATGCCGCTGCCGATGCCGACTCCTGGCGCCAGACGCTGGCCCTGCTGCAACGGGTATGGCCCTAGGCACGGATGTTATCCATAAAAAAAGCAGCCGGATGGCTGCTTTTTTTATGTCCCGGCACATGCTCAGAAACTGAACACGTAACCGAATGAAAAAATTTCATGACGCAGGTAGCGGGATATTGTCAGCGTGGACGCCGTACCGGTATCAAACGTGTCGCCGAATTCGCTATTGGAAATACTCACATCCGGGTAACGCATGTAGGTAATTTCCAGCGAGCCGATGCCGAGTTTCTGGCCAACCGCAATACCGTAGCTATAACCAAACTTCGAATAGGTATCCGAGGCTGCGTTTGTCTCAACGTCGATATTGCTGATACCCAGCCCCAGCTTGCCCTTGACGTAGGTTTCACCACCGGCCTTGTAAACGATATACGTGCCAAAAGCACTGCTGCCGACTTTCAGGCTGCTTTTGCCCTGCGGGGTATCCACCTGGCGGAACAGGGAATCCTGCTTCAGGCTGGAGGCGAGCTGCATTTCCAGCATCCAGTTGTCGGCAAACTGCCAGGCACCGGCCAGCGTCATCGCCAGGGCATGGGATTTTTCTGCCTTGAAGTTGGAAATATGGTTACCCGGCGGGTTGGGCGGCACATCCTGGTAGGTTGCGCGAACATTGATTGTTGAATCACCACCATATAAACCAATATGAAACGGTGTTTCAACCTCGGCGCTGGCACTGGCGGCGCAAATCACTAGCAGGCTGAAAAACGCTGGCCGCAAGTTTTTCATGGTAGGCTCCATTGTATTGTTATTCTAGGCACTAAATGACGAGATAATAACGGTTTCCGGCGGCGATTCCAAATACAGATTTTCCACCGGGGTGGAAAATGCCGCAGCGCTTACCGGCCTGAAAAAAAACGGCGGGCACCCAGGCCCGCCGTTTGTCACCATCCGCCTGTCTGCTCAGCGCAGGCCGGCAATAAAACTGGCCACCGCGCGAATTTCCAGATCACTCATATTGGCAGCAATATCACGCATAATGCGGTTGTCGCCGTCATTGATCCGGGCACCCTGGGCTTTCGGTTCTTCAGCGCCCAGACGGAAAGCTTTCAGCTGTTTTTCAATATAGTCGGCATGCTGGCCGGCCAGACGCGGATAACTTGCGCCCTTGTTGCCCATGCCATCCGGGCCATGACAGCCGGTACAGGCAGCGACGCCACGACTCTCATTACCGGCGCGGTATACGCTTTCGCCTTTCTCAAGCAGGTCGGCTTTTGTCACATTGCCCTTGGCTTTTTGTCCGGCATAAAAGGCAGCGATATCGGCCATATCCTGGGTGCTCAGGCCGGCCACAATTCCGGTCATTTCCGGCACCTGACGGCCGCCGGCACTGACATCGATGGTCATGTCCTGCAGCTGCTTCAGCGTGTAGCTGGCATGCTGGCCAGCCAGCGACGGGAAGTTTGGCACGGCACTGTTACCATCGGCACCATGGCAGGCAGCGCACACTGCCGTCTTGGCCTTGCCTGCCGCCGCATCACCGGCCATCACACCGTGGGCGGCAGCCATCATCAATACACTTGCAATCAGTTTTTTCATCACTGCTTTCCCGTTCGGTTATTTCGTCGAGGACATGAACTCAATCAGCGCCTTGTATTCATCATCATTGCAATCCATACACATGCCTTTGGGTGGCATGGCATTGATGCCGCTTTTGGTATTGGCCAGCAGCTGTTCCATGCCCTTCTCCAGGCGTGGCGCCCAGGCAGCCGCATCGCCGGTTTTCGGCGCACCGGCTGCACCACTGCTGTGGCAGGCAATGCATGACTGGTTATACAGCGTTTCTGCGTCACGATTGGCATGGGCAGACAGGGCAGCTGAGATCAGGGCAATGGCAACAAGCGCTTTTTTCATGGCAGGTTCCTCGGCAAGAGCAGGACAGCAACATGGTGTGTTGGCAGCCGCCCGTTATATAATCGCGCTGCGCATTATATAGAAACAACGCCACAAGGCAAAACGCCAATACAGGATTTCTTCACTGATGACGATAAAATACCGGACTGCCCAGTTCCTGACCAGTGCTGAAAAACTGTCCCAGTGCCCGGCCGATGAGGGTTTTGAGGTGGCATTTGCCGGCCGTTCCAATGCCGGCAAATCCTCTGCCATCAACACATTGACGGACAACAGCAAGCTGGCACGCACCAGCAAAACACCGGGGCGAACCCAGCTGCTCAATTTTTTCAGCCTCGACGAGCAGCGCCGGCTGGTCGACCTGCCCGGTTATGGTTACGCCAAGGTGCCGGAAGCGATGAAGCTGAAATGGCAGCGCCACCTCAGCGAATACCTGCAACAGCGCCAGTGCCTGCGCGGGCTGGTGCTGGTAATGGACATCCGCCACCCGCTGCAGGACTACGACACTACCCTGCTGCAATGGGCGGCCGACTGCGAACTGCCGGTGCATATCCTGCTGACCAAGGCCGACAAGCTGAAGCCCAACGCGGCGCGCAACCAGATCATGCAAATCAAAAAATTGCTGGCCGCCCAACCCGGCCAGATTTCCGTGCAAGCGTTTTCATCACTGAAAAAACAGGGCATAGCCGAACTGGAGACCACTCTGGACCAGTGGTACCAAGCCGTGCAGCCAGACTGAGCCGTACAGCAATCATTCGATATTCTGCACCTGCTCACGCATTTGCTCGATCGCCACCTTCAGGTCTACCGCAGCCTGCGAGGTTTCGCTGTTAATCGATTTGGAACCCAGGGTATTGGCCTCGCGGTTCAGCTCCTGCATCAGAAAATCCAGCCGCCGGCCGCAGGGGCCACCGTTGGCCAGCGTATTGCGCACTTCGTCGATGTGGGTCATCAGCCGGTCCAGCTCTTCATCAACGTCCATTTTCTGTGCCAGCAGCACAATTTCCTGCTCGATGCGCTCATTGTCGACCGCCAGTTGCAGCTCGGCAAAACGGTCCAGCAGTTTCTGTTTCTGGCGGGCGATAATCGCCGGCAGCGCAGCGCGCACCTGCTTGCTGATGGTTTCGATGCTTTGCAGGCGCTGTTCGATCAGCAGGCGCAGCTGCTCACCCTCACGCCGGCGGTGCTCAAGCAGCTGGGCCAGCGCCTTGTCAAAACCGGCCAGCAATGCCTTTTC
>DATCSZ010000083.1:0-5366 GCA_036568205.1 Pseudomonadales bacterium
TTCAAGGGCAAGGAAAGCATTATTGATGCGCTTTTCAGCCGTTATGAAAGCGAGCTGACAGCCTTGTTGCAGCAGTCGCTGGAGCAAACCCTCGGCATTGAGGAGCACTGGCTGTTTATTTATGTGGTGTTTGAGGAAATCCATAAATTCCGTTTTTTTTACCTGAATGCCGGCAATATCATGCTCAAGTACCCGGATGTTGAGCGCCGTTTTCGTCGCCTGATCAAAACCAAAATCACTACCATTGAATCCCTGTGCAGCCATTTGATGAGCGAGCTGGAATTTGATGTGGACAGCGTGGATATCCAGCTGCTGGCGGAAAATATCGCGCTGAGCCTGTTGTACTGGTTCCCCTACCAGCAGCTGCTGCGCCCGGATGCCCGCGGTGCCGACCTGATCCACAAGGGCGTTTATCATGTGCTGGGACTGGTGGCACCCTATGCCGGCGAGCGCCAGCAGGAATACATGAGCGCCATCAAGCTGCTGTATCGCGAAGCCCTGCTGGCTTCTTCACCCTGAAACAAGGAATTACCCATGCCGTTGAAAGTAGCCATTGTGCCGGTCACCGCCTACCAGCAAAACTGTTCGGTGCTGGTGTGTGAAAAAACCGGCCAGGCAGCGCTGATTGACCCGGGCGGTGAAGCGCAGCGCCTGCTGGATGCCGTACAACAGCTGGGCGGTACACTGAGCAAGATTTTTATCACCCACGGCCATCTGGATCACGCCGGCGCTGCGGCCGAGCTGGCAGCCTCACAGCAGGTGCCGATAGAAGGGCCGCACCGTGATGACCAGTACTGGCTGGATGGCCTGGAAGACTATGCCGCGATGATGCAGTTTCCGCCAACCCGCAATTTTATCCCCGATCGCTGGCTGGAGCAGGGCGATACCGTCAGTGTCGGTGAGGTGACACTGCAGGTGCTGCATTGCCCCGGCCATACACCCGGCCATGTGGTGTTTTTCTGGCCGCAAGGGCGGCTGGCGTTTGTTGGTGATGTGTTGTTCCAGGGGTCGATAGGGCGTACTGATTTTCCCGGCGGCGACCACCAGCAACTGATCGATTCGATTACCGGCCGGCTGTGGCCGCTGGGCGATGACGTGCAGTTTGTGCCCGGTCACGGGCCAACGTCCACATTTGGCCAGGAGCGCCGCAGCAACCCGTTTGTTGCCGATCATCGTTTCGGTTGATCTGTGTCGGGTTTCGCCACCGTGCACATCTGCTACACTTGCCACCCTTTTTATTGAACAAGCTGTGAATGGCCATGAGTATTTATACTTCCGCGATTGTTGATTTTGACGCCCACTATTACGAGCCGGACGACTGTTTTACCCGCCATATCGAGCAGCAATACCGGCACAGGACGGTGCGCCCGGATCGTTCCGCTGCCGATGGCCTTGGCCGCATGATGCTGGCGGATGAGCGCCTGCACTTTACCTCCGTCATCCAGAACGACTTTGTTGGCGGGCCGGGCATGATGAAGGCGTTTTTCAAGGGCGAGACGGAAGAGGGCGGCGCGGTCAACCTGAATGCGTTATGTCCACGGGAACACCCCTATATGATGAACAAAACCGCACGACTGGCGAAAATGGACGAACAGGGCGTACAGGCGGCCGTTATGTTGCCAACGCTGGGGGTTACCGTACAGCACCACCTGGCGCGTTACCCGGAGCTGGAATACCCGACCCTGCGTGCCTTCAACCGCTGGGTGGAGGAGGACTGGGGTTATGGTGCCGACGGCCGCATTTTTGGCGCCGCTTGCCTGACACTGAACAACCTGGAAGAAGCCTGCATAGAGCTGGACCGGCTGATCGCCGCCGGGGTGAAAACTGTCCATTTGCCATGCGGGCCGATCCGTGACATGTCACCGGCCGACCCGTATTTTGACCCGTTCTGGGCACGCATGCAGGAGGCCGGTATTTTGTTATCCCTGCATATCGGTGAAACCTGTTTTAACGAAATGTATGCCGCCCGCTGGGGCGAGCCGGCCAATCCGCCGGTGCATCGCTTCAGTGCACTGAATACCTTCTGGGGCATTGGTGCCCGTACCATTACCGACCAGGTGGCGGTGATGATCAGCCACAACCTGTTTGGCCGTTTCCCGGCGTTGAAAGTGGCCATCATTGAATTTGGTTCGGACTGGATCAGGCCAAACATGAAAATCCTCGACAAGATATACCGCATGGCGGAACACAAGGATCGCTGGCGTTTTGGCAAACCACAGGCCAAACCGTCAGAGATTTTTTGCCGCCACTTTTCGGTGGTGCCTTTTTATGAAGAGGATATCCCGGCACTGGTGGACACGATTGGTGCCAGCCAGGTGCTGAATGGTTCGGATTTTCCCCACCCGGAAGGGCTGGAGCTGCCGGCAGAAATGGCAGCCGAGATGCAGTCTTTGCCGGCCGCTGTGGTGCAGCAGATCATGCATGACAACGGTGCCCGCCTGCTGGGACTGATCTAGCAGTTGTTGCGGTAATAACGATGGTTGGCGGCCGCTACTCGGCCGAATCGCTGCCGGCTGCGTATAAGCCGGCACCTGTCTGTTGCGCCACGGTGTTGCCGGTGCCGGACATTCCACCCAGCATGGAGTTTTGCATTTGAAATCACTGGTTGTTTTGTATCAGAACGATGATCGGGAAAAGGTCGAACAGCAGATTGTGCCGCTGCTGAAGGATCACCAGGTACAGGCGGTGGTGCTGGAGGATGAGCAGTTGCCGGAGCTGTCGGCAGACAGCCTGGTGATCACCTGGCTGTCCGACCGTGCCCTGAAACGATTGATGAATGACGAGCGCACCGCCAGCTGGCAGTGGGGACTGCTGCCACACCCTGATATGGGCCAGGCCAAGCTGGGTTTTGGCATTGCCAACAAGATCGAGCAGGCGCTGGAAGACATCCTGAGTCCGCAGGAGGCCAGCACCATCGACCTGATGTACTGCAATGACAAGCTGGTATTCAATTCGGTGGTTATTGGTGATACCTATACACTGAAGCCGGCACGCATGCCTGAAGACAGCTGGCTGATGCGCCTGCGCCGCTTTGCCCGTTTGCTGCCGAACCTGTCCGAGCTGACGCTCAAACCGTTCCGGCTGGTGACCAAAAAAGAGAAGGTCATCGACACAGCCGCGCTCGGAATCGTGGTGGTTGAACACGGCAAAAACTCGCCGCTGACCCGCCGGGTGCTGGACAATACCAGTCTCAGTGACGGCAAGCTGAATGCGCTGGTGCTGGCACCGCGCAGTGTGTTTGACCTGCTGTATTTCCTGTTTTCCTCGGTATTCCTGCCATCCACCAGCAACAGCAAGCTGCCGGATTTTATCGGCTATATCAAAACCGAAAGCCTGACCCTGACCGGCAGCAGCCAGAAGCCCATCAAGTACTCGCTGGATGGTATCAGTCACGGCGCCGAGGAGCTGACGCTGTATATCAAGCCGCAATCGGCCCGCCTGTTTATGGGACGCCATGTCAAGACCGAAAGTGATGAGCAGCCCAGCGACAAGGAAACCGTGCGCCTGCAAAACCTGCCTGTCGGTGAGGCAAAAACCGTGCTGGTCAGCTACCCGATGCCGTGGATTCACCACGCCAGCAGCGATGAATTCCGCGATTTGTTCCAGAACCTGCGGGAAAATGCCAGGCCTTCAGAAACCTACCTGACCTTGATGGTACTGTCGACGCTGCTGGCCACCTTTGGCCTGTTTGCCAGCTCGGCACCGGTGATTATCGGCGCGATGATCCTGGCACCGCTGATGACCCCGATTATTTCGCTGGCGATGGGCCTGCTGCGCCAGGAAGAAAAAATGATCAAGGAATGCCTGCGCACACTGGCGGTTGGCATTGGCCTGTCGGTGCTGTGCGCAATGATCCTGGCCATGCTGACACCGTTGCAGACCATCAACCCGGAAATCGGCGCACGGCTGAAGCCGACCTTGCTGGATCTCGGGGTGGCAGTGATTTCCGGCATTGCCGGCGCCTATGCCAATGCCCGTACCGAAGTGGCCAAAAGCCTGGCCGGCGTGGCCATTGCGGTGGCGCTGGTGCCGCCGCTGGCGGTCACCGGTATTGGCCTTGGCTGGCTGGACTGGTCGGTATTCAGCGGTGCAGCATTACTGTTCCTGACCAACCTTGCCGGTATTGTGCTGGCGGCGGTGATAACGTTTTTGGCACTGGGTTACAGCCCGTTCAAGCGTGCCAAACAGGGCTTGATGCTGTCGCTGGTGATGGTGGCGTTTGTCAGCGTGCCACTGGCGCTGGGTTTCCGCCAGATGGTGATCGAGCACAATATCGTGCGTATGCTGAATGGCTGGCAGGTTGAGGAGGTCGAGCTGCGCGATGTCAATGTCAGCCTCGGTGATCCGGTGCGTATCCGTACCCGGCTGGCCAGTCCGGCACCACTGCAGGAAGAACAGCTTGATGGCATCAAGCTGGCGATAGAACAGCGTATCGACAGGAAAGTGCAGCTGGAGGCGGTGGTGGCGCTGGTGCGCTGAGCCGTGGCTCAGCCGGCCCGCACGACAGCCAGCGTCAGGCGTGAGATACACACCAGCTGCTGCTGGTCATCGGTAATGCGGATCTCCCACACCTGGCTGCGGCCGCCGATATGCAACGGCCGTGCCGTGGCGTGAACCAGGCCGCTGCGCACACTGCGCAGGTGGTTGGCGTTGATTTCCTGGCCGACCACATAATAACCGGGCCTGGCGGCCATGGTTCCCGCCAGGCTGCCCAGGCTTTCTGCCAGCGCCACCGAGGCGCCGCCATGCAGGATGCCCATTGGCTGGCGGGTGCGCTGGTCCACCGGCATTGACGCAACCAGATAATCCTCACCCATCTCCGTGACACGGATATCCAGCTGCTCCATCAGGGTATGCTGGTGGAAGGCATTGAGCTCTTCCAGGCTGAACTGATGCTGCCACAGCGCCATTACAAATCGGTCTTGATCAGGCTGAAGGCACCACGGATATCACCGAGGCGGTAACCGGTGGCGCTGTCCGACGGATAACGGGTTTGCAATACCTGGCGGGTTTTATCATCAATCTGCTCGCCATGGCAGGCCAGGCACAGTGGCTCGACACCCTGTGCCTGCAGGTAACGAAAGCCGTCATCGGTCAGTGCACTGTGGCGTAGCTCAGCCGGGCTTTCACCCTGTTGCCGGCGTTGTTCAAAGGCTTGCAGCTGTTGCCGTTCAAAGTCATCCGGGCTTGCATCGGGGTTGCGTGGCTTGAGGCTGACCCGCTTGATTTGCCAGCCGGAGGTGTGACTCAGGCTGGCGGCAATGGCGGGTGCCTTTTCCGCACAGACGCTGACGGCATGTGCCGGGCCGCCCTGCTGCATGGCCTGCTGCAGGGCGGGTTTCAGCTGGCCGGCGAACTGCTTCACC
>DATCSZ010000084.1:0-1592 GCA_036568205.1 Pseudomonadales bacterium
AAAACGGGATATGCAGGTAAAGCGACAGCGGCCGGCGCGCCTGATTGCCGTGCTCCAGCGCCTGCCAGTAATCATCCGCCGTCACTTCTTCATGGAACTGAAGCGCTGTCGGATAGGATGTGTAGCGTGGTCCCTGATCGCCGTAGCGACGTATCAGATTGGTATTCCATTCGGTCATCGCGGCCACCCGCAGTATCAATGGCGCCAGTATGGAGCGGCCAGCACCGGTGGTGTTGATGCACGTCAATGATGGTGCAGGTGATGCTCCTCTGCCGGTGCCTGCATGATGCCGTGATCTGCGTGCAGGCCATGGGCGCCGGACAGTCCCTGCCAGAACAGCCAGCCGGCCATCAGCAAGGCCATGACTGCGGCCAGCCGTCGCCAGCCCTGACGACGCAAAATGGTGAGTAGCCCGGTGGCAACACCGCCAACCGCTACCGGTGGAACCGTGACCAGACCGAACACCAGCATGACGGCGCCGCCGTGCCAGAGGTCAGCGCTGGAAACGGCCAGTGCCAGCGCGGTGTATAGCAAACCGCATGGTAAAAAGCCCCACAATCCGCCCAGCAGCAGTGCTTGCCAGGCGTGACGAATCGGCACCAGCGAGGTGGTCAGCGGTTGAATCCGTCGCCACACATTCAGGCCGATTTTTTCCATGCCCCGCAGACCAATGTCGTGGCCAAGCAGCATCAACCCCACCAGCAGCATCAGCACCGCCGACAGCAGCCAGGCGACCGGCGCGGCAGCAGGCAGGGCATCCAGTAACCATTGGCCCATGCCACCGGCAATCAAGCCAAGCAGCGAATAGGTCGTGACCCGCCCGCCGGCAAACAGGAATTGCCACCACCACAACTTGCGGCCACGCCGTTGCGATTCATTCACCGCCATGGACAGGCCAAGGCTGATGCCGCCGCACATGCCAAGGCAGTGCCCGGCGCCGGCAAGTGCCAGCAGTGCTGCAGCGGAGATAGATTCAGCCAGCGTCACTGGATGTCGTCCTCATCGGCATCGGCATCGGCATCGGTATCCGCATCTGCTTTGCGGTGCTGTTCCTGATCATCAAAAACGATGCGCCAGGCCGGGCTGTCCAGATCGTCGAACTGACCACGGCGCAGTGCCCAGATAAATGCCCAGACTGCGATTGCTACCACCACTGAAGCCAGCGGCACGAGAAAAATCAGGATTTCCATGACGCCAACCTTGCCGCATTCCAGGTAACCAGCAGCGAGCTGGCCGACATACCGATTGCTGCCAGCCAGGGCGGAATCAAGCCGGCCATGGCAAACGGTATCATGATCAGGTTGTAACCCAACGCCCAGGCCATGTTCTGTTGCAGGGTGCGATAACTACGTTGCGACAATGCCAGCAACCAGGGCAGGGCGGCCAGTTGCGGCCGTAACAGATAGATGCCGGCGGCCTCTCTTGCCAGAGCGCTGCTGTCAGCAACAGCAACGCCAACATCCGCGCGCAACATCGCCGGTGCATCGTTGACACCATCGCCGGTCATCAGCACGCGCCGATCTTGCTGTTGCAGATCGGCAACCCACTGCGCTTTGTCGGCCGGCTGCTGACCCGCCCGCCAACTGTTGATA
>DATCSZ010000085.1:0-1751 GCA_036568205.1 Pseudomonadales bacterium
CAGTGTCAGGGCCTGTCAGGGCGGCCAGCCCGGCGATACCAGCGGCCGGGTGGAATTCATTGCCCGTTACCAGCAGGGGGAGGTCAGTGGCGCAGTGCATGAAAACAGCCGCTTTGTATTCGAACAGGGACGCTGGTTTTACCTGGATGGGGACCTGCGCAGTGCGGCAAAACCGGGTCGCAATGATCCCTGCCCCTGCGGCAGCGGCAAAAAATACAAAAAATGCTGCGGCCGGTGAGCCAGTTTTGCAGGCTGCCTGGAGAAAAAAGCCTTAGTCCGCAAATGAACGCAAATACACGCAAATAAAAGCAAAAGTGTCTGGTGTACGCTGCGCCGCAGGCGCAGCTACAATATATTCGCGTTTATTTGCGTTCATTCGCGGACCCATTCTTTGACCAGATGCCCGCCAGCAGCGAACCGCTGAGGTTGTGCCAGATGCTGAACAGGGCACCGGGCAGGGCCGCCAGCGGGGCGAAATATTTCAGTGCCAGGGCCACCGCCAGCCCGGAATTCTGCATCCCCACTTCGATCGCCAGGGTGCGGCATATCTGCCTGTCATAGCCCAGCAGGCGGGGCAGCCAGTAGCCACAGCCTAGTCCCGCCAGGTTGTGCAGCACCACCGCGGTCAGCAGCCACAGGCTGAGCTGCTCCAGCCGCTGCCGGTTGAGCGCCACGATGATGGCAATGATCAGCACGATGGCGATCACCGAAACCAGTGGAAAAACCTGCTGCAGGGGGCGGATGGTTTTATGCAGCCTGTGGTTGATCAGCAGCCCCAGGCTGACCGGCGCCAGCACCAGCCAGATGATGCTCTGCAGCATTTTTAATACCGGCACCTGGATGCTGGTGTGCATGTACAGCCAGCTGATCCAGGGCATCAGCAGCACCGACAGCAGGGTGGACACGGCGGTGAGGGTGATGGACAGGGCCACATTGCCGCGGGCCAGGTAACACACCACATTGGAGGCGGTGCCGCCGGGGCTGGCACCCAGCAGGATCATGCCGGCCGCCAGCAGCGGGTCCAGATCGAGCAGGCTGGCAATGAGCCAGGCAAAAAAAGGCATCAGGCTGAACTGCAGCAGGGTGCCCAGGGCGACGATACGCGGCATCGCCAGGATGCGGCTGAAGTCCCCCAGGGTCAGGGTCAGGCCCATACCGAACATGACCAGCGCCAGCAGCGGCAGAATAGCGGCGGCAAAGCCGGCGAACAGCTGGGGTTGCATCCAGGCCAGCCAGGACAATAGCAGGGCCCAGAGGGGAAATAATCGTGTCAGTTGCTGGGTCATGGGTGGTTTTTAGTCCGCAAATGAACGCAAATACACGCAAATAAAATCTAAAGCGTCTGCTGGATGCTGCGCCGCAGGCGCAGCAATAAAACATTTGCGTTCATTTGCGGACTAAAGCTTTTATGCATCAAGAAAAATATCCCCCTGTTCATCCACCCGGATGGCCACCGGGCTCAGGCCCTGGCCATTGCAGGGACCGCCGACGCATTCGCCGGTTTCCATCAGGAACAGGGCGCCGTGCACCGAACACTGGATCAGTGCCCTGTCCATGTCCAGGAAGTCGTCCGGCAGCCATTCCAGGTTGACGCCCGCATGCGGGCAGCGGTTTTCATAGGCATACACCTGGCCGTCTTTTCGTACCAGGAACATGAGGAATTCCCGGTTGTTGCGGCTGAGCTCGAAGCCTTTGGCGCCCGGCTCGTCAATATCGCGCAGGTTGCACAGTTTTTCAGTCATGTGGAGGTC
>DATCSZ010000086.1:0-7398 GCA_036568205.1 Pseudomonadales bacterium
CCATGTCAGCTGGCAACAATGTTCAGCAGTTTGTTGGGTACCCAGATTACCTTGCGAACGGTTTTGCCGGCCAGGTGGGTCTGTACATTATCGAGCGCGCTGGCACTTGCCAGTGCAGCCTGCTGGTCCAGGTCGACGGCAACGTCCATTTTGGCACGCAGCTTGCCGTTGATCTGTACCACTACCTCGATATGGCTTTTTACCAGTGCCTGTTCATCGACAGCGGGCCACTGGGCATCAATCACCGGCTCATCATGGCCAAAGGCCTGCCACAGGGCATGGCAGATATGTGGCGCAATCGGCGCCAGCATAACAATCGCGGTTTCCAGTGCCTCGCGCTCGACGGCCAGCGATTGCGGCGAGCGGTCAGACAGTTTGCCGACCTCGTTACACAGTTCCATCACGGCAGCAATGGCAATGTTATAGGCATAACGACGCTGGTAGGCATCAGTGACCCGCTGGATGGTTTCGTGGGTCTTGCGCCGTACCGCCTGTTGTTCCTCGTTCAGCGCGGCACGATCCAGCGCATCAACGGCGCCGGACTGGCAATGCACATGGCACAGGCGCCAGAAGCGGCGCAGGAAACGGTGCGCGCCTTCAACACCGGCATCAGACCACTCCAGCGATTGTTCCGGTGGCGCGGCAAACATCATGAACAGGCGCACGGTATCGGCACCATAACGGTCAATCATCTGCTGCGGATCGGCGCCATTGTTTTTTGATTTCGACATTTTTTCGATGCCGCCAACCATCACCGGCAGGCCATCGCTTTTCAGTCTGGCGCTGGCCACGCCGCCCTTGTCGTCGCGGCTAATGTCAACATCATTCGGCGAATACCAGGTTTTTTTGCCGCTGCTGTCCTCGCGGTAATAGGTTTCGGCCACCACCATGCCCTGGCACAGCAGGCGCTTGAACGGCTCGTCACAGCTGACCAGGCCCATGTCACGCATCAGCTTGTGGAAAAAACGTGCGTATAACAGGTGCAGGATGGCGTGCTCGATACCGCCGATATACTGGTCCACCGGCAGCCAGTAGCGGGCGGCATCCGGGTCGACCATGCCCTGGTTATAGTGCGGGCTGCAAAAGCGGGCATAGTACCAGGAGGACTCCATAAAGGTGTCGAAGGTGTCGGTTTCGCGCAGCACCTCGCGGCCGTCAAGGCGGTCTTTGGCCCACTGCGGGTCGGTCTTGATCGGCGAGCTGACACCGTCCATGACCACGTCTTCCGGCAGTAACACCGGCAGCCGGCTGGCCGGCACCGGGATCTCACCGCCTTCGGGCAGGTTGAACATCGGGATTGGCGCGCCCCAGTAACGCTGGCGGGAAACACCCCAGTCGCGCAGGCGGTAGTTGACTTTGCGCCGGGCGCGCTCACCCAGGTGGGCGGCGATGGCGTCAAAGGCGGCGGTAAAATCCAGGCCGTCAAATGGGCCGGAATTGACCAGCCGGCCCTGTTCTGTCCAGGCAGCCGCCTGCACATCAATGGTGCTGCCATCCATCGGTTCAATCACCTGGCGGATAGCCAGCCGGTATTTGCGGGCAAACTCCCAGTCGCGCTCGTCGTGGCCGGGCACCGCCATCACCGCGCCGGAGCCGTAACTCATCAGCACAAAATTGGCGACCCAGACCGGCACGCGCTCGCCGCTGACCGGATGAATGGCGTCGATACCCAGCGCCATGCCTTCTTTTTCCATCGTCGCCAGGTCAGCCTCGGCCACCTTGATGTTTTTTTGCCGCTCGATAAAGGCCTGCAATGCCGGATTGTCGAGGGAGGCTTTTTTGGCCGGCGGGTGTTCGGCTGCCACTGCCACATAGCTGACGCCCATCAGGGTGTCCGGGCGGGTGGTAAAGACCGTCAGCGGCGCTTCGCCGTCAATCGCAAACTGCAGTTCCAGCCCTTCGGAGCGGCCGATCCAGTTGCGCTGCATGGTCTTGACCTGTTCCGGCCATTCATCCAGCTGGTCGAGATCGTTGAGCAGCTCCTCGGCGTAATCGGTGATCTTGATAAACCACTGCGGAATGTCCTTGCGCTCGATCAGTGCACCGGAACGCCAGCCGCGGCCATCAATGACCTGTTCATTGGCCAGCACGGTCTGGTCTACCGGGTCCCAGTTGACGGTGGCCATCTTTTTATAGACCAGGCCTTTTTCATACAGGCGGGTAAAAAACCATTGTTCCCAGCGGTAGTAATCGGGCTGGCAGGTGGCAAATTCACGTGTCCAGTCATAGGCAAAGCCGAGGCTTTTCAGCTGTTGCTTCATGTAGTCGATATTGCTGTAGGTCCAGCCCGCCGGTGCCACCTTGTTCTGCAGCGCGGCGTTTTCCGCCGGCAGGCCGAAGGCATCCCAGCCCATCGGCTGCATGACATTTTTGCCCAGCATGCGCTGGAAACGCGAGATGACATCGCCGATCGTGTAGTTGCGCACATGACCCATGTGCAGCTTGCCGCTGGGGTAGGGGAACATCGCCAGGCAGTAGTATTTTTCTCGGCCGGGATCTTCCTTGACTTCAAAGGCATGACTGTCACGCCAATAGTCCTGGGCTGCCTGTTCAATTGCGGCGGGGGAGTACTGTTCTTGCATAGGAATGTCTTTGTTAAACGGGTAAGCGCCAGCGGCCTGCGACTGGCAGGCCGACAGCAATCAGGATGCTGAAAATAACGGCCGGTAGTGTGCCATATTGCATCACCGGTGTTAATCCTTTGCGTGGATAAACCTCGGCCGTGAGTACCGCCTCGGTAAACTGTGGCAGCCGGGCAATCACCCGGCCGCGATGGTCGATTGCCGCAGTCACACCATTGTTGGTGGCGCGCAGCAGGTCGCGGCCGGTTTCCAGTGCCCGCATACGGGCCATTTGCAGGTGTTGCAGCGGACCGATTGAATCGCCGAACCAGGTGTCGTTGCTGACGGTCAGCAACAGGTCGGCATTGGCGGCCGAACGGCTGACGAAATCCGGGTAGACAATTTCATAACAGATAAACGGCATGATACGCAGGCCATGTGCCAGCAAGGGCGGCTGGCCGGGCGGGCCGGCGGAAAAGCTCGACATGGGCAGGTCAAAAAAGGCAATCAGGCCGCGCAGCCAGTTTTCCAGTGGCACATATTCACCAAATGGCACCAGTTTCTGTTTGTGGTACAGGCCGCTGGCCTGGCCGATGCCGACCAGCGAGTTATAAACTGCAGTGCGGTCGGGGCGGCGTTCAATGCTCGGTATGCCAAGAATAATGGCGCTGTTGCTGTCGATCGCGCTGCTGTGCATCAGCGCCAAAAAATCACCGGCATATTGCAGGTATTCCGGGATCGCGGTTTCCGGCCAGATCACCAGGTCCTGGTCAGCCAGTGCCAGTGTGGTTTGCCGGTAGTGGTCCAGGATCGGCTGTTGCCAGGACGGCAGCCATTTTTTTTCCTGCGGGATGTTGGCCTGTACCATTGCCACCTTCAGCGGCTTTGTGCTGATCGGCCGGGTCCATTCAATGCTGGCCAGTGCCGGCGGCAGTAACCAGACCGGCAGCAGCCACAGCAGTTGCCATGAGGCTTTGCGGCTGGTCAGGCAATGGCCGGACACGGCTGCGCTAAAGGCCAGCAGAAAACTGATGCCGAGGGTACCGATCACCGGCGCCCACGCTGCCAGTGGGGCGTCCAGCTGGGAATAGCCGACGAACAGCCACGGGAAACCGGTCAGCAGCCAGGTTTTCAGCCATTCGGACAGCAACCAGATGGCTGCAAAACCGGCCGTGGTGCCCAGCGGCCGGTGCTTCAGGAAACGGTTGTAGAAACCGCAGAACGGCGCCAGCAGCAGGCCGATGCCGATACAGAAGCCGCCGGTCATGATGCCGGCCAGCAGCGGTGATGCGCCGCCGAAATGATGAATGCTGACATACACCCAGTGGGCACCGCTGAGCATCATTGCGATGCCGAACAGGCCGCCGGCAAGCAGTGCCTGGCGCAGATCGGCAGTCTGCAGCAGTCCGTGCAGGATCAGCAGCGCCAGCAAGGCCAGCGGCCACAGCGAAAATGGCGCCAGCGACAGTGTGATCAGGCAGCCGGCAGCCAGTGCCAGCAAGGCACGCAGGGCAGGGTGCTGCATCTAGCTGGCCGGGTTGACAAGCAGGCGCAGCAGATGCAGGCGGCGGTTGTCGGCGTGCAGCACCTTGAAGGTAAAACGGTCCAGGGTAACGGTTTCACCCCGCTGCGGTACATGGCCAAAACGCTGGGTAACCAGGCCGCCGATGGTGTCAAAATCACTGTCGTCCAGCTCGGCATTGAAGGCGTCGTTGAAGTCCTCGATGGTGGTCTGTGCCTTGACGATATAGTCTTGCTCGGAGAGCTGCTTGATCTGCTTGTCCTCTTCGACATCGAATTCATCCTCGATCTCGCCGACAATTTCCTCCAGCACGTCTTCAATGGTAATCAGGCCGGCCACGCCGCCGTATTCGTTGAAAACAATGGCCATGTGGTTGCGTGTTTCGCGGAATTCCTTCATCAGCTTGTTCAGGCGCTTGCTTTCCGGCACCTTGTGCACCGGCCGCAGATAACGGCTGATATCAAAATGGCTGTTGTTTTTGTCCAGTAACAGCGGCAGCAGATCCTTGGCGTGCAGGATGCCGATCACGTCATCACTGCTTTCACCAACAACCGGGAAACGCGAGTGGCCGGATTCAATCATATGGGGCAGGAATTGTTCCGGTGTCTGGTCGATATCGACCACGATCATCTGGTTGCGAGGCACCATCACTTCACGTACCTGGATGTCGTTGACTTCCATTGCGCCTTCGATGGCAGCAAATTCATCGTCATCCAGCAGGTTGCTGTCGCGCGCCAGCTTCAGGATGGCGCTGATCTCCTTGCGCGTTTTTGGAGCAGAGTGAAACAGTTGGGTAATCTTGCCGATCCAGGACCTGTCGTCCGGATCGCTGGTCGATCGCTCTTCGCTGCTCATGAGCCTTGGGTACCTGTGTCACACGGGTTGTCGTAGGGTGAGGCATAGCCTAAACCCGCCAGTATATCGGTTTCAAGTGTTTCCATTTCAATCGCCTGTTGTTCCTGCTGGTGATCATAGCCTTGCAGATGCAGCATGCCGTGAATGCACATGTGTGCCCAGTGGGCGTCCAGCGGCTTGCCTTGTTCGGCTGCTTCATCGGCAATCACCCCGGCACAGATGACGATATCACCAAGCAAGGGCAGTGCCAGTTCTTCAGGCAGGTCGGCAGGGAAGGACAATACATTGGTCGGTTGGTTTTTGCCGCGGTAGTCGCGGTTCAGTGCCGTGATTTCGTCGCGATCGACAATGCGCAGGCACACTTCCGGATTGTCGCCCTTGTCCAGGCAGGCGGCATTGAGCCAGCTTTCCAGCAGGCTGTCGGCTGGCACGCCGGGGCAATCGCTGGCGTGCTGGATGGTGATGTCAAGCGCCATCAGCTGCGTTCTTCAGCGGATTCATAGGCATCGACAATGCGCTGCACCAGCGGGTGGCGCACCACATCGCGGGAGGCGAACCGGGTAAAGCTTATGCCATCGACGCCGTCCAGCACCTCCATCGCATGACGCAAGCCGGAAGCCACACCACGGGGCAGGTCAACCTGGGTAATATCGCCGGTGATCACGGCGGTGGAACCAAAGCCGATGCGGGTCAGGAACATTTTCATCTGTTCGCGGGTAGTGTTCTGGCTTTCATCAAGAATGATAAAGGCGTTATTCAGGGTGCGGCCGCGCATATAGGCCAGCGGTGCCACTTCGATAACCTGGCGCTCGATCAGTTTGCCCACCCGCTCAAAACCGATCATTTCATACAGCGCGTCATACAGCGGGCGCAGGTAAGGATCGACTTTCTGTGACAGGTCGCCGGGCAGAAAGCCGAGTTTTTCGCCGGCTTCAACTGCCGGGCGCACCAGCAGGATGCGCTGTACCTGTTCTTTCTCCAGTGCCTCGACGGCACAGGCGACGGCCAGCCAGGTCTTGCCGGTGCCGGCCGGGCCAATGCCGAAGTTGATGTCATGATGGCGCACCGCCTGCACATAGCGTTTCTGGTTGCTGCCGCGCGGCTTCACCAGCAGCTTGCGGGTGCGGATGGCACTGACATGGTCGATGGCCTGGTCTATCACCGACGCGTGCAAGTCCTCAATGCCGGCCTGCTGCAGGCACAGGTGTACATCATCCGGGGTCAGTTCGGCGTGGCCTGCATCCTGGTACAGCTGCTGCAGGATGTGTGCTGCCGCATCGGTCTGTTGCAGCTCGCCTTGCAGCTGGAAGGTGTTGCCACGGTGGTGGATGCTGATGGCCAGGCGTTGCTCGATTTGCCGGATATGGGCATCGTGCTGGCCGCACAGGCTGGCCAGCCGGCGGCTGTCGTCAGGTTCCAGGGTGACCTGGCGGGTAATGGTATCGTTCAAGAGCAGCTGCCTGTGTTGCTGTGGGTTGCCAGCCATTCGCCACGCAGCGAGTTGGGCAGGGCGTCGGTGATGCGTACATCAACAAAATCGCCGATGACACGATGGTCATCACAGCGGAAGTTGACGACCCGGTTGTTTTCGGTGCGCCCCTGCAATTCGCCGGGGTCTTTTTTTGACAGGCCGGTGACCAGGATACGTTCGGTATTGCCGACCATGCGCCGGCTGATCTGCATCGCCTGCTGGTTGATGCGCTCCTGTAAAATGGCCAGCCGTTGCTTCTTGACCTCCATTGGCGTCTCGTCAGGCAGCTCCGCAGCCGGGGTGCCGGGGCGGGCGCTGTAGATAAAACTGAAGCTCAGGTCGTAACCGATGTCCTGGATCAGGTTCATTGTCGCTTCGAAATCGGCATCGCTCTCGCCGGGAAAGCCGACAATAAAATCGGAGGACAGGCTGATGTTCGGGCGAATCTTGCGCAGCTTGCGGATTTTGGCCTTGTACTCCAGTGCGGTATGGCCGCGCTTCATGGCCATCAGGATGCGGTCGGAACCGCTTTGCACCGGCAGGTGCAGGTGGTCAACCAGCTGCGGGATGCTGGCATAGGCCTCAATCAGGGCATCGGAAAACTCGACCGGATGGGAGGTGGTGTAGCGGATGCGACCGATCCCCGGGATGCGTGAAACATAGTAAAGAAGTTCTGCAAAATCAACCACTTCGCCGGCATTGTTAAGGCCTCTGTAAGCATTGACATTCTGGCCCAGCAGATTGACTTCACGCACACCCTGGTCGGCCAGCAGGGCAATTTCGGTCAGCACATCGTCCAGCGGCCGGCTGACTTCTTCACCACGGGTATACGGCACCACGCAGAACGTGCAGTATTTGCTGCAGCCTTCCATGATCGACACAAAGGCTGACGGGCCTTCCTTTTTCGGATCCGGCAGGCGATCGAATTTCTCGATTTCGGGGAAGCTGATATCAACCACGGTTGGCCCGTTGCTGTTTTTGCTGGCATC
>DATCSZ010000087.1:0-12440 GCA_036568205.1 Pseudomonadales bacterium
ATGCCGGTGCATCCGGCAGCCTGGCGCTGAACACCGGTGCTGACGCTGAATACCGGGTGAATGTACCGGTACGCTTGCCGGCCGGGCCAAATTTTACCGTCAATGGGCAACGGTATACCGTCGTTACCCAGCTAGGTGAGGCCGGCGATGAAAACGATGGGGTGGATGATGCTGGTGAGATCACGTTGCAAGGCTTGGCCTATACCAATAATCTGACCGGCTACTTTGTGCTGGGCGCGGATATTGATGCAACAGAGACAAAAAACTGGAACAGTGGCACCGGGTTTATGCCGATAGGTAGCCAGAGCCATGATTTCCGCGGCAGGTTTGACGGTCTGGGCCACACTATTACCGGCCTGTTGATTGATCGCCCCTACACGGACTATATCGGACTGTTTGGTTATAGCCGGGTGGCTATCACCAATATTGCCCTGGCCAATGTGGATATAAGCGGTGGCAGTTATGTCGGCGGCCTTGCCGGGCGCAGTGACGGCATGGTCAGCCACAGCCATGCCAGTGGCAGCGTGACGGGCAGCACCGACTATGTTGGCGGTCTGGTTGGCTTTAATAACAGTACCGTCAGCGATAGTGATGCCAGTGTTGCTGTAACAGGTGAAAGTCATATTGGTGGCCTGGTGGGTGCCAGCACAGATACCGTTGTTTATAGCCATGCCAGTGGCACGGTGACAGGCCGTGATCACGCTGGCGGCCTGGCTGGCAGCAGCACAGGTAGCGTCAGCCACAGTTATGCCACCGGTGCTGTAACCGGGGGTGAAGCTTTCGCAGATGGCGACGTTGGCGGCCTGGTTGGCGAAAGTTCAGGTTTGGTCAGCCACAGTTATGCCAGCGGTGCAGTGACAGGTAGAGACAGGGTTGGCGGCCTGGTCGGGCGGCTGAACGATGGCGCTACGGTCAGCCATAGCTATGCAGATGGTGCCGTAACCGGTGACCGCCAGGTGGGTGGCTTGCTGGGCAGAAACGAAGGGGCTGTCAGCCTGGCGTATAGCCACGGTGCCGTGACAGGCAGTGACTATGTGGGCGGCCTGGTTGGCTGGAACGACAACACCGGTACGGTCAACCGCAGTTATGCCAGTGGCAGGGTGACAGGCAGCAGCAATGTTGGTGGCCTGGCAGCTTATAACGATAACCTTTCCAGCAGTATCAGCGCCAGTTTCTGGAATAACGAAGCCAATGCCAGCCTCGGCAGCACCGGCGGCGGTACGGCGGCAAGCGGTGCTTACGGCAAAACGCTGGCAGAGCTGAAACAGCTGGCCACTTTCACCACCGGATTGGCGGACCAGGGCGAGGCGGCCTGGGATATCAGCACTGGCGCAGCAGATGCCACCGCCTGGTATTTGCCGGCCGGTTACGTGCCGGTGTTGCGGGCGGTGAATACCGATATTGACCGTGACAATGATGGCGTCAATAACCTGGATGATGCTTTCCCGGATAACGGCAATGAATGGCTGGATAGCGACGGCGACGGCACGGGTGATAACAGTGATGAATACCCCAATGACCCGGCCCTGGGGGGAGACCGGGATGGTGACGGTGTTGATGATAATGTCGATGCCTTCCCGGATGATGGCAGTGAATGGGCGGACAGCGACGGTGATGGTGTCGGTGATAATGCGGATGCTTACCCAAATGATCCAGCGCTCAGTGGTGATGCTGATGGCGATGGTGTCGATGATCTGGTAGATGCCTTCCCGAATGACAGCACGGAATGGGCTGACAGTGACGGTGATGGTATTGGTGATAACAGCGATACGCTGACCTGCACCAGCGACACATGCCAGCTGCTGGCAGGGGCCAGCATTGGCGCCGGTGAAGCGGCAGAAATCAGCTACCTGCTGGCGGAAAAAACCTACGCGCTGCTTGTCAATGCGGCCAGTGGCGAGGACCTGGTTGTGGCAAGCCCCGTCAGTTGGGGAACGCGGGGGGCGGAGCTGACCCTGCAAAGCGATGCGGATATCCTGATCCAGGCTGAACTGGATGGCAACTATGCCGGCAGCCTGGTATTGAATACCGGAGCGGGTGGTGAGTATGTGGTCGACGCCCCCGTAAATTTGACCAGGGGTTTGAACTTTACCGTCAATGGCCAGGCATATACGGTGATTACCCAGCTGGGCCAGGCAGGTGATCAAGTTTCCGGCGCAAGCAACAGCCTGCAGGGCCTGGCGGCTGCTGCAAACCTCTCGGGATATTATGTGCTTGGGCGCGATCTTGATGTGTCTGTAACGGCAAGCTGGAACAGCGGCGAAGGGTTTTCCCCCATCGGGCCAAGCAGCAGTTACAGCTTTTCCGGCACTTTTGATGGTCTGGGCCACACCATAACCGGTTTGACGATCAATCGTGCCAGCGGCTTTGACGTTGGGCTTTTCGGTAATACCGCCAGTACGGCCGTGATCCGGAATATTGGCCTGGAGGATGTTGTCATAACAGGCTACCAAAGCGCAGGGGGCCTGGTGGGCAATAACACCGGTCGGGTCAGTCGCAGCCATGCAAGCGGCGCGGTAAGCGTTTCGCATCGTGGCGCCGGTGGTTTGGTTGGCACCAACAGGGGGGAAGTGAAGCTTTGTTATGCCAGTGGCACAGTAGCCGGCGGGGATATGCCGGGTGGCCTGGTCGGCAGTAACAGCGAAGGCACCATCACGCGCAGTTACGCCAGCAGCACGGTGACCGGTGATAACTTTTATGCCGGCGGCCTTGTCGGGAATAATTACCTTGGCAGCATTGATGCCAGCCATGCCGATGGCTCTGTGACCTACACCGGCTCCGGCACCAGCTATTATGGGGGGCTGGTTGGCGTTAATAACGGCAGCATCCATGCCAGCTACGCCAGCACCGAAGTTGTTACCATTTCTTTTAGCGGCGGCCTGATTGGCTACCATAATACGGGCACTGTCACAGCCAGCTTCTGGAACAGTGACGTGGTTGCCAATGATGCAACAGCCACAGGCGTTTATGGCAAAACCGCGGCAGAGCTGAAGCAGCTGTCGACCTTCACCACCTGGCTGACAGGCCAGGGCGAATCCGCCTGGGATATGTCCACCCAGGCAGACGGTGACAGCATCTGGTATCTGGAGAGTGGTTTTATGCCGGCATTGCGCGATCTGCGGTAATGCCATGGCCGGGCTGTTTGGCAAGCAGGCGTTAGCCGCTTCAGGCCAGCGCCCGCACCAGCATGGCAATCAGCTCGGCTTGCTTGTGATAACCGTTTTTGGCCAGCAGTTGTTTGATGTGCTGGCGTACGGTATGCACGGAAACGCCGTTTTTTTCCGCAATGGCAGCCGCACTGAGACCGTGGGCCAGATCATTGGCCACCGCGGCTTCGGCGGGCGTGCATTGAAACAGGGATTGCAGCTTTTCCAGGTTCATATCCAGCTGGCCCTGGTAGCTGAACAGTTCGGCCAGCACACCATTGTGTGCCGGTGTCTCGGCCACCAGCGGTGTCAGGCAGACGGCAATACGTCCCTGTGGTTCATTGATAAACAGAATGCGGGTGTCCAGTCTGCCCTGGTGTGAATGCACAATGCAGGTGGAAATGGCATCGCGCAGCTTGCGTGTTATACGCGGGTCGCTGCTGCACAATTGCCGGTGATCGTTAATGAAAAGACAGTCGCTTTGTTCCAGCAGGGCATGGCTGGTGTTGTTGGCCTGCACAATGCTGGCCATGGCATTGAAGACAATCAGCGGCTTTTTGACCTGGTCCAGCGCCAGCGCCAGATTCTGGTGATGGCTGTGTGATTGATAAAGCTTGATATGCAGTGTCACGGCATTGGCCAGGTGCGGTGCCAGCAGGTTCATCTGCAGCAGTTCGCTGTCCGTGTAAGGGCCGTGCTCGCGGTGGCGGTTGGCAATAAAAACCAGATTGGTATCGTTGTGGCGGGTAATCAGCATGCCTGCGCTGTCACCAACGCCGGCCTGCTCCACCCAGGCGCGTGTCGGCGGGCTGAGCATGTCAGCAATATCCCGGCTGCTGTCGCCTTTCAGCAGCGAGTCGAACTGGCGTGGCGGCAGCTGGATATAATGTGCCAGCGCCTCGTCCTTTTCAGGCAGGTCACTGTTGATAAACCATTCTTCAAAGCCTTCCGGGTAACCAAATGTCCAGCCAAAGGCCATGCGCCGTGGCTGGATGCCAAGACCAAGAATGCCACCCTGCAGGGCCTTGAAATGCTGTTGAAAAGCGGCAAAGAACGCCTGGAAGCCATCATTGGACGGCAGGCTGCCATACAACGCTGATACCAGGCTGTTGTAGCGCTGCAGCTCATCTGCCGTCAATGTGGTGCGCGGTGAGCGCTGCTGTCTGTCTGCGGGTGTCCGGGTATTCATTGCACTTGATGGTGTGGGGGCAGCCGCCTGTTGATGCAGCGCACTGCGCTATGATGCCACAATGGCCTGATAAATGGATTTGACCGGCTGCACCTGGTTCATGCTGTAAAAATGAATGCCGGGCGCGCCGCCATCCAGCAGTTGCCGGCACAGGCGGATAACCAGTTCCTGGCCAAAATCCATAACCGCTTGCTCGTCATTGCCGAGGGACTCAACCTTGCGTTTTAGCCATTGCGGGATTTCCGCGCCGCAATTGGCGGAAAAACGACACAGGTTGGCAAAGTTGGTAATCGGCATGATGCCAGGGTAAACCGGTTTGTCGATGCCGGCCTGCTGGCAGGCTTCGACAAAATAAAAATAGGCATCGGCATTGTAAAAATACTGGGTAATGGCCGAGTCGGCACCGGCATCCAGTTTTTGTTTCAGGAAGGCGATGTCACTGTCGTAGCTTTTGGCTTCCGGGTGGATTTCCGGGTAGGCGGCCACTTCCAGGTGAAACTGGCGGCCGTAGTGCTGGCGGATAAAGGCAACCAGTTCGTTGGCATAGACCATGCGGCTGGCGCCCATGCCGGAGGGCACGTCGCCACGCAGCGCAACAATACGATCGACGCCAAGGTCACGGTACTGGTCCAGCAGGGCGCGCATCGAGGCATCGTCATCGCCACCAAATGACAGGTGGGGCGCGACGGACAGGCCCTGCGCCTTCATCTGCCGCACAATGCCCAGGGTATTGTCACGGGTGGAGCCGCCGGCGCCGTAGGTAACGGAAAAAAATGCCGGCTGCAGGGTATTCAGCGCCTGCCATGTGGCTTCCAGCTTGTTCTTGCCGGCGTCGGTCTTGGGCGGAAAAAATTCAAAACTGAAACGTTTGTCTGCAACGCTCATGATGTTTATCAACCTTGTGACGGTGTTGTGCTGGCGGGCGTTGCCGGCCCGCCGTATCGTGTTGTCCAGGCACGTGGGCCCGGCTTCAGCCGGACCCACAGGCAATGGATCAGTACTTGTAACTGTCCGGTTTGAACGGGCCGCTGACATCAACATGGATGTAGTCGGCCTGCTCCCTGGTCAGGCGGGTGATCACGCCGCCAAAACCGCGCACCATGTGGGCGGCCACCTCCTCGTCGAGGTGCTTTGGCAGCACTTCCACGGTGATCGCGCCAAGCTTCATGTTGTCTTCCAGATCGGCAAAACGGCGCTCGTACAGGTAGATTTGCGCCAGCACCTGGTTGGCAAACGAGCCGTCCATGATGCGTGACGGATGACCGGTGGCATTGCCGAGGTTGACCAGCCGGCCTTCGGACAGCAGGATCAGGTGGTCGTTGGCAGCCTTGTCACGGTACACCTTGTGAACCTGTGGCTTGACCTCTTCCCATTCCCAGTTCTTGCGCATAAAGGCGGTGTCGATTTCATTGTCGAAGTGACCGATATTGCACACCACGGCGCCGTTTTTCAGCGCTTTCAGCATATTCGCATCACAGACATTCAGGTTGCCGGTGGTGGTGACCACCAGGTCGGTATTGCCCAGCAGTGCGGTGTTGATGCAGTCTGCCTTGCCGGTGTTCACGCCGTTGATAAACGGTGACACCACCTCGTAACCGTCCATGCAGGCCTGCATGGCGCAGATCGGGTCGATTTCGGAAATGCGCACAATCATGCCTTCCTGGCGCAGTGACTGGGCCGAGCCCTTGCCGACATCACCATAGCCGATGACCAGCGCTTTTTTGCCGGCCAGCAGGTGGTCGGTGCCGCGCTTGATGGCATCGTTCAGCGAGTGGCGGCAGCCGTACTTGTTGTCGTTTTTGGATTTGGTAATCGCATCGTTGACGTTGATGGCCGGCACTTTCAGCTCGCCTTTTTTCAGCATCTCCTGCAGGCGGTGTACGCCGGTGGTGGTTTCCTCGGTAATGCCGTGCACCTTGTCCAGCACCGCCGGGTATTTCTGGTGCAGCATCAGGGTCAGGTCGCCGCCGTCATCCAGCACCATGTTGGCATCCCACGGCTTGCCGTCTTTCAGGATGGTCTGCTCCAGGCACCATTCGTACTCTTCCTCGGTTTCACCTTTCCAGGCAAACACCGGGATGCCGGCTGCGGCAATGGCCGCGGCGGCATGATCCTGGGTGGAGAAAATATTACAGGAGGACCAGCGCACCTCGGCGCCCAGTTCCACCAGCGTCTCGATCAGCACGCCGGTCTGGATGGTCATGTGGATGCAGCCAAGGATTTTGGCGCCTTTCAGCGGCTGGTGGGCACGGTATTTTTCCCGCATCGCCATCAGCGCCGGCATTTCGCCTTCGGCGATGGACAGTTCCTTGCGGCCCCAGTCGGCCAGGTTAATATCGGCCACCTTGTAATCGGTGAATTCAGCGGTGGTTTTTTTGGCAGTGGTCATGGTTTTTCCTCTGTTGTCAGTTCAGGCGCAGGCGGCTTTCAGCGCATCGGCCTTGTCGGTTTTTTCCCAGGTAAAGGCGGTGAAGGTGGTGGATTTCATCACCGTATGGCCGTTTTCCTGTTCCTTGTAGGTGTAGGTATGCTGCACCGGCTCACGGCCGAAATGGCCATAGGCAGCGGTCAGCTGGTACATCGGGTGCAGCAGGTCCAGCTGTTTGGTGATCGCGTACGGACGCAGGTCAAACACCTCGCGGATGGCCTTGACCAGTTTGTCGTCGCTGACCTTGCCGGTGCCAAAGGTATTGACCGATACCGAGGTGGGCTCGGCCACACCGATGGCATAGGACACCTGGATTTCGCAGCGATCCGCCAGGCCGGCAGCGACGACGTTTTTCGCCACATAACGGCCCATGTAAGCAGCGGAGCGATCGACCTTGGACGGGTCCTTGCCGGAAAATGCGCCGCCACCGTGACGGGCCATGCCGCCGTAGGTGTCAACGATAATTTTGCGGCCGGTCAGGCCACAGTCACCCACCGGGCCGCCGATGACAAAATTGCCGGTCGGGTTGATGTGGTACAAGGTGCCGTCATGCAGCCATTCCGCCGGCAATACCGGCTTGATGATATGTTCCAGCACCTCGCTGCGCAGCTGTTCCAGGCTGATGCCCGGATCATGCTGGGTGGACAGTACCACTGCATCAATCGCCACCGGCTTGCCGTTTTCATAACGCAGTGTCACCTGTGATTTGGCATCCGGGCGCAGCCATGGCAGGGCGCCGGATTTGCGCAGCTCGGCCTGTTTTTCCACCAGCCGGTGCGAGTAGTACACCGGTGCCGGCATCAAGGTATCCGTTTCGTTGGTGGCATAACCGAACATCAGGCCCTGGTCACCGGCGCCCTGGTCTTCCGGCTTGGCACGGTCGACGCCCTGGGCGATATCCACCGATTGTTTGCCGATGCCGTTCAGCACCGCACAGGAGGCGCCGTCAAAACCGACCGCCGAGCTGGTGTAACCGATGTCGCTGATGACCTTGCGCACGATGTCTTCCAGGTCGATATAACAGGAGGTGGTGACTTCGCCGGCAACAATCGCCATGCCGGTCTTGACCAGGGTTTCCACCGCTACCCGCGCATACGGGTCACGCACAATCATCGCGTCCAGGATGGCATCGGATATCTGGTCGGCCACCTTGTCCGGATGGCCCTCGGAGACCGATTCCGAAGTAAATACTGCATATTCACTCATTTAATTGTCCTCTGGTTGGTAAAAATGGCGTATCTGGATACGAAAACCGTTGCGCTGGGCCAGGAAACTGGCCTGCCCTTCGAGCAGCCCGGCATGCTGTGCCCACAGGCTGAAATCCTCCGGCTCAAAACCCAGCCAGACATCACCGCAGGCATCGCGTGCCCAGCTCTGGTCGTGGTGGCACAGGTCGGTTATCAGCAGCGCACCGCCCGGCTTCAGCAGCCGGGCGGCATCGTTGAACAGCTCGGCCGGGGTGGCCACATGGTGCAGCACCATATTGATCACAATGCAATCGGCGGCCAGCTGCTGGCGGCAGGCGACCTTGCTGTCACCGAGAAACAGCCGCACATTGGCCAGCCTGTTGTTGCGCAGCAGCCGCTCACACTGCAGCAGCATGGCGCTGGAGGTATCAAACGCCATCACCTGCTCAAACCGGCGTGCCAGCAGCGGCAGGAACAGGCCTTCACCGGGGCCGATCTCGATCGCCAGGCTGTGCGCCGGCAGGGCAATGCCGGCCAGCATGGCCGCCACACTGTCGGCGTATTGTTCAAAGCCGGCAATCAGGTCCTGCTGTTCGCGCAGGCGGCCGGCATTGTCGATAAAAAACGCATTGGATGACGCCGTGCGCTGCTGCTCGATGGCCTCGATGCCGTGGCGCTGTGCCTGCCCCAGCGGGCACTGGTCGATAGCGGCCAGCAAGGCTTGCTGCAGGGCCACCAGCGCATGGTCGTGCGGCCACAGCCGGCGCCGGTAAAACAGGGTATTGCCTTCACGCCGGGTAATCACCAGCCGGGCATTGGCCAGCACCTTCAGGTGGTGGCTCATGGCGGACTGCTTGACGTCAAAAATCCGGCACAGCTCTTGCACACTGAACGAATCACTGCGCAGCACACGCAGGATTTCCACTCGCAACGGCTCGCCACTGGCCTTGCAAAGCTGGGCCAGCAATTCGCTGACGGGCAGCGGGTCGGTAACAGGGATGGCGGCGGACATGCGCGGCAGTGTAACAGAGCGGCAGGCTATATCAAAATATTTTGATATAGGTGTGGCTGTGGTGAATGTTGTTTTGTTCATAAAACAGCGATTTATTTGCGCTTCACAGGCGGCTGCGAGAAAATACGCCGCTTTGCCAATCACCGATTTGCCAGGAGTGTTTCATGACGTCGCGCAGCGAACTTGCCAATGCCATCCGTGCCCTCAGCATGGATGCCGTCCAAAAGGCCAAAAGCGGCCACCCCGGCGCGCCAATGGGCATGGCGGATATTGCCGAAGTGCTGTGGAACGATTTCCTGAAACACAACCCGGCCAACCCGCACTGGGTGGATCGTGACCGCTTTGTATTATCCAACGGCCATGGCTCGATGCTGCTGTACAGCCTGTTGCACCTGACCGGTTATGAGCTGTCGATCGAGGATTTGCAGAGCTTCCGCCAGCTGCATTCAAAAACCGCCGGCCACCCGGAGTACGGTTACACGCCGGGCATTGAAACCACCACCGGCCCGCTGGGCCAGGGCATTACCAATGCGGTGGGCATGGCGCTGGCAGAAAAAATCCTTGCTGCCCGTTTTAACCGTCCCGGCCATGCGGTGGTTGATCATTACACCTATGCCTTTATGGGTGACGGCTGCCTGATGGAAGGCATCTCGCACGAGGCCTGCTCACTGGCCGGCACGCTGGGCCTGGGCAAGCTGGTGGCGTTTTATGACGACAACGGCATCTCGATTGATGGCGAGGTGGAAGGCTGGTTTACCGACAACACGCCACAACGGTTTGCCGCCTACGGCTGGCATGTGATCGCCGGTGTTGACGGCCATGACCCGGTGGCGATCAAGGCGGCCATTGAGCAGGCGCGGGCAGAAACCGGCAAGCCCAGCATCATTTGCTGCAAGACCATTATCGGCAAGGGTTCACCGAACAAGCAGGGCAAGGAAGAATGCCACGGTGCGCCACTGGGTGACGACGAAATCGCACTGGTGCGCAAAACCCTGGGCTGGGCCCATGCGCCATTTGAGATCCCGCAAGCCATTTATGACGGCTGGAATGCCCGCCCGCGCGGTGAAGCTGCCGAGCAGGACTGGAACCGGGCGTTTGCCGCCTACCGCAATGCCCATCCCGAGCTGGCCGCCGAGTTTGAACGCAGCACAGCCGGTGAGCTGCCGGCCGGTTTTGCCGCCGCTGCCGATGCCTATATCCGTGACTGCCAGCAACAGGCGGACACGATCGCCTCACGCAAGGCCTCACAAAACACCCTCAATGCCTATGGCCCGTTGCTGCCGGAACTGCTGGGCGGCTCGGCTGACCTGGCCGGCTCCAACCTGACCCTGTGGCAGGGCAGCAAGGGCGTCAGCGCCGACGATGCCAGCGGCAACTATGTCTATTACGGCGTGCGTGAATTCGGCATGAGCGCAATGATGAACGGCATTGCCCTGCACGGCGGCCTGATTCCGTATGGTGCGACCTTCCTGGTGTTTATGGAATACGCACGCAATGCGGTGCGTATGGCGGCGCTGATGAAACAGCGCTGCATTTTTGTCTACACCCACGATTCCATTGGCCTTGGCGAGGATGGCCCGACCCACCAGCCGGTCGAGCAGCTGGCCAGCCTGCGTTATACCCCCAACCTGCATACCTGGCGGCCCTGTGACACGGTGGAAACCGCGGTGGCATGGAAAGCGGCGATTGAATACGCCGATGGCCCCAGCGCACTGGTGTTCTCGCGCCAGAACCTGGCCTGCCAGCCGCGTGATGCCGGCCAGCTGGCAGCGATTGCCCGCGGTGGCTATGTGCTGCAGGACTGTGACGGCACGCCGGAGCTGATCCTGATTGCCACCGGCTCGGAAGTGCAGCTGGCCGTTGATGCCGCCGCACAGCTGGCCGCTGCCGGTCGCCGGGTGCGGGTGGTGTCGATGCCGTCCACCAGTGTGTTTGATGCCCAGGATGCCGGCTACCGTGAATCGGTATTGCCATCGGATGTGCTGCCGCGTATTGCGATTGAGGCCGGCATTGCAGACTTCTGGTACAAGTATGTTGGCCTGGATGGCCGTATTATCGGCATGGACAGTTTTGGTGAATCGGCACCGGCCAATGTCCTGTACCAGCATTTCGGCTTTACTGTTGAGCGGGTGGTGGAAACCGCCCAAGACCTGCTGGCGGACTGAGCATCACCATGTACCGGCTGGCCATCAACGGCTATGGGCGTATCGGCCGCAGTGTGCTGCGCGCGCTGCATGAGAGCCGTTATCGCGACAGCATGCAAGTGGTAGCCATCAACGAGCTGGCCGATTGCCAGACCATAGCTCACCTGAGCCGGTATGATTCCACCCACGGCCGATTTGCCGGTGAGGTGGCGGTTGCCGGGCCGGATTGCCTGATGGTCAACGACCAGCCGATTGCCATCAGCCATCACAAAAACGTGCAGGATATTGCCTGGCCGGCGGTCGACCTGGTGCTGGAATGCAGCGGCAGTTTTACCGACCGGCACAGTGCCGAAAAACACCTGGCTGCCGGTGCGGCACGAGTATTGTTCTCGCAGCCGGCCAGTGCCGATGTCGACCTGACCGTGGTGTACGGCGTCAATCACCGGCAGCTGCAGCCAGGCCATCGTATTGTGTCCTGTGCCTCGTGCACTACCAACGGCAGCGTGCCGGTGCTGAAAATGCTGGATCAGCGTTACGGCATTGATTGTGCCACCATCACCACGATTCATTCGGCGATGAACGACCAGCCGGTGATTGATGCTTATCACCGCACCGACCTGCGCAAAACCCGCAGCGCCAGCCAGTCGGTGATCCCGGTGGATACCGGGCTGGCGCGCGGCATTGAACGCATCCTGCCGGAACTGTCCGGCCGCCTCAGTGCCCAGGCACTGCGGGTGCCCACCGTGAATGTGTCGGCAATGGATATTACCGTGCTGCTGGAGCGGCCGGTGGATGTAGATAGCATCAATCGTGAGCTGGCGGCATTTGCTGCAGAATCGGCCGGCATTATCGGCTGCTGTGACGAGCCGCTGGCATCCATCGACTTTAACCACGATGCCCGCTCCTGCATTGTGGACATGACCCAGACCCGCATCAGCGGCGACCGCCTGCTGAAACTGTTTGTCTGGTTTGATAACGAATGGGCCTATGCCAACCGCATGCTGGACGTGGCAGCCCACCTGGCGACACTGGATTCAACCCAACAAGAGGGATAAGCCATGACCCTGGCAGTCAAACAAATGCAGCAGCTGGACCTGGCCGGCCAGCGTGTGCTGATTCGTGAAGACCTGAACGTGCCGGTGAAAAACGGCCAGGTCAGCAGCGATGCGCGTATCCGTGCGGCGCTGCCAACCATCCGCCTGGCGCTGGAAAAAGGCGCCGCCGTATTGCTGATGTCACATCTGGGCCGGCCGGCAGAAACCGGCAACAGCGAGGAAAACCGCGCCTTCACGTTGCAGCCGGTGGCCGATTACCTGGCCGGCCTGCTGGGCCAG
>DATCSZ010000088.1:0-1781 GCA_036568205.1 Pseudomonadales bacterium
GATATTCAGGTTCATGCGGAGCTCCGCTGGCGTTGGGATTGGCGCAGCATAAACCGCGCTGGTGACAGGGCGTCAATCATTTCCTGATCAATTGGCGCCGGCATGTCCAGTATCTGTGCAGCCAGCAAATCTGCGCACAGTGGCGTGCCGGTAATGCCGCGGCTGCCATGGGCAACACTCATCCACAGCCCGGCCGGTTGCTCCGGTAGCGCGCCTGCCAATGGCAGGAAGTCAGTGCTCTGGCAACGAAAGCCGACACGCCGATCGATTACTTCAGCCCGCTCGCCGCCAAGCGCATGCCAGTGATCAGGCAAGTGCTGGCGCAGCTCGTCAAGATTGCGCTGGTCGTCGTCATCGCGTGGCTGCGGGCTGTGATCATGCAGGTCGAAGGTGGCGCCGACACAATGCAGATTATCCAGCGCCGGGGTCAGGTAGCCGGCATGGCAGATCGCCTGTTGCCACGGGCGCGATGTGGCAGTAGCCCGGACATAGCTGACCTGCCCACGAATCTGTTTCAGCTTCAGCGCCGGAATGCTAGCCAGCGACAGTGCAGCTCCAGCGTTAGCGAGAATGATGTGGTCTGCCCGATGGCTGCCGTGATCGGTAACGACCTGCCAGCGTTCGGCAAACTGCAGTGACAGCGCCCGCTCCGCCAGCAGCCGAATACGCGGATGGTCAAGCAACTGCCGGCACCAGCGCGGCGGCGACAGATAACCGCCGTTGCGCAGATGCAGGCTGCCATCCGGGCCGTCGGCTGCCGCCAGCTCGCTGTCCGGCCAGAGACCGCTGGCCAGCGCGGCAGTGGCTTTCTCTGCGAGCCGGGCATCCTTCGGATACTGCAATACGCCGCTCAGGGCGCCATCTGCCGGGTTGCTCGGAAACTGCTGACGTTGCAGCCAGTTCAGGGCATGCAGGTAACTGCTCTGGTAGAACCGGTTCTGCGCTGTGGGGTGAGCACTGGGTGTGGTGTAAACCACGCCGGCCAGGTTGCCGGAGGCAGCATTGGCGATGCCCTGTGGGTCGAGCACGGTCACCTCGACACCCTGTTCAGCCAGTGCTCGGGCGCTGCTGGCGCCGGCCAGACCGGCGCCAACGACGATGACTGAGGGTATCGGACAGTGGCGTGGCTGCCAGACGCCAGCGATAGCGCCTGTAAGCATTTCCCGTTTGCGGCCGAAGCCCGGCACCCTGTGCACGGCAAAGCCGGCTTCCAGCAGGCCACGGCGGACAAAGCCGGCGGAAGTGAAAGTGGCCAGCGTGGTGCCGGGCCGGCTCAGTCTGGCCAGCTCATTGAACAGTGTCGGTTGCCACATGTCCGGATTGCGGGCCGGGGCGAAGCCGTCCAGAAACCAGGCATCCACCGGGTAACGCAGTTGCCGCAACATGGCGGTGCTGTCGCCCTGTAGCAGAGTCAGGCTGATCCGGCCGTCGGCAAACTGACGGCGATGGAAACCGGCGGTGGCAGCTGGCCATTGCGCCAGCAGGTCCCGGCCCAGCGCTGCGTCCGGCCAGCATTGCAGGGCCCGGGCAAGGTCGCTGTGACTGAGTGGGTGTTTTTCGGTGGAGATAAAGTGCAAGCGCGCATCAGCCGGCGCATGGTTCAGAAAACACTGACAGGCGCGGAGAAAGTTCAGCCCGGTACCGAAGCCGGTTTCACCGATGGCGAACTGTGCCCGCGCCGGAAGGGTGGCAAATCGCTGTGCCAGTGCATTGCCGGCAACAAACACATGGTCGGTTTCGGCCGGGCCGTCGTCGCGGGAGAAATACGGATCATCAAATGC
>DATCSZ010000089.1:0-15017 GCA_036568205.1 Pseudomonadales bacterium
CTGCCGGATGATGACCTGTCCGGCCTGTCGATTGACGAACTGCGCAGGCAGACGGGCCAGCAGCGTTTCCGCCTGCTGATGCAATGGGGCGATGCATTGGCTGCCAAACCAGCCATCCGTGTGGAACAGAACCGGCTGCAGGGCTGCGAATCGGCAGTCTGGCTGCACCATGCACTGGATGACGGCCGTCACCGTTTTTATATCGACAGTGACAGCCGGCTGATCCGCGGCTTTGCGGTGCTGTTACTGCTGCTGGTGGACAAGCGCAGCAGCGCCGACATTGCCCGGCTTGATCTTGACCGGGTGCTGGATGAACTGCAACTGACACGCCAGCTGTCCGCCTCACGGCGCAACGGTTTTTATACCCTGCTGGCCGCGATACGCCAGCACCTTGCCTGAATCCTCACAATAACAGCATAAAAAAAGGGTGGTGTTCATAACACCACCCTTTTTCCTGCACCTGTCACAGCAGGCTATTACGGTTATTTTTTCCAGCGAATCGCGACATTGCGCAGTTTTTCCAGCAAGCCGGCATCCTTCTCACCGGCTGCCTGCAATAACACATTGGCATAGGCGTAATTGGCTGTTGCCTCGTTGAACTGCTCTGCGGTAACAGCCTTGTCACCTCGCTGGCGGTAACGCTGCTCCAGCTGGTTGATCTCGGCTGCCAGCCTGGTGGCTACATTCACTGCCAGCTCATCCGACAGGGATTCCAGTATGCCGGCATCGGTAGGCAGCTCGGCTTTTTTGGCAGGCAAGGTGAACAGGCCGCGCTCAATGCCGTCAATGCTTTCATCGCTGTATCGCTGCTGCTGCTTGATGGCATCAGCAAATACCACATTGGCGCTGCCTGCCTCGGCCAGACGGTAGGTAACAGACAACGCGGCATTTTTGCTCACTTCCCGCTTGTTGATCTGTACCGTTTCTTCAACCGGCACTTCAATGGTGGCCGGTGGCTCCGGGGTGTTTTTGCGGTCACGCTTTTTCAGCTGTGTCCAGGCCACGTAATCGGGGTTTTCCACCCGCTGGTAGCTGACCAGCACGGTCTGCTGCTCACTGCTGGCTTGCTCATCACGCTCAACACCGGCAGCGAGGATTTCACCACTGAGAAAGTAATAGGACGCAGCGTTAGGCAGACTGGCAATGGCACTGCGGGTCAGGCGCTGGCCATCGGCATTTTTTTCCAGTATGCGCACACGGGTTTTGTTATCCGCCAGCAGCTGCTGGTTGATGCGCGACACGATGGCCGCGCCCAGGCTGCTGTCGGCATCCACTTCCGTGAATGCCGATGGCACGATTTTGGTGGTCGCCTCTTCCAGCATACGATTGTTGACCGTCTGTGCATGCTGCTCAAGTGACGGATGGGCCGGGTTCATCTCTTCCAGGATTTGCAGGAAGCCATAGGCAGGCACAAGCTCATCCTGCTCGACAAAAGCCTGCAGCCGGCGATCAACAAACTCGATGAATTTCAATTCGCCATCACTGAAATCCTGCTGCTGGCCCAGCGTGTTCTTCACATAACGCGCACGCGAGTAGGACTGGTAGGCAGACGCCACAGCATAACTGCCCATGCGTTTGTTGCCTTCAGCAATAAAATAACGTGCCATATCCTCAACGCTGGGCACCACATCCGGGTTTTTTGCCAGGTAATCAGGAATCTGTGACAGCTCACGGTAGGTTTCATAGGCCCGGTCCGTCTGGCCGCGGCTGAGCGCATCCCAGAACGCCTGTTCGTATTCAGCGGCGATCAGGCGGTGTTTCAGGTCGTCCAGCCCGGCATAATCCGGTGCGATCTGCGCCAGGTTGTCCAGCTGCATCTGCACCCTTTCGTAACGCTTGCCGGCCAGCGCCTCGTTGCCATCACGGAACAGGTCATCAATATAGTCACTGCGGCGCTGGCCCGTTTCCTGTGCCTTGCTGCCGCCGTAAATCAGGGCAATCTGGTCGAGAAGCGCAACTTTTTCCGGCGCACGCCGGTCATCCATTTCGGCAAAGCGGGTTTCCAGCACGGCAATATCGGCTTTTTTGCTGTCGATGGCGCGCTGCAGCTGGCCGCTCAAGTCCAGGTATACCTCACGGTTATAGCTGTTGATTTGCTCGGCATTGGCCAGTTCGGCCTCAAGGGTTGCCACGTCGTGCTTGTCAATATCACGTTCCAGCCGGTTAAGGATAACCCGCTCCTGTTCCTCGGCAATCTTGCGCCCCACCTTGTCGATGTACTGGCGACGATTATCCGCCAGTTCACTACTGGGCTTGGCAGCTGACAGCTCGTTATTCAGCCGCTGGTACAGGGCCAGCAATTCACCCCGGTTCTGGTGTACCAGCACGTCATAATCACTGATCATCGGCTCGGATGAACAGGCTGCCAGCAGCACGGCTGCCGCAAAAAATGTTGTTTTTTTCATAACGCTACCTTTACCTAGCTTATGTTGTTCCACTACCGGGCGCAGGCTCCGGCAACTCGGGCGAATGGTCAAAGTGATTGCCAAAAAATGCCTGCCAGACAAAACAGAGCAACGAAACCTGCCCCCACATCAACCCGATAATAACACCTGCATCAACCATGCCACGCCAGGGTTGCGGCAAGCGGCTGACAATCATCACCAGCAGCACGATCATCAGGCTGAGCACAATGGCGCTTATCTGGCGCCGCCTTGTGGTACCAAAATACCCCATACAGAACAACGGTGCCAGCAGGCCATTACGCAAACCGGCTGCACGGCTGAGATACAGCGCACGCGCTGCAACCCGCGGGGAGAAGCCTTTCTGGAATCCCTGGTAACCTTCCGAGTAGGCCATAAAGGCTGCAAACAGCAGCAATAATACCGCCTGCCATACGGTTAGCGGATGGGTCAGTGCCTGCCAGGCAAATGCCGACAGGCGATACACCGGATAGGACAATAACGCAAAAACACCGGCCAGGCCCCAGCAGGCCGCCAGTCGACGCAAAAACCTGATGACTGGCGCATCGCTTTCAGTCACTGCACTGTACATGGCTGTGCCCGCAGACCGGTTTGCACACATTGTTGTGCATTGATAAACACCGTTTGTCTCTCCATCACTGGCTGTCGGCACAAGCATCTGCGCCCCAAAGTAAAAGAGGGCTTTCGCCCTCCTTTTTACTCCGCGTCAACATCCGTTGTTGCTGGTGCTGCCGGTTCAGGTCGTGGCAACAGTTCCTTGCGGCTCAGCTTGATGCGTCCGCGATTGTCAACTTCCAGGGCCTTGACCTCGATCATCTGGCCTTCTTTCAGGTAGTCACTGACATTCTCCACCCGCTCATGGGCGATCTGGGAAATATGCAGCAGACCTTCCTTGCCAGGCAGGATGCGGACAAAGGCACCAAAATCAACGATACGCACCACTTCACCGTTGTAGACTTCACCGGGGATCACGTCAGCAACAATGCCTTCCACCTCGTTGACGGCCATCTGCAGCGCGTCATTGTTCGGCGCATAGATGCGGATACTGCCATCATCTTCAATGTCAATCTGGGCACCGGTGCGTTCGGTAATGCCCTTGATGGTGGCACCACCCTTGCCGATCACGTCACGGATCTTGTCGGTATCAATCTTCATGGCATGCATGCGTGGTGCACTGGCTGCCACTTCACCGCGCGGCTTGTCCAGCACCCGGTTCATTTCACCGAGAATATGCAGACGGGCAGCCTGTGCCTGTTGCAGTGCGGTTTCCATGATCTGCTCGTTAATGCCTTCGATCTTGATGTCCATTTGCAGGGCGGTGATGCCTTCGGCAGTACCGGCCACTTTGAAATCCATATCACCCAGGTGATCTTCATCACCGAGGATATCGGTCAGCACGGCAAAGTTGTTGCCTTCCTTGACCAGGCCCATCGCGATACCGGCTACCGGCGCCTTCATCGGCACACCGGCATCCATCAGTGCCAGCGAGCCGACACAGACCGAGGCCATTGAACTGGAACCGTTCGATTCAGTGATTTCACTGACCACACGGATGGTGTACGGGAACTGCTCGGCAGTTGGCAGCATCGCGGCAATACCGCGACGGGCCAGACGACCGTGGCCGATTTCACGGCGACCCTGGCCACCCATACGGCCACACTCACCCACCGAGTAGGGCGGGAAGTTGTAATGCAGCATGAAGTTGTCACGGTATTCACCCTGCAACGCATCAATGATCTGCGAATCACGGGTGGAACCCAGCGTGGCTACACCGATGGCCTGGGTTTCACCGCGGGTAAACAATGCCGAGCCATGGACATTCGGGATGGTGCCGACTTCAACTTCGATACCACGCACGGTCTTGTTGTCACGACCATCGATACGTGGCTCACCCTTGAGGATGCGCTGGCGTACAATCTGTTTTTCCAGCTTGGCAAATACCGCCAGGATTTCTGCATCAGCAAATTCGGAATCTTCACCACCGAATTTTTCCACCGCGTCATTTTTCAGCGCACCGATGCGCTCATAACGCTGCATCTTGTCGGTGATACGGTAAGCGGCACCAATTTCATCCTGGTAGGCTTCGCTGATCACATCCCACAGCGCCTGGTTGGCCTGAACTTCAGGCAGTTCCCAGCGCGGCTTGCCGGCTTCGGCAGCCAGCTCGTTGACAGCAGCAATGACTGTCTGCATTTCCTGGTGGGCATACAAAACCGCGCCCAGCATCTGGTCTTCGGTCAGCTCGTCGGCTTCGGATTCCACCATCAGCACGGCATCTTTGGTGCCAGCCACAACCATGTTCAGGCGCGAGTTTTCCAGATCCTGGTAGGTCGGGTTCAGCAGGTAACCTTCACCGTCACGGAAACCCACACGGGCAGCGCCGATCGGGCCATTGAACGGAATGCCGGATACGGCCAGCGCTGCCGAGGTGGCGATCATGCCGATGATATCGGGATCAATGCTGTTATTGGCTGACAGCACGGTAATCACTACCTGCACTTCATGGCGGAAATTATCCGGAAACAGTGGCCGGATGGGACGATCAATCAGGCGTGAAGTCAGGGTTTCTTTTTCGCTGGGACGGCCTTCGCGTTTGAGGAAGCCGCCAGGGATCTTGCCGACCGCATAGGTACGCTCCTGGTAATGCACGGACAGCGGGAAAAAATCCATGGTAGTCGGTTTTTTGCTGCCAACCACGGTAGCCAGCACACTGACATCATCCATGGTGGCCAGCACAGCGCCGGTCGCCTGACGGGCGATACGGCCGGTTTCCAGGGTTACGGTATGATTACCGTATTGAAATTGTTTTTTTACAGGATTCACTTGGTTCTCTCTCCATCAATGTGTCGCACAGCCTCCCGGCATGAAAAATCGGCCCCGGGGGGCCGATCTGCATACATGTCGCTGTGTTGCCTTAGCGGCGCAGTCCAAGACGCTGGATCAGTTCTGCGTAACGCGTGGCGTTTTTGCGTTTCAGGTAATCCAGCAGTTTGCGGCGCTGGTTTACCATGCGGATAAGGCCACGACGCGAGTGGTGGTCTTTCTTGTTGCCTTCAAAGTGGCCTTGCAGCTTGTTGATATTATGTGTCAGCAATGCAACCTGCACTTCCGGTGAACCGGTGTCACCTTCGGCCTGTTGGTATTCCTTGATAATTTCAGCTTTTTCTTGTGCGTTTAATGCCATTGTTCATTACCTCTGTAATATGCGTTGAATAGGGCCTGGCCATGCATATTTACAGCCAGGTCAACCAGATTTGCGGCTAGGCCGCGACAACCAGACGGCGTGGCGCAATACGCCCGTCATCCAGAATTTCTCCAATACCCAGGAAAACACCGTCTTCCTGGTGAATGCGCACCAGACCGTGCGGCGGCGCACCTGCCACCCGGACAGCCTGCCCGCGGCGCACATAATACCCTGTATCCACGCTGACTGCTACGCCAGGCAGGTGATTTACCGCCTGTTCCGGCGCAATCAGCCACTGATCCAGTGCGGTTTCGCCGGCCGTATCGTGTTGTTGCTGCAAGGCGGCAAGGTCATGGCAATCGGCAATGGAAAAAATACCCACCCGGGTACGCCGCAGCATCACCAGATGGCCACCCAGGTCACCCAGCGCGGCAGCGATATCTTCCGCCAGGGTACGGATATAGGTGCCCTTGCTGCATTCCACCTCAATATCCAGCTCGGCTTGCGGGCCGGGCCGGAAGGCTGTCATCACCAGTTTGTATATCGTGATACGGCGCGCCTTGCGCTCAATCTCAATGCCCTGGCGTGCCAGCTTGTACAGGGGCTGGCCATCCACCTTCAGCGCCGAATACATCGGCGGCACCTGGTCAATCTCGCCAACAAACTGCGGCAACACCGATTCTGCCTGCGCGCGGGTCAATGCGGTTGTGTCACAGCGGGCAATCACCTCACCTTCAGCATCGCCGGTGTCGGTCTGTTCACCGAGGCGGATGGTCGCCTGGTAGGCCTTGTCAGCATTTAACAGGTACTGGGAAAATTTGGTGGCCTCGCCCAGGCACAACGGCAATACGCCGGTTGCCATCGGGTCCAGGCTGCCGGTATGGCCAGCCTTGCGTGCACCATACAGGCGTTTGACCGTTTGCAGGGCGCGATTGGAACTGGCCCCCCGCGGTTTGTCGAGCAAGACAATGCCGCTGACATCACGGCCGCGTTTTTGTCGGCCCATCAGTCATCCTGCGTTGGCGGCAGCTGCTGATGGTGCTGCTCATCTTCCTCGATCGCCCGATCGATCAGCGATGACAGGCGCAGCCCGCGCTGCACACTTTCATCAAAAACAAAATGCAGTTGTGGCACGGTACGCATGGTGGCGATGCGTGCCAGCTGGCTACGCAAAAAACCGGCAGCTCCGGTCAGCGCCATCAACGACTCCTCTGCTGCCTGCTTGTCATCACAACCGAGTACCGTGACAAACACCTTGGCATGCGCCAGGTCACGGCTGACTTCCACATCGGTAATGCTGACCATGCCCAGCCGCGGGTCACGCAGCTCGAACTGGATCAGTTGCGACAACTCCTTGCGCAGGAAATCGGCAACCCGCTGGGTACGACCAAACTCACGTGCCATAGGCAACCGCCCCCTTACAGGGAGCGCTCCACCTGGTGACGATCAAACACTTCGATCTTGTCACCAACCCGAACATCAAGGTAGTTTTTCACGCCGATACCGCATTCGGTACCGCTGCGCACTTCGCTGACATCATCCTTGAAGCGGCGCAGTGACTCGAGCTCACCCTCATAAATCACCACGTTGTCACGCAATACCCGAATCGGCTTGTTGCGGTACACGGTGCCTTCCACCACCATACAGCCGGCCACCAGGCCAAACTTCGGTGATTTGAACGTGTCGCGCACTTCGGCAATACCGACAATCTGCTCGCGGAATTCCGGCGACAACATGCCGGTCAGTGCCTGCTTGACGTCGTCGATCAGGTTGTAGATCACGCTGTAATAACGCAGGTCAACACCTTCTTTTTCACACAATTCCTTGGCAGCATTGTCGGCACGCACGTTAAAGCCGAACACCACGGCACCGGCAGTCAATGCCAGGTTGATGTCGCTTTCAGTGATGCCGCCGACGCCGGCACTGACAATATTGACATTAACCTCGTCATTGCCAATTTCCTGCAAGGCACCCTGGATGGCTTCCAGCGAACCGCGCACATCGGATTTCAGCAATACGTTCAGTGTTTTCTTGTCACTGCTGCCCATCGCCTCGAACATGTTTTCCAGCTTGGCGGCCTGCTGGCGCGCCAGGCGTGCCTCACGGGCGCGCTGGTTACGGAACTCAGCCACTTCTCGCGCCTGTTTTTCCGATTCCACGACAAAAAAATCATCGCCGGCATCCGGCGTGCCGTTGAGGCCGAGAATCTCGGCCGGAATCGACGGGCCGGCCTCCTCGATCATCTGGCCGTCTTCATCGATCAGTGCACGTACCCGGCCGTAGAATTCGCCCGCCAGGACAATATCACCGCGCTTGAGTTTACCGGTCTGCACCAGCACCGTAGCCACCGCACCGCGCCCCTTGTCCAGCTGTGATTCCACCACCACACCACGGCCAGGGATATCGCGGGCCGCTTTCAGCTCCAGCACTTCGGCCTGCAGCAGCACCGCTTCCAGCAACTCGTCGATGCCAAGGCCGGTATGCGCCGATACCGGGATAAACTGCACATCGCCGCCCCAGTCTTCCGGAATAACACCCAGTGCTGACAATTCGTTTTTCACCCGGTCCGGGTCGGCTTCCGGCTTGTCCATCTTGTTGATCGCCACCACCAGCGGTACACCGGCTGCACGGGCATGCTCCACTGCCTCCTTGGTTTGTGGCATCACACCATCGTCAGCGGCCACCACCAGGATCACCACATCGGTGGACTTGGCACCGCGCGCACGCATGGCGGTAAACGCGGCATGGCCGGGCGTATCCAGGAAAGTGACCATGCCACGTGCCGTATTCACATGGTAGGCACCGATATGCTGGGTAATGCCGCCGGCTTCACCGCTGGCCACCCGGCTTTTGCGGATATAGTCCAGCAGCGAGGTTTTGCCGTGATCAACATGGCCCATGACAGTCACCACCGGCGCACGCGGCTCCAGGGTGCCTTCATTGGTATTCAGGCCGGCAAACAGGGTATCTTCCAGCTCGGTTTCGCTGAGGATACGCACCTTGTGGCCCATTTCTTCCACCACCAGCACCGCTGTGTCCTGGTCCAGTGCATGATTGACCGTGACCATCACGCCCATTTTCATCAGCACCTTGACCACTTCACCGGCCTTGACATTCATTTTCTGCGCCAGCTCACCGACGGTAATGGTTTCCGACAACTCGACTTCGTGCACCATTTTCTCCGTGGGTTTTTCAAAAGCCTGTTGCTTCAGTTCCAGGCGCTTCAGCTTACGCCGCGATGGACGTAACTCTTCTTCATATTCACCGTCTTCGGTCAGTTGCACATGGATATTGTGCACACGGCCCTTGCCACGGCCCTTGTCCTTGACGGCCTTGACCTTCAGTTTCTCGTCATCATCTTCCTTGCCGCGCTTCTTGCGCACCGGCTGCTTGGCCTGATCCAGCGTGTCATCCGCAGCCGCCGCCGGGCCTTTGCTTTCCGCCGGCCGGCTGGCCTTGCGTTTTTCTGCCTCGGCAGCGCGCCGCTCGGCCGCTTCACTCTCGGCACGGGCTTTTTCATCAGCCTTGGCTTTCAGTATCGCCGCATGCTCTTCATCCGCCTTGCGTTCCAGCTCCTTGCGTTTCAGGGCTGCCAGCTGGCGCATGACTTCCGGATCGGTTGGATCCTGCTTGGCCTTCGCTTCCAGCGCCTCACGTTCAGCCTGGTCACGCGCCGCCTCGGCCCGGGCAGCCTGCTCGGCAGCTTCCGCCGCCTGGGCTGCCGCTTCGGCAGCCGCCCTGGCGGCCGCTTCCTGTTCGGCTATCGCCTGCTCTGCTGCCAGGCGCGCCTCTTCCTCAGCTGCACTGGGTTCCGGCACCTGCTCTTCCATGACTGCGCTTTCATCACGTTTGACGAAGGTACGTTTTTTACGCACTTCCACATTGACCGTTTTTTTGCCGGCCCCGGCTTTCAGCGTGGTCTGTGTCTTGCGCTTCAGGGTGATTTTTTTCGGCTCACTGACATCAGCGCCGTGGCTGCTTTTCAAAAAAGCCAGCAGCGTCTGCTTGTCCTGGTCAGAAACCAGTTCATCAGCCTTGTTATGCGGCAAGCCGGCATCTTTCATCTGTGCCAGCAATTTTTCCACCGGCGTATCAACAACCTGCGCCAGTTTGCTAACGGTTATTTCTGCCATCTATCTTTTCTCCTGTCGACTAAGCCTGAAAGTGATCAACCATTACTCCTCACTTTCAAACCAGGGTGCCCTGGCGGTCATAATCAGCCGCCCGGCCCGTTCTGCATCCATGCCTTCAATCTCAAGCAGGTCTTCAACGGCCTGTTCGGCCAGATCTTCCATTGTGACGATGCCCTGACTGGCCAGCTGGTACGCCAGCTGCCTGTCCATGCCTTCCATCGCCAGCAGGTCTTCTGCCGGCTCATGGGATTCCAGCTGCTCTTCACCGGCAATGGCACGGGTCAGCAGCGCATCCTTGGCACGCGCTCGCAGCTCCTCGGCGATGTCTTCATCAAACCCGTCAATTGACAGCATTTCCTCAATTGGCACATAGGCCACTTCTTCCAGCGTGGTAAAACCTTCGGCTACCAGCACTTCCGCCAGGTCTTCATCAACACCCAGCGCATCCAGGAACACATTGACAATGGCGCCGGTTTCTTCCTGCTGGCGTTCTTCCCAGTCAGTGGCACTCATCACATTGATACGCCAGCCGGTCAACTCACAGGCCAGGCGCACATTCTGGCCGCCACGCCCGATCGCCTGGGCCAGGTCACCTTCCTGTACAGCCACATCCATCGAGTGGGCATCTTCATCCACCACAATCGATTCCACCTCGGCCGGCGCCATGGCATTGATCACCAGCTGCGCAGGGTTTTCATCCCACAGGATGATATCCACACGCTCGTTGTTCAGCTCACCGGATACTGCCTGTACCCGTGCACCGCGCATACCGACACAGGCACCGACCGGATCAATACGGCCATCGTTGGTTTTCACGGCAATCTTGGCACGCAGGCCGGGATCGCGGGCGGCGCCCTTGATTTCAATCACTTCCTCGGCAATTTCCGGCACCTCAATGCGGAACAGCTCGATCAGCATTTCCGGGCAGGTACGGCTCAGGATCAGTTGCGGGCCACGGTTGTCCGGGCAGATTTCCTTCAGGATCGCACGCACCCGGTCACCCATACGGAAAATTTCGCGCGGGATAATCTCGTTTTTCGACAGCAGCGCCTCGGCATTATTGCCAAGATCCACAATCACGTTGTCACGGGTAACTTTTTTCACGGTGCCATTGATCAGCTCGCCAACCCGGTCCTGGTATTGTTCAACCACCTGGGCACGCTCGGCCTCACGCACTTTCTGCACAATCACCTGCTTGGCGGTCTGTGCGGCAATACGGCCAAAATCAATGTTCTCAACCTGGATTTCGTAGACATCACCCGGCTTCAGCGAAGCATCCACCTCGGCAGCTTCCTCGGTGGTGAATTCGGTTCCCAGCAGCGCCATCTGGTCATCGGGCACCACCAGCCAGCGACGAAACGTTTCATAGTTACCGGTTGTCCTGTCGATGACGACACGAATATCGGCGTCCTCGTCATAACGCTTTTTGGTAGCCAGGGCCAGGGCTTGCTCGATTGCCTCAAAAATGACGCTTTTGTCCACGCCCTTTTCGTTTGACACAGCTTCTGCAACCAACAGTATCTCTTTGCTCATAACACAGCCTCTTTAAAGCATTAGTCCTTGCATACAATGTTGGCCTTTTCGATCAATTCGAACGGCAACACATATTCTTCATCATCAACCTGCATGACGACCTCATCATCCTCAATTGCCTTGAGGGTACCGGAAAACTTGCGCCGGCCTTCAAACGGCACACGCAATGTCACTTTCAGCCACTGGCCGATATAGGCCGGATACTGCGGTAACAAAAACAGCGGCCGGTCGATGCCAGGTGACGACACCTCCAGCGTATAGTGGGTCGGGATCGGGTCCTCAACATCCAGCACACCGCTGACCTGGTGGCTGACACGCGCACAATCATCAACGGTGATGCCGTTTTCGCTCTCAATAAATACGCGCAGCGTGCTGTGCCGCCCCTGACTGAGCAGCTGAACGCCCCACAACTGATAACCCAGGCCATTGACGGCCGGCTCAATCAGCTCACGGATATGTTCAACATCTGCCACGTTATGTATTCCTCACGAACAAAAAATGGGCACAAGGCCCACTTAAACACCGCAGCCAGCCACAGGCACTGCGCTTATGTAACAAAAAAGCCCGTACGGGCTTTTCTACAGGATCACTCTACAACTCCGGCGCGGATTATAGAGACATCGCAACACCCGGTCAACCACAGACACCAATTCCAAAGACCGCCCGGCCACCAAACCGGCACAAACTACAGCCGTCGCGACAGACAACACCCCGCTACAACCCCTGCAAAATTTCCTTCTGCCTGGCATGGTATACATCAGCTTCAATCAGGCCCTGCCTGAACAAATCGTTCAGTTTTTCCAGCCTCTGCTCGACCGTTAATTCCTCCGGAGCCAATCCATATCCAGCCCTGGCAGCCCTGGTTAGCTGCCTCAAAAAACCGCTTCCCACACCCACAAGCTCGCCATTCCTGAAAACAACCGGCGTTGCCTGGCTAACGCTAATCGGGCTGAAAGGCGGATGCACCCTGGACAAATAATAATGAACCTCCAGATCCCCGCTCTTTTCTATCTGCCAGGGATTATCCAGACGACCTCCTTCCTGCGCATATACATTCGCCATGATCATGCTCACTTGCGCCCTGGTCATACCGACAGCAAGCCTGTTCAGGCCGACATTGTTCATCTCAATCATTTTTTTGTAAGCAACCTCCCTTGCCTCCTCTCCGGCACCAGCAAATAGCGAATAAAAAACAAACGGCAGCAACATCATGTACCTCAACTGCCTGTGTATTTTTCTCCTGGAATGCTTGTACCCGCCCATGTATCCCCCTATAGTTTTCGGCTCAATTTTTAACAGACCCAAAGGAATGCAAAATGCAAAAATTGATAGCTGGCCTGCTGCTGGCGGCTGCTTTCCCGACAGCCTCCCATGCCTCTGCAGAGTTCAATGAACAAATCATTCGTGAGCTGGTGAACAGCACGCCCACCCAGCTACCCGAGATCATCAAGGATATTACCGAAAGCACCGCCACCCTGGATACAGATACCTACGATGTACTTGCTGAAGTTATTCAACAACCCGCTTTTTCAACACCCAAGATCTGGGCCTGGAGCTGTCTTGCGCTTGGCAACAGCAACAACCCCAGATACAAGCTGGTCATCTGGGGAAATCTCGAGAAAGCCGAAGGCGTAAGCAAATCCGCTACACGTCACTGCAGGGAAGGCCTGGCCAAGGTCGATGGCGTCACACCAACCTACACGATCGGCAGTGTTGACCTGACTAAACTGAGAGATAAATACAGGCCAGAGCGCAGCTGCCCTGACTCAACAAAACAACAACTATTGCTTATCAAACAATTATTTGATGAAGGCCACATAACAGAGAGCGTTTATAAAAACAAACAGAGCCAAATCGTCAGAGAACTCTAAGCCCTGGCACTCAATTGACATTCGCAAGACAAAACAAAGCCCGGACGAACCGGGCCTGCCAAAATCCGGCTACTGCCGGAAACTGATATGGTGCCGAAGGCGGGACTTGAACCCGCACGAGCATAGCCCACTACCCCCTCAAGATAGCGTGTCTACCAATTCCACCACTTCGGCAAAAACGTTACTGCGCCGGCACCTCATCGCTTGCCGGCATATCACCGGCAGCAGCCGGTACTTCAGGTGCTGAAGGAATCTCGTCACTGGCCTCAATGACCTGCTCAGCAACCGGGATATCATCCAGCATGTCATCCAGCCCCAGGCTTTTCTGCTTGGCAAAATACGCCAGCGACAGGCTGCTGATAAAAAAAAGTGCTGCCAGAATCGCTGTCCAGCGGGTCAGCAGGTTGCCACCGCCCTGGACACCAAACACGGTCTGTGAAGAACCGGAACCAAACGAGGCGCCGGCATCAGCACCTTTGCCATGCTGAATCAGGATCAGCGCCACGATCAGCAAGGCGATCAGGGCATGAAAAATCAAAATCAGTTGTTCCAGCTGTGCCACTTTTGTCACTCCAGGGCTGCATTACAAATTGCGCAAAACTCATCGGCCTTCAGCGAAGCACCGCCAACCAGCGCACCATCAATATCCGCCATTAAAAACAGGCTGGCGGCATTCCCGGCATTGACACTGCCGCCGTACAGCAGCGGCACCTGTTGCGCCAGCGCGGCAGAATCGGCTGCCAGCCACTGACGGATATGGGCATGTACTGCCTGCGCCTGCTCCGGGCTGGCGGTCTGGCCGGTACCGATTGCCCAGACCGGCTCATAGGCAATGACTGCCGCAGCAAATGCCGCCATACCGGCCTTGTCCGCCACGGCCTGCAACTGCGCCGTGATCACAGCCAGTGCCTGGCCTGCCTCACGCTCGGCCAGCTGTTCGCCGACACACAATACCGGTACCAGGCCGGCCTGCTGTGCCTGCAGGAATTTCTGCGCTACCCGGTCGTCATTGTCATGGTACAGCGCCCGGCGCTCGGAATGGCCAACCAGCACATAACGCACACCATAATCGGCCAGCTGCGCTGCCGACACCTCACCGGTATAGGCACCTGCCTGCTGCGCTTCAGCGCACAGGTTTTGCGCGCCGACCAGCACCGGACTGTCTTCCAGCTGCGCTGCCACATCGGCAATATGCAGCATTGGCGGACACAGCACCACCTGCACACCATTGACCGGCAGACACTGCTGCAGGGCAGCTACCAGCGCCTGGTTGGCAGCCCGGCTGCCGTGCATTTTCCAGTTACCGATAACCAGCGACTGAGGCATTGTGTTCCCCGCAAAAAATGGCCGCCAATAGTACCCAACCACCCGACAACATACAAGCGGGAAATCCGTGCCTGTAACGTATCACGCGGCGCTCAGCTGGCTGACCTGCTCAGCCAGCGAGCGGGCCAGGGTATCTACCTTGCGTTCGTCCTCACCTTCGACCATCACCCGGATAACCGGCTCAGTGCCCGAGGCACGCAGCAATACCCGGCCACGCCCGGCCAGCTGCTGCTCGGCGCTGGCCACCGCCTCGGCCAGTGCCGGGTTATCCAGCACCGATTTGTCAGCCACCCGCACATTGATCATCTGCTGCGGGAACTTGCGCAGCTCCTGCAAACTTTCGCGCAGGCTGCGGCCACTGGTTTGCAGGGCCTCCAGCACCTTCAGCGCTGAAACAATGCCATCACCGGTGGTACTGACATCAGCGCAGATCAGGTGGCCGGAGGATTCACCACCCAGCTTCCAGCCGTTTTCCAGCATCGCCTGCTTGACGTAACGGTCTCCCACCCTGGCACGGACAAACTCCAGCCCCAGCCCGCGAATCGCC
>DATCSZ010000090.1:0-17365 GCA_036568205.1 Pseudomonadales bacterium
GCCATTGTTAGGACCTTTTTCCGGCTCCCGTTCACCTTCAGCCTGCAAACTTGCAGCCAAGGCACTGGCAGAAAAAAACGATGCCAGCCAGAAAGCCATCAGCATACTGACTATTGCTCTGTAACCCTTCATTGTGTGTGCTCCATATGGACGAACAGGGACTGGCCGGTGAGACGCTCAATTTCAATCAGATTTGCCTGCGCAGTATGCCTTGCATCAATCAGGGCGAGCTGTGCATCCAGCCATTCCTGCCTCACATAAAGCCACTCGGAATAACTGAAACGGCCCATTGCATAGGCCTCATCAGCTGCTGTTGCAGCCTGCTGCAAACGTGGAACAATCGCATTCGCCAGTGCGTCAGCCTGATGCCGGCTGTGTAACAAGGCCTGATACAAGGCAAACAGACGCACTTCCAGCTGGTTTTTCTCCGATACTGCCAGTGCCTGATCAAGCGCTTGCCCGGCGGCGATCTCACTGGCAATCACGTTGCTGCGTGAGCGCCCTCCCAGCGGTACTGTGATACCGGCAACCGCGCCATAATCGTCAGTTTCCTGATAGCGTCGCAAACCTGCCGAAAAGCGCCATGCCGACCGGGCTTGTGTTTTTGTCATGGCGATTTCTGCTGCCTTGATACGTGCCATGGTCAAAAAATAGCGAACCGATGGACTCTGCTCCAGACCGGAACGAAGCTGTTCAAATGCCACCAATGCCGGCATCAAGGCAAGATTTCCCCGCACAATAACATCACCGCTGTGTGACCCTCCCCATTGCGCAGTCAGGCGCTGATAGGCAACGTCCAGCTCATGCGACAGATCCTCGACATCCAGCTTCCTGCGTTCCAGTTCAACTTCGGCGCGCAGCAAGTCGATCTGTGATGCGCTGCCGGCACCGGCACGACGACGCATGTCTGACAGCGCCGCTGCGGCATTATCCCTGGCCTGCATGGCCAGCGTGTAACGGGCCTGAAATGCCAGTGCCGACAAAAATGCCTGGGCAGTATCTGCTGCGATATCAAAGCGCATGATGTCAGCCTGCACCATGGTCAACGATTGCCTGGCTGTCGCTACATCAACCCGTTTGCTGCGGTAGCGGCCATCCATTACCCAACTGATACTCAGTGTCGCCTCTGCACTGTCTACATCCCGGTAGGGCCCGCTACCCAGCATATTTTCCAGTTCCAACGAAATTTCACGTCCTTGCGCAACGGCTGCCCGATCAATCGCTGCCAGCGATGCCTGGTAACGGGCTGCCTGCACCTGAAGCTGCGGATGCTTTGACAGGCTTTTTTCGATTGCCTCGGCCAGGGTCACCCCGGTTGCTGTTTCATTGATTGCAACTGCCTGGCAGGCAAATCCGGCCAGCAACGACAGGATCAGCGGGACAAAAAACCGATCAGCAATCGGTTTTTTCTGTGCATAACTGGCTTTTAGTACACTCATCAGGCCTGACTCAATGAAGAAAAACGGTTTCGAGAAGATGATGCAGCAGATCAACAGCGACAGCACTGGCCAACAGCAAACCAAGCATAGTGCTTGTCACCAGCAACAGCGGCAAGGAACGGTAATCATTGACACCCAGCAGGTGTCGTATACGTCGCTCCATTGCACAGGCGGCAAAATAACAAGCCGTTATCTCAGGCATTGGCGCAGGCTGCAAGGCTTCTTTAAGGCGCATGACTTTAACCAGCGTGCTGGCAATCGCCGTCCGATCGGCACATCGGGACAACACCCAGTCATCAGCCGTTTGTTCCAGCACCAGATCAAACTCTGCCTTCAGCAAACGCCGTACAGGGGGCAGGTAAAAAAACAACAACAATGAAAAAACGTATTTTTTCAGCGGGTCACGCAAGCTGACATGCGCCTGCTCATGCAAACAAATGATTTCACGCTCGTCGGCAGCAATTCGGCATGACAAGCCCGTAGTAATAAACGCCTGTGGCCGCCAAAGGCCACTGGCAAATGCCATCGGTGCAGGCGCATCAATTTCCGTCAGGCTGTCCGTCCCGGCACGGCCAAATTGTTTCAGCAGATGCAGGCGCCTGCCATCACGCACTGCCTTTGCAAGGCCAATAACAAGCATTGAAAAAAAAGCCAGCAGCCCGGCCAGAAGAAAGAAACCGTGCCAGCTAACCGGCGCAAACAGATACACATGATGCCAGTGAATAATGTCTGACAACACACTTGTGGCGACAAGCTGCCACTCCGGCAGTAACGACAGCAATACCGCCACCAGCGCAGCTGAAAACGGGAAGCCGGCAACACACCACAGCAGACGCCGTCTTTGCGGCACGGCCAGGCGTGGTAACTGATCTGCCCAAAAACACACCAGCACGCTGGCCAGCATCGCGGCCGCAATCATGCCAAGCAGGGCTATGGTAATTGCATTCAGCAGCATGGCGGGGTAACCCAAAATCATTGTTTTTCCTGCTCTTCACCGGTATCACGGCATTGCTCGATCAGCTGTTCCAGCGCCAGCAGTTGCCCGGCAGAAAGCTTTCCGGAAAACGAACTGAACGCTGCTATCAGCGTGCTGCCCGGATCTGTGCAGTAATCCTCGCTAAGCTCCTCAATCAACCTGCCGATAAAGGTCTGGCGATCCACAGCCGCGCTGTAGTGAAATGCATGACCTTGCTTATGCCGGGCAAGCAGCCCCTTGCGATACAAACGATCCAGCGTGCTCTGGATGGTATTGAGTGAACCACCACGCTGCTTTTCAAAAAAAGCATGTACCGTTTTTGCATCGGAAGAATGTCCACGCCAGAAATAATCCAGCAGCAGCCTTTCCAGCTCACCCAGTTGCATTGTGCATTAACCACGTCATTCAAAATCAAGGGGGTGATCATAACAGCAAAAAACCGATCGTCAATCGGTTTTTTGCTGCCACTGCAGAGGTTAAGCATGCGCGAATTTTCCCGGCCAGAAAGAGCACCGAGAATCGCCTACAACTCTTCCTGCTGGTGGTCCATCAGGTGGCCAAGCTTGCCGGCCTTGGTGGCGAGGTATTTTTTGTTGTGCGGGTTGTCACCGACCCGCAGCGGAATGCGCTCGACCACGTCGATGCCCTGGTCAACAAGCGCCTTGACCTTGCGCGGGTTATTGGTCATCAGGCGCACTTTTTTTATCTTCAGGTGATCCAGCATCGGCTTGCACATGCTGTAGTCACGCAGGTCGGCAGCAAAACCGAGCTGCTCGTTGGCTTCAACAGTATCGGCACCCTGGTCCTGCAGATGGTAGGCGCGGATCTTGTTCAGCAGGCCGATGCCACGGCCTTCCTGGCGCAGGTACAGCAACACACCACGACCGGTACTGGCAATCGATTCCAGCGCTGCACTCAGCTGCGGGCCGCAATCACAGCGCATGCTGAACAGGGCATCACCGGTCAGGCACTCCGAATGCAGGCGTGCCAGCACCGGCTCATCGCCGCTGACATCGCCGAATACCATGGCCACGTGTTCTTTCTGCTGGGTATCGTCCCAGAAACCGTAGATTTCAAACACACCCCAGGCGGTTGGCAATCGGGATTGTGCGACAAACTGGATAGCCACGCTGTTGCTCTCTGTCGGAAAGGGTGCGGCATTTTACCGCCTCCCGTCGTTTTTCGCGACTTTTTTGCCCCGCCATGGCACACTTGGCAACCGTGGTGGCGCCGGCCGGTGCTGCTGCGCTGCATTATCCCGGAGCCAGCTGACCAGAAACCGTGAATCACGCAACCCACCAGACCGCTGAAGGCATCAACGCCAGCCAATGGCAACGGCTGTTCTGGCTGTGCATCATCACTGGTGTACTGGCGCGGGTGGTGGCGATTTTTTTCCGCGATTTCTGGCTCGATGAACTGTGGAGCTCGTATTTCAGTCATCCGGGGCGGCCACTGGCCGAGGTGATCCGGCTGACCATCGACGATGTGCATCCGCCGCTGTACCAGATCCTGCTGCATTACTGGTTCACGCTGTTTGGTTTTTCCGAGCTGGCCGGCCGTTCACTGTCGCTGCTGGCCGGCCTGCTGGCAATGGCCGGTTTTGCGCTGCTGGCGCAGACCGTCTACCCGCGGCCGGCGGCCCGCCTGGCCACCATGCTGTTTGCCTGCAGCAGCTTTGCCATTTTGTATTGTGCCGAAGTGCGCAGCTACCAGCTGCTGCTGATGCTGAGCTGTTTTTCCGGCTACTTCCTGTTTGCCCGGCTGCTGCATCACCAGCGCTGGAGCCTGGCCGGCTATTTTGTCAGCGGCCTGCTGGCGGCCTATACCCATTATTTTGGTGTCATCCTGCTGGCCAGCCAGGCCCTGATTGCGCTGTTCTGGATTGTCCGTTATCGCGACAGGCGCCTGCTGGCCGAACTGGCCGCCGTATACCTGGCGATGGCGCTGGCCTGGTCGCCGATGCTGGGCCATGTACTGGCCGATACCGGCCGCGACAGTTTCTGGATACAGAATCCCGGCCCGCTGAAGCTGGCTGCCTACCTGCTGGTGTATTTCGGCGGGCCGCTGGCACTGCCGTTCCTGCTGTTCCCGCTGATGGCGATCATCCGCGCCCGGCCACCATTCGGCCTGCGCGAGGCAGCGCTGCTGGCTGCCGCACTGGCGATTTTGCTGCTGCCCTGGCTGGCCGGCTTTTTCACCCACCCGATTACCAACCCGCGCAATATCATTATTGCGCTGCCGTACTGGCTGCTGCTGACCGGCTTTGTCACCGCGTTTCTGGGCCAGCGCGCGCGCACCGCATTTGTGCTGCTGAACCTGCTGATCGCAATACTGACCACGGCCCTGATGCCGCTGTACAAGGGTGAGCGCACCGACACACTGCTGGCCGGGGTAAAGGCCTCCGGCCTGCCGCTGTATATGGTCAATGGCGGCAAACTGGATACCGCCGGCTTTATCGCCACCAAGCTGCAGCTGAACCCGCAGCGTTATGCCGGCGTATCACTGGCCGTGTTTGATGCCCAACAGCCGCCGCAGGCCGCCCGTTACTGGCTGGCCTGCTACCACACCTGTGATGCGATTGACCTGGAGCAACAGGTACCGCCCGGCTACCGCATTGAACACCGCATCGAAGCCAGGGGCGTGCGCGGCCTGCAACTGGCGCCGGCAGAACCTTAGCCAGCAGCCAGCCGCTCACGCAGCGGCCGGTCCAGCAACGGGAATACCGCAAACGCCGTTGCCAGCATAAACAGCGGCACCATCATGAAGTAGGTGCCATCGGTCATGCCATTGAGGGTCAGCGAAAACACCACGGCGGCGGCCACCAGGTAATCCTGGTCGCCCTCACGCACCGCCTGCGGCAGTTTTTTCAGCCCCTGCCAGGCCAGCAACAGCAGCACCGCCAGCAACAACCCGGCACCGACCACCCCCCATTCCAGCAGAAACTGCAGCAGCATGTTATGTGACTGGTAATAACGATCAGGCCGCTCGGGCATAAACAGGTAACCGTGCGGGCCGAGGCCAAACCACGGTGCACGGCTGACGCCCTGCAGGCTGGCACGCCAGATGGCCATGCGCCCGGAGCTGAGCGTGTTGGCCGTTTCAAACAGCGGCGCCGCCTGATCCGCTGCCGGCAGCGCACTGACACTGACCGCCCGTTGCAGGCCGGTCCAGCCGAGCACGGCAAAACGTTCCGCCACCGGCACCGACAAAGCCATGACCAGCAGCACCGGCAACAGCCGGCGCCAGTTCAACCGGCCCTGCCATGCCGCCAGCCCGGCCAGCAACAGCAAGGTCAGCAGCGTCACCAGCATGCTCATGCGGCTGCCGGTCCATACCAGGAAACCGCAACACAGGAACACGCCGGCCAGCGGCAACAGGCAACGCGCCAGCGACTGCCGGCCAAACAGCAACGCCACTGTACAGGCCAGCACCGATACCGATGCCAGCATGCCCATGATGCGGGCATGAATACCCACCGGCGGATCCAGCCCCCACAGCTGCGCATTCGGCGCATCGGCCAGGTGGTAAAAGCCCAGCAGCAGCAGCATCAGCACCACCGTGCCGCCAGCCATCAACAAAAACAGCCGCAACAGCGACAGTCGCTGCAGCAATAAAAAACGCGCCAGCATAAATGTATAGGCCGCGATCAGCAGGTAACCACTGTATTGCAATGTGGCCAGCAGCTTGTGTCCGGGGCGGTTATCGGCCAGCACCACCGACAGCCACGACAGCAGCGACGAGACAGAAAAGGCACACAACAGCCAGAACAATAACGGCTGCCGTGTTTTCAGCTGCCCGGCCAGGCTGAAGCCGAGCCGGCGACTGGCCAGCGCAACATGGCCGATAAACAGCAGCAGGGCCAGGTAGGTATAGGCAACAAACCACAGGCTGCCGGACGTGAACGGCATGGCGAACACCATGGTCATGAACGCCACCACTGCCGGGCGGCTGGGTGAAATGCGCCGGGACGCCGAATGCGGCATACGCCTGCTCCTGATCAATCACGTGAAAATACAGCAGCCAAAAACACTGTGCTACCATGGGCGACCCGACCGGCCAGGCATTTTTTTATGATTTACCTGTTACTGGCTTTGCTGCTGATTGGCCTGCTGGTCATGCCGCGGCTGGCCATTATACACACCCTGAAAAAACACAACATCGCCCGCGCCGACATCCCCGGCAGCGGTGGCCAGTTTGCCGGCCACCTGCTCAAGCGCCTGGCACTGGCCGATGACGTCAGCGTTGAAGCGGTGGACGGTGGTGACCATTATGATCCGCAGGCAAAAACCGTGCGTCTTGGCCGTGATCATTTTGACCGGCATTCACTGGCCGCACTGGTGGTGGCCGCCCACGAAGTCGGCCATGCGCTGCAACATGCCGAAAACAACCGCTGGCTGGCACTGCGCCAGCAATTGCTGAATGCCGCACAGCTGATTGAAAAAATCGCCCCGCTGACGCTGACCATCGCGCCGCTGCTGCTGGCTGTCACCCGCTCGCCGCTGTTATCGTTTGTGGTGCTGGCCATCGGCTTTCTGTCGATTGCGATGACCACGCTGCTGCACCTGCTCACCCTGCCGGTGGAGCTTGATGCCAGCTTCAACAAGGCACTGCCGCTATTGGTGGACGGCAACTACCTGCCACAGCCTGACGACTATCCCAAGGCGCGAACACTGCTGCGCGCAGCGGCGCTGACCTATGTGGCGCAATCCCTGTTCAACCTGCTGAATATTGCCTACTGGCTGCGACTGCTGCGGCGCTGAAACGGTTCTGGCTTTCCCGAAATGGTGGGCGGTGCCCACCCTACAAAAGGCGCAAACACTGCTGCGCCCACCATGCAGCCACCTGGATTACTCACCAAAATCACCGTCCATCGTGCACACCCCGGCCCAATCCAGCGGATAAACACCATCACGCACCAGTCGATGAAAACTGGAATAAGGCCAATCCGCAACACGCGCAACCAGCCCGTGTTTTACCGGATTGAACAACAGGTAATCCATATGCCGCTGATAATCGCTGTCATCACGAATCCGGTGCTCCCAGAACCGTCGCTGCCAGATACCGCTCTCGTATCGCCTGCCCGGACGAGCCGTTACGACAGCGCCAATCCGTTTGGAAACACCAGCCTTGATTTTACCCCAGCGGCTGGAATAGTCCGTATCATTCTCTGGCAATGTCCATATGCAATGCATATGATCCGGCAGCAAAACCCAGGCATTCACCTCAAAAGCCTGCTGGCGTCGTAACGTGACAATGCTGTCGTGCAGCGCTTGACGGAAAGCGGCATTGGTAAATATCGGTCTTCGCTGCTCGGCGACAACGGTAAAGAAAAATCGGCCTCCAGCCTGACGGCAACGAATATATCTCGACACAAGAACCCTCCATGGTTTTCATTGCTGTGTTTTTTATTCACGACAGGTCATTACCGGCGCGAAACATGGCCGGCACACCACCCCGCCGCTGTTAATCCGCGTTAGCCAGGACAAAATCGGCGCAACGCTCACCCACCATGATCGCTGCGGCATTGGTATTGCCGGATACCAGGGTCGGGAAGATGGACGCATCGGCAACACGCAGCCTGGCAATGCCATGCACCCGCAGCCGGTCATCGACCACCGCCATGTCGTCGTTACCCATCTTGCAGGTGCCGACCGGGTGGTAGACGGTATGGGCTTTTTCGCGGATGTATTCCAGAATCGCTTCATCACTGTCCACGTCAGCCCCCGGAATCAGCTCTTCCAGCCGGTACGGGTCAAATGAGTTGCCCTGGTAAATCTTGCGCTGGATGCGCACACCCTCGATCATGCGCCGGATGTCATCTTCATGGCTGAGAAAATTAAAACGGATCGCCGGCGCTGCCTGCGGGTCGGCCGATTCAATATGCACCGAGCCACGGCTTTGCGGGCGCAACACACAGCTGGTTGATGTCACGGACGGGTATTCCGGCTTGGTCTGGCCATTCTCGTTGATCTCACCGCCACCGGGGGCAAAGTGAATCTGGTAGCAGGGCCGCTGATCCCCTTCACCGCGCAGAAACGCGCCCACCTGGGCGGCCGGCATGGTCATCAGGCCGCGCTTGTTGAACAGGTAGTTGAGCAGGTGTTTGCCGATCAACAGCGGGCTGCTTTCGCGGTTCATGGTGGTGACGCCCTGCACGCGGTTGACCACCGAGACGGTCAGGTGCTCCTGCAGGTTTTCACCAACGCCGGGCAATGCATGACGGGTGGCAATGCCCTGGGACTGGAGAATGTCGGGATTACCGATGCCGGACAACTCCAGGATCTGCGGCGAATGGAAGGCCCCGGCGGCAAGAATCACCTCGCCATCGGCAAACACCTGGTGGCTGTTGCCTTTTTTGTCGCGGTACTCAACACCGGTGGCGGTTTTTCCATCAAGCAACACACGGCTGGTATAGGCATGGGTGATGACAGTGAGATTGGGCCGCTGGCGAACCGGCTTTAAAAACGCTTCCGCTGTGCTGTGGCGTTTGCCATTTTTCTGGGTAACATGAAACTCGCCTACACCTTCCTGGCGCTCGCCATTGAAATCGTCATTACGCGGATACCCCTGGTCGACGGCGGCATTGATGTAGATATCGTACAAGGCCATCGAATAACGGATGGATGCCGTATGCAGCGGGCCACTGTCGCCGTGATAGGCCGGATCGACACCGTCTATCGTGCAGGTTTCCGATTTTTTGAAATACGGCAGCACCGCATCATAAGCCCAGTCGCGGTTGCCCAGCGCCTGCCAGTGGTCATAGTCTTCCTTCTGGCCGCGGATATACACCATGCCATTGGTGGAGCTGCAGCCGCCCAGCATACGCCCGCGCGGTGCATGTACCCGGCGGTTGTTCAGCTGCGCTTCCGGTTTGGAGTAATACACCCAGCTGGTTTTGCTGTTATAGGACAGCTGGGTCCAGCCAATCGGCATATGCACCAGCGGGTTGTTGTCCGGGCTGCCGGCTTCCAGCAGCAATACCTGCTTGCTGCCATCAGCCGACAGCCGGTTGGCCAGCACACAGCCGGCTGAACCGGCACCCACAATAATAAAATCAAAACGTTTGCTCATAAAAATTCCCGCACCCGTGGCCTGCGCCGGCCTGTTATTGTCATTGTTGCCAGCGACCGATTCTAGCAGGAAACCCGTAGCGCGGCGATTCCCCGACACAGCCTGTACAGATCGCAGCTGGCGCGTATACTGAGGCTGCCATATCGTTTGCCTGTAACGGGATATCCATGCTGAAAATTTACCTGTTTCGCCTGCTGATCAATCTGATGCCGTTTTTCCTCTGGCGCGGCAAGACACCCGCCGGGCTGGCGGTGCAGGATATCAATGCCGACACCGGCAGCGGCACACTGCGCCTGCGAACCTACCGGCCACCAGGCGACGGGCCGTTTCCTGTCACGCTGTATTTCCATGGCGGCGGTTTTGTTGTCGGCAGCGTCACATCCTGCGACCCGATCTGCCGGGAGATTGCTGCCGGCGCCGGCCATATTGTTGTTTCGGTGAATTACCGGCTGGCACCGGAACATGCGTTTCCGGCAGCGGCCGAGGATGCCCTGGCCGCACTGGACTGGCTGGCAGCGCACGGTGCCGCCCTCGGCTGCGACATGAACAATGTGTTTGTTGCCGGCGACAGTGCCGGCGGCAACCTGGCTGCGGTAACCGCCCGTGAAGCGCGCCAGCGCCAGCCCGGCCTGTTGCGTGGCCAGCTGCTGGTTTTCCCGGTCACCGATCATTACTGCAGCGGTCACGACTCGTTTTACCAGCCGGGCAAACGCCGCGCCATGGGGCGCCGGCTGATGTGCTGGTTCTGGGACCGGTATTATCAGCACAGTACCGTGCTGGCAGCGGGCCAGTACCATCACCGGCTGTCTACACCGCTGGCCATGGATGACCACCGGCAACTGCCGGCCACGCTGCTGATCGTAGCCGGCGATGACCCGCTGCGTGACGAAGGACTGGCCTATGGCAAAAAGCTGCAGGACGCCGGGGTGGAGGTGCAACTGTCACTGTATGCCGACGACCCGCACGGTTTTATCGGTTACATGGGCCCAACCGCATCGCACCGCAAGGGCATGAACGAGATCATTGCCTGGCTGGGCCGGCTGCGCCATTGACCGGTGGTCGGCGAAAAATCACCGCCGGACAAATAACAGCAATAAGCATTGACAGCCTGCCGGCAAAGCCCTATTGTGCACTCCAGCCTGAGCACCGGCGCATTTTACATCTCCATTTCGTCGTTTTATTCGTAATTCCTCGTCCTGAAGTTTTTAAAGTCACTGCCTGCACCCTCGGCTATCAACGTCTTGCAGCCTATCGTTGCGGACACACTTAATTGATTTATCAGGATAGTATTATGTCTAACAAAACCACTGGCACCGTTAAATGGTTCAACGAAGCAAAAGGCTTCGGCTTTATTGAGCAGCAGTCCGGCCCGGACGTGTTTGCCCACTTCAGCGCCATCGCCAGCACCGGCTTCAAGACCCTGGCTGAAGGCCAGCGTGTCGAGTTTACCGTGACCCAGGGCGCCAAAGGCCCACAGGCGGAAAACATCGTCGCACTGTAAGCCTTGTGCCAAACGATAAAGGGCAGGCCGCATGGCCTGCCCTTTTTTTATTGCCCTGCCCCGCACACCGTCAGCGATCCCTATAAAACTGCTGATACCACTTGCGCAGCTTGTTCAGTGGCCCGTCACCGTCACACAATACCGGGTCGGTCCGGTACAGCTTGTGCTCCCAGATTTTTACATCGTCATAATAGCCCTGGCGGGTGGACGCGATAATCGCCTCCTGCACCATCAGCAGGTTGTCCGGGGTCAGTTCAAACTGGTCTTTCAGGCCTACCGACTCCAGTGAGGCATTCACCTTGGCGATATCGTCATCGGTAAAATCACCCACCTGGATCATCACGCCAAACCACAGGTGCACGGTGTTTTCATCTACTGGTGTATTGGTATTCACCAGCCGCGACTCAACAATCGAGCTCATCCAGGTGTACTGGAAGGCCGGGCCATAATAGGTGGCGCGGGTTTTCAGCTCGCCGGACACTCCCCGTCCATGCATCAGCTGGGTAACGGTATGGCCATCAAAAATATTCTGGAAATCGAACAGCTCCAGCACCTGGTGTACATAAATAAAGTGGGCAGAATCGGCGACGTTTTCGATGATCTCGCGCGGATGGGTCTTTATTTCCAGCCGGTTCAGGTTCCAGCCGGTCCAGCCTTCCTTGCCGAATTCGTCCATTGCCGGTATTTCATAGTCCGGCGCCTGGCCCTGCGGATCATGCCAGATAAACACCAGCCCGCTGATCTCGCGGGTTTCCCAGCTGCGGGTGCAGCCACGTTCGGGGATTTTTTTGGCATAGGGGATTTCCACACACTGGCCACTGGCGTCAAAGCGCCAGGCATGAAACGGGCAGCGCACGGTGTCGCCTTCCACCTTGCCACCATGACCGAGGTGCGCGCCCATATGCGGGCAGTAGGCATCCAGCACAATCATCTGGCCGCTTTCACCGCGAAATGCCACCATCTCGCGGCCAAAGTATTTGATGGGTTTGACTTCGCCCTGCGGGTAATCCTCGCTGCCGCCAATGATAAACCAGCCACGCGGATAACGGATGCTGCCATCGGCCATGCGTGGCAGTGTGTCGATATTGTTCTGCATCAGGATTCCTCTAACGCCTTGTTACTGTCATAAAGATGGCGTGCTGCCTGCCAGGCAAATGTCATCGCCGGCCCCAGCGTGCTGCCCGGCCCCGGATAGGCCGGCAATACCGCTGCCGCATTGTTGCCGAAGGCATACAGGCCGTCAATCACACCACCGTCACGGTGTTTTACCTGGGCATTTGGCGTAATGGCCATGCCACCCTGGGTACCAAAATCGCCGGGGTTGAGCCTGACGGCATAAAACGGCGGCGTGCGTATCTTGCCGAGACATGGGTTGGGCTTGAAGCTTTCATCGCCGTAATAGCGGTCGTAGGCGGCCTCGCCGCGACGAAAATCCTCATCCACACCGCTGTCACAAAAGCCGTTGAAACGTTCTACCGTTTGCTCCAGCCCGGCAGCATCCATGCCCAGCTTGCCGGCCAGTTCGGCCACGGTGTTGCCTTTGGCAATCACACGCTGGTCAAAATAGGCTTGCGGAATCATCGGCTCCGGCAATGCCCATGGCCAGACACTGCGGCGGCGGCGAAAATCGTGGTCGAATATCATGTACTGCGGCACACAGGGTACACCGGCCTGGTACTGGGCAAAGGTTTCTTTCAGGAAGCTCATGTAGTTCTGCGATTCATTGGCAAAGCGCTGGCCGCGCATGTTCACTACCATCGATCCCGGCAGTGATTTGTTGACAATCGCCAGGAACGGATAGGGCCGGTTGGGCATGGTTTTGGTGGTACACCACCAGGCATTGTCCATCAGTGCCAGTTCGGCACCGATCGCTTCAGCGGCACGAATGCTGTCGCCGGTATTGCTTTTGCAACCGGCACTCCATTCACTGTTGGTCGGTGCCGGCAGGTAGCGTTCGCGCATCGCCTGGTTGTGTTCAAAACCGCCGGCGCCCAGCATCACCGCCTTGCGCGCACGAATGGCCAGCCGCTGGCCATCCCTGATCACAATGGCACCGACCACCCGGCCATTGTCTTCGACCAGTTCGTCCAGCGCGCTATTGCACCACAGCGGTATGCCGCGATCACGCAACGACAGCAACAGCCGGATAACCCCGGCACCGCCGCCGGTGGTACGGCGGGAAAAACCCTTGCGTCGCAACAGCCAGGGAATATCCAGGTAGTAGCCGGCAAACAGCCGCAGCAATAACGCGGTACGGCGGAATGTCCTGTCTTCCAGCAGGATTTTGCCCTCGGCCTGGGTCACGGCGATGCGGTGATTCAGGTACATCGCACCATCACCACGCATGGCATCCATATCCGGCCCCAGCGCCGACCAGTTGACCGGCTCGGGCTCCATCGAGCGATGGCCGTTTTTGGCTCCCGGCAAATGGCTGAAGTAATCCGGGTACTTGGCCAGCGAACGGTAACGCACACGGGTGTTGTCATGCAGGTAGTCAATCATGCGCGGCGCCTCGCGCAGATAGGTTTCCAGCATCTGGCGCGGCACACTGTCGGCGGGGATGGTGTGATCCAGATACGTGTACGCCTCATCGAAACTGTCAGATGCACCAGCCGCCTTTGCATAACGGTTATTCGGCACCCATACACCGCCACCGGAGATGGCACTGGTGCCGCCGATCCTGTCACTTTTCTCGATGACCAGGATATCATCCGGCCTGCCGTTTTTCGCCGCAGAAAAATCCGCACAGCAAATCGCTGCCGTCAGCGCGCCATTGCCGGAGCCTGCCACCAGCACATCAACTTCATGATCCCACTGCATTGTCTCTGACATATATCAATCGTTATTGTGAATATGGGTTTGGTACTCCTTGCGCTCTTTCCACTTGTCGCCAACCGCCTCCACATCCAGGTAAAACTGCCGGTACCACTGGCGCAGCTTGTTGATTGGCCCGTCGCCGTCACACAGTACCGGATTGTCCACCCGGATCTTGTTGTGCCAGATCGCCACATCATCCATAAAACCCTGGGTAGTGGAATCGACATGCTTCTGGATAATGTAATCGGACAGGTCACGCGGCAACTCGGGAAAACGCTTGAAAACCAGCCCGAAATGCAGGTCAAAGCAGTTGTCATTCACCGGCACATTGGCCACCAGCAGGCGTGATTCCATCACCATGCCGCCAACCAGCGTCACCGCCATCTGCGTCATCATCACCGCCGGGCCATGATAGGTAGCAATACTGGTCATCGACTCGGCAGTATCACTGTCTTCCGGTCGCCCCTCCATGATCTGGGTAAAGGTATGGCCCTCGACAATATTGCGGAACAGCTTCGGGTTGGCATTGTGCACCGGCGCAAAATGGCCCATGTCGGCCATGTTATCGATCAGCTCGCGGTTGTTGTTGTTCACCCGGATGGTGTTCATGTGCCAGTCCGACCAGTCTTCGGAATAATATTCCGGCATGTCCGGGATCATCTGTTCCGCTATCGGCGCATTGCCCTCGGCATCATGCCAGACATACAGCAGGCCGTTTTTCTCCAGCGTTGGCCAGGATTTGATGCGTGCCTTGTCCGGGATGTTTTTCGCATACGGAATCTTTTTGCAGATACCGTCCGTACCCCACTCCCAGCGGTGGAACGGGCATACCAGGTGATTGCCTTTCACCACCCCCAATGCCATGTCTGCGCCCATATGCGGGCAGAAGGCATCGAGGATATGCACCTTGTAATCCGCGCCACGGAAGGCAACCAGCCGGGTGCCAAAATAATCCAGGCTTTTTGGTGTATCACCAAAATGACGGGAAAGCCCCAGGCAGTGCCAGCCACGGGCAAAACGGCTGCTGGCGGCAACCGGCGCATCCAGCGGGGTGACAGGAATATTCATCAGCAACCTCCACGACCTTTATCATTGGCCAGTGCTTTTATATAATCAGCCGGTCATATAGTATATGATCAGTCGATCACTTCATAGTCCGAAGCGGCCAAAATTCACTGACAAAACCAGCCAATTGCTGTGGAGACACACGCCATGCCTGCCAAAAAAAACACCACCACCGGCACCCGTGGCCGCCCGGTGGACGCCGACGGCCAGCAAACCCGCCGGCGCATACTGGCTGCTGCCCGTGATTGTTTCTCACACCACGGCTATGCCAATGCCACCAACCGCATGATTGCCAGCGAGGCCGGCATTACCGCCTCGGCACTGTACAATTATTTTCCGGCCAAGGTGGATATCTACTGTGCCGTGCTGGAAGAGGCCGAGCATTACGTGGCGGCCATTTATGAAAATACCATCCGTGATATTGACTCGCCGCTGCAGGCGATCTGTGCATTGCTGGACCTGAACATCCGCATGTATGGCAAATACAGCGGGCTGACCTTCTTTTTTGGCCACATGCGCTCGGAGATCAGCCGCAACCCGGAACTGGCGGCGGTGGTGGAAAGCCGGGAAAGCCCGACCGAAAAAATCCTGCGCCGGCTGATTCATGCCGCGCGCCAGCAAGGCGAGCTGAGCCGGGCGATACCGGAAAAAAATATCGAGATGATGCTGTTTGCCTGCATGCTGGGGCTGTCCACCTACGGCCTGCGGGTCGACAACAGGGACCAGAGCCGCAATATGCAGGCTTTTCGTATGTTGCTGGATGGCTCACTGACAAGCCAGAAACCGTAACGCGGCAGCGCCCGCTCAATCACCCGGGTGCCACTGGCAGGCCGCCAGGTCGACACGCCCGTTACGACATGCCACCCCTTCAGATGCCAGCCGTTTTTGCTGTTCACTGACGCCATCAGCCGCCGCCGGCAACACAATACAACCCCGGGCATTCACCACCCGGTGCCACGGCAGGCTGCTGTCTGCCGGCAAGCTGGCCAGGATGGCGCCAACCAGGCGCGCATAACCCGGATAACCACACAGGTCTGCAATCTGGCCATAGCTGGCAACCCGGCCGGCCGGTATCATCGCCAGCTGCTGCCACACCAGTGGCGCCAGCTGCTCAGTGGCCACCATACCAGCACGATGGCAATGCCAGCGACCTGTCGCGGGTATTGTCCACATCCAGCGGATGCGGAAAATCCGTACGCAGCCGGCAATCCGGGCCAAGGCGGTCACGGCGCAGAAACGAGAATTCCATCATTGGCGGGATAGCCAGGCCGCCAGTGACCCGTGCAGGCCGGCAGTTATTCGGGTGGATATGCACACAGGCATGGGTTTCCAGCAAGCTGTCAAAAACCCGGCTGGCCAGCGAAAACCAGGGCCGGTTCCACAGCTGGTCCAGCTGGTGAAACTCAATCACAATCACCCGGAAACGTTGCAGCAAGGCCGGTGTTGCGGATAACAACACCTCGTATTCAAAGCCCTCAATGTCCATTTGCAGCATAAGATCCGCCGCGTTATCCGCCACTGACTCCGCTACCCAGTCATCAAGGCGCATATAGTCATTGTTACTGGTGGCACCAAGAAACTTTTTCCGGAAGTGAAAGCGCGGGTGTGCATCGGCCGGCCCATCCACCGACTTGTCCGCCATATAGGCATCCATGCCACGACTGGCACAGTCTTTTTCAAAGCCTGACACCCGGCTCACTCCCGGCGAGAAACAGGCAGCAATGCCATCCAGGTCATCCGGCACCAGATAGCCCCCGTCCCCGGCCGGCCCCAGCCGGATCAGCGCATGGCCACTTGCCACAGGATGAAGACGGCGCACCAGGTCCTGCACATCCGTGGCACGGGTTCTTTCTGTCGGGAAAGCGCTGACCGGCGATAACAGCGCGGTCAACAGCGATTTGAGTGTATTTTTCATCGGATACTTTTGTTTTATTGCCGCAAGCCCGTCATTGTAGCGCATGGCGGCTGACAGGCCAGTGCTTCTGGCAAGCCAGGCCGGCTGTTATGATGCGGCTTCAGCCGACAAGGAAAAAACCATGCAATTTTTCGACGACCTGCAAACCGGTGTCATTCAATCCTGTGATGCGCGCCATACCGTCAGCGCTGAAGAAATCAGGGATTTTGCCAGCCAGTGGGACCCGATGCCGTTCCACCTCGATGAACAGGCCGCCAGCCAGACACCGGTCGGTGCCTTGTTTGCGTCCGGCCTGCATACCATTGCCATTGGCATCCGCCTCAGCCACCGGCTGATGGACGAGCCGGTCGCTGCCATTGCCGGGCTTGGCTGGACCGATGTGCGTTTTCCACAACCGGTGCTGGCCGGCGATACGCTGTCGATGACGTCCGAGCTGGTCGACAAGCGTGAATCGCGCAGCAAACCCGATCGCGGCATTATCACCGCGCTGAACCGGGTTTATAACCAGCGCGGTGAGCTGGTGGCGGAATACAAGATCAGCACGCTGGTTCTGAAACGGCCGGCCGGCGACTGACGCTACA
>DATCSZ010000091.1:0-1681 GCA_036568205.1 Pseudomonadales bacterium
ACGGTGATACAACTGGTCATTTCCGATCGCTCACCCTGGCTGATACTGGGCCGTCCACAACTGGGCATCGAATACCATTTCGATAAAAACTTTAACGATCGCCTGTTCAAACTGCCCGCACCAGAAACCGGGAAACCCCGCGACCATGCCTGAGTTACCGGAAGTCGAGACCAGCCGCCGAGGTATAGAACCCCATATTCTGCACCAGCAGGTGACAGCAGTGCAGCTACGCCAGAAACAGCTGCGCTGGCCGATACCGACAAAAATAAAAAGCCTGCTACCGGGTCAACGCATTAACAGTGTGGAACGTCGTGCCAAATACCTGTTGCTGGGAACGGAACTGGGCACTCTTATTATTCACCTGGGCATGTCCGGCAGCCTGCGCATACTCGATGAGAATACGCCACACCAGAAACATGACCATGTTGATATCGTATTCGGCAACCATAAAATTCTGCGCCTGCGTGACCCGCGACGCTTTGGCGCCGTACTCTGGACCAGCCGACCGGTGGAGCGGCACAAGCTGATCAAAGAGCTGGGGCCGGAACCCTTATCGGATGCATTTAACGGTGATTACCTGCAACAACTGGCACGGGGCCGAAAAGTGTCCATTAAAAGCTTTATCATGAACAGCCATGTGGTGGTTGGCGTGGGCAACATCTACGCCAGCGAAGCACTGTTCCTGGCCGGCATCAATCCAAAACGCTCCGCCTCCCGCATTTCGCTTGCACGTTATCGATTACTGGCCGAATGTATCAGGGACGTGCTGGCCAGGGCCATCGAACAGGGCGGCACCACACTCCGCGACTTTACCGGGGAAGACGGCAAACCCGGCTATTTCCAGCAAACCCTCAATGTCTACGGCCGCGCCGGCATGCCCTGCCGACAATGCCGGCTACCCATAAAGCAGATTCGTCAACAGCAACGTTCCAGTTTCTATTGCGCCCACTGCCAGTGCTAACAGGGTTTGAAATTAAGCACCTGTAGGCTAAACTTTAATAGCTGGACAGTATTTTGACCAGGGATAAGCAAGGAGAGGTCAACATGGCGCGCCCATTCCAAACACACTCATATGCCTGCCTGATTTGCGCAATCGTGGCATACCTGTGTGCGCTGCAGCCGGCAACCGCCAGCAGCGCCGAAAAATACACCCCCAACGACCTGCAGCTGGTAATCCGGCTGGCCAATGCCGGACGTGCCGGCGCCCAGTACACCCTGGCCAGGATGTATATGTCCGGACGTGGTGTCGACAGGAACGATCAGCTGGCCCTGCACTGGTTACAGAAAGCCGCAGCGCAGAACCACGGACCGTCGCAAAACCAGCTGGGCCTGCTGTACCTGAGCGGCACCGGTGTCAACATGGACTGCCAGACAGCCGAACACTGGTTTTCCAGCGTTAATGAAAAAAGTGATATATTCCCGCAGGCCCAGAGCAACCTGGCCTGGGTCCTTGCCACCTGCCCCCAGGAATCGGCGCGCGATGGTCAACGGGCATTATCCATCATGCAGCAACTGCTGGCCGATAATCGGCGCGACAACCCCAACCTGCTGGATACGCTGGCCGCGGCATTTGCCGAAACCGGCCAGTTCCAGCAGGCCATTGCCACCCAGCAGCGGGCCATCGCACTGTTGCAACGTCAACCATCAAGCCCGCACCAGAAGGCGCGTTTCACAGCTCGCC
>DATCSZ010000092.1:0-3521 GCA_036568205.1 Pseudomonadales bacterium
CCGGTGTTGTGGCTGGTGCAGCGTGCCAGCAGCCGGGTGTTGCCGGCCAGCCAGCTTTCTGTACCCGCTGAATAATGGCATAATGCCGGCTTTTCTTGTTGACGCCGCCCCGCAGGACAGTGCCATGCTGGTCATGATTGATAACTACGATTCGTTTACCTACAACGTGGTGCAGTACCTGGCCGAGCTGGATGCCGATGTGCGGGTGTTCCGTAATGACGAGATTACGGTTGACGCGATTGCCGCACTGAACCCGGCGCATCTGGTGATTTCCCCCGGCCCCTGCACACCGAACGAGGCGGGCATTTCGATGGCGGCCATCCGCCATTTTGCCGGCCGTATCCCGGTGCTGGGCATTTGCCTTGGCCACCAGAGTATCGGCCAGGTGTATGGCGGGCAGGTTGTGCGTGCCCGCCAGGTGATGCATGGCAAGGTGTCACCGATTCACCACAACGGCCAGGGGGTGTTTGCCGGCCTGCCCAGCCCGTTTGATGCAACCCGCTACCATTCACTGGTGATTGCGCGTGACAGCCTGCCGGATTGCCTGGAGATGACCGCCTGGACGCAACACGACGATGGCAGCATCGACGAGATCATGGGGGTGCGCCATCGCACGCTGGCCGTCGAGGGTGTGCAGTTCCACCCGGAATCGATCCTGACCCGGCACGGCCACCAGCTGCTGCAGAATTTTCTTGATATGACGGTATAAGCAGGCCGCCACCGGTGTGGCGGATAATCGTCCCTCTCAGAAGGATTGTTTGATGAAGATACAGACCGTGATTGCGCAGCTGGTTGAGCGGCGTGACCTGAGCGCCGATACCATGCGCAAGGCGATGACGGCGATCATGACCGGCAATGCCACCGATGCGCAGATTGCTGCCTTCCTGGTAGCGCTGCGCATGAAAGGCGAAACCGTTGACGAGATTGCCGCTGCAGCCGCGGTGATGCGTGATTTGTCGATCAGCGTGCCGGTGACATCACCGGCCACGGTGGATACCTGTGGCACCGGCGGTGACGGCTCCAGCCTGTTTAATGTATCGACGGCATCGGCCTTTATTGTTGCCGCAGCCGGTGGCAAGGTGGCCAAGCACGGCAACCGTTCGGTCACCAGCACCTGTGGCAGTGCCGATTTGCTGGAAGCGGCCGGTGCCAGCCTGGAGCTGAACGCCGAGCAGGTGGCGCGGGCGATTGACCAGATCGGTGTCGGCTTTATGTTTGCCGTCAAACACCATGGCGCGATGAAACATGCGATAGGCCCGCGCCGCGAAATTGCCATCCGCACGCTGTTCAATGTGCTGGGGCCGTTGACCAATCCGGCCGGCAGCCGCCACCAGGTGCTGGGTGTGTATGACAAACAGTGGCTGCGGCCGCTGGCCGAGGTGCTGCAGAAACTGGGCAGCCGGCATGTGCTGGTGGTGCATTCCGATGATGGCCTGGACGAGCTGTCGGTTGCTGCCCCGTCACAGGTGGCCGAGCTGAAAGACGGCGTGATCAGTGAATACACCATCACCCCGGAGCAGTTTGGCCTGCAACGCCACAGCCTTGATGCGCTGAAAGTCAGCTCGGCACAGGAAAGCCTGGGCCTGATCAAACAGGCCTACCGTGATGTCGACAGTGCTGCCGGCCAGATGCTGGCGCTGAATGCCGGTGCGGCGATTTACGCCGCCGACCTGGCTAACAGCCTGGCCCAGGGAGTGACACTGGCACAGGACATCATGGCCACCGGCCAGGCACAGGAAAAATTCAACGAGTTTATTGAATACACCCGTATGGTGGCGGTGACATCCTGATGAGCATTCCAACCGTGTTGACCCGCATACTGGACCGCAAGCGACAGGAAGTGGCCGAGCGCAGTGCGCAGGTCACTGTTGCTGCGCTGCAGGCGCAGGCCGCCGTCGCCGACCGCCCGCGCGGCTTTGTCCAGGCGTTAAAAAACCGGCTGGCGCAGGGCCAGCCGGCGGTGATTGCCGAAATCAAGAAAGCCTCGCCCAGCAAGGGCGTAATCCGTGAGCATTTTGTGCCGGCCGAGATTGCCGCCAGCTACCAGCACGGTGGTGCCGCCTGCCTGTCGGTGCTGACCGACCGTGATTTTTTCCAGGGCCATGAGGATTACCTGAAGGCCGCACGGGCAGCCTGCACACTGCCGGTCATCCGCAAGGATTTTATTATTGATGAATACCAGGTGCTGGAGGCCCGTGCCATCGGTGCCGACTGCATTTTGCTGATTGTCGCCGCCTTTGTGCACGATACCGCCAGGTTAGGCGCGTTGTACCAGCTGGCGCGCGAACTGGGCATGGACGTGCTGGTAGAAGTGCATGGTGCCGAAGAGCTGGCGATTGCGCTGGCGCTGGGGCTGGATATGGTCGGTATCAACAACCGCAACCTGCATACCTTCGAGGTGAGCCTGTCTAACACCTTTGATCTGCTGGGGCAGATACCGGGGCATGTGCTGGTGGTAACCGAAAGCGGCATCCACAGCCGTGATGATGTGGCGGCAATGCGTGAACACGGGGTGAATGCATTCCTGGTTGGCGAGGCGTTTATGCGCGCTGATGATCCGGGTGCGCAGTTGCGCCAGCTGTTTTTCTGATGACGCATGGCAGACACTGCCCGCAGTTTTATTGCCCTGCCGCTAGCCGGGCCGGCAGCCGCTGCCTTGCTGGCCGGCGCACGCGCTGCGCTGGCCGGCCAGGCTTGTGAGCGCCTGCGTTTCTACCGTGCCGATTCGCTGCACCTGACCCTGCTGTTTCTTGATGACGTGGCGGTTGACAGACTGCCATTGCTGGCTGCCGCGCTGGATACCCGGCTGGCTGGCCTGCCGGCTGTTGAGGTGGCGGTGTCTGCGCTGCAGGCGTTTCCCGCGTCGCCCGGCCGTATCGTGGCCGCGACTTTGCCGCCTTGCCCGGCGCTGCTGGCCCTGCAACAGGCCGTGAAGGCAGCTGTTGTCGATTGTGGCCTGCCGCTGGCCGGCCAGCCGTTTCGCCCGCATGTCACGCTGGCCCGCCTGCGGCCGGCGCTGTCACTGCAATGGTCATTGCCGGCGACCCGCCTGCGTTTTGACCGGGTAGGGCTTTATACCAGCCGGCTGCAGCCGGATGGCGCGGTACATCACTGCGAGGCACAAATCCGCCTGGCAGGCTGAATACCGGCCTGCTGCGACAATTTGTCACATTTTTTTTGCCCGGCGGATGTCTATCATGTGCGCCTTGAAAATGTCGGGGTGCCTGTTGATGAAAAAAACCGTTTCTGCTGTTTCTGCTGTTTCCCTGTTGCTGGCTGCCACGGCCGTCCGCGCTGACCACCCGTTGGAAGAGCTGGAGGTGATTGGCACCGGCCATGCCGGCCAGCTGGCCATTGATGCCGGCCGTGCTGCCAGCCCGGACAGCGGCAAGCTGCTCGACAAGCTGCCCGGCGCCAATGCCAACAATAATGGCCCGTTAACCAGTATTGCCCAGTTTCGTGGCATGTACGGTGACCGGGTGGCGGTGCTGATTGACGGCATGCCGATGACCGGCGGTGGC
>DATCSZ010000093.1:0-1059 GCA_036568205.1 Pseudomonadales bacterium
CACGCAGCCGCTGACCAAAGCGCTGCAGACAGTCCAGTGCGGTCTGTGCCACTGCCGGGGACAGCTTGCCAGTGGCATCCAGCCCCGCCGCCAGACGGACCATGTCGCGAATGCGATCGACAATGAACAGCTGGCCCTGGCGTTCTTCCGCCACCACCATGTGAAAGCTGTTGGAGCCCAGATCGATGGCGGCAATGGTGCCATTGGAGTTTTTCTGGCTAGCGATAACGAATCCCCTGATGTTTTGGGGATTATAGTTGCCGGCAGCAGCACCGTGAAGCAGTCTTTATAGCCGCTCCCGGTCATGGGGCTCGTCCAGCTTTATTTCCGGTCCCAGGGGCACGATCTGGGTGGGATTGATGCTGGTATGGCTGTAATAATAATGCTGCTTGATGTGATCGAAGTGCACTGTATCCGCAATGCCCGGCACCTGGTACAGCTCTTTCAGGTAATTGTACAGGTTCGGGTAATCCGCGATGCGTCGCAGGTTGCATTTGAAATGGCCCACATACACCGCATCGAACCGCAGCAGCGTGGTAAATAGCCGCCAGTCCGCCTCGGTGAGACGATCACCCACCAGGTAACGCTGCCGCTGCAGCCGTTGCTCGACCTCATCCAGCGCCTGGAACAGGCGGTGGAAAGCCTTTTCATAAGCCTGCTGGCTGGTGGCAAAACCGCAGCGATAGACGCCGTTGTTGATATTGTCATAGACAAACCGGTTGATGGCGTCGATATCCTGGCGTAGCGCTGGCGGATAATAGTCGTCGGTATTTCCGCTGAGCTGATTGAAGGCCTGGTTGAACATGCGAATGATTTCCGCGGATTCGTTATTCACCACGGTCTGCTGCTGCTTGTCCCACAGCAGCGGCACGGTCACCTGGGTCGTCACCTGGGGGTCCGCCAGGGTGTACAGCTGGTGCAGATAATCGAACCCGTACAGGGGCTCGCTGCTGGCGCCATCTCGGCGGGCAAACTGCCAGCCCTGGTCCAGCATCTCCGGTTCCACCGCCGACACCGGGATCATGTCCTCCAGCTGCTTGAGTTTGCGGAATATCAGGG
>DATCSZ010000094.1:0-8359 GCA_036568205.1 Pseudomonadales bacterium
GTTATTGCCCGGAACTGCAGCACGGCTCACACACCCGCTACAATGTACCGGTTTACCTGCAGCTGCTCGGCGACGACCCTGCCATGATGGCGGCCAATGCCGCCGCAGCCGCAGAGCTGGGTGCCATCGGCATTGACCTCAACTTCGGCTGCCCGGCACGTTCGGTGAATAATCACGGCGGCGGTGCGGTGCTGCTGCAGGATCCCGAACGGCTGTATGCCATTGCCCGCGCCGTGCGTGATGCGCTGCCCGCCGGCATCCCGCTGAGCGCCAAAATGCGCCTGGGTTATGCCGACAAGTCCAGGGCGCTGGACAATGCCGAGGCGCTGCAGGCTGCCGGTGTCGACGAAATTGCCATCCACGCACGCACCAAGACCGAAGGCTACCAGCCGCCGGCATACTGGCCGGAGATCGGCAAAATCACGGCCCGCCTGGCCATTCCGGTGATTGCCAACGGCGAAATCTGGACCCTGGATGACCTGCAGCGCTGCATGGACGAAAGCGGCAGCCGGCGTATCATGCTGGGCCGCGGGCTGATCGCCTGCCCGGACCTGGCATTGCTGGCACGCGGCCATGATGCGCCGTCGCTGCACTGGGGCGAGATCTGCCTGTTATTGCTTTATTACCTGCAGCAGCTGCACCATTGTTGTGATGCACGCCATATCACCAGCCTGATCAAGCAGTGGCTGGTTTACCTGCGCGTGCACTACGCCGATGCCTGGCTGTTTTTCGACGCCGTCAAGACCCTGCGCGATCCGGCGCTGATGCAGCAGGCGCTGGCCGCAGAGCTGCAGCGCCAGCAGCAGTTGCGTCCGATCCGCAGCCGGATCGGCGCCCTGGCGCTGGAGCCGCTGCTGGAACAGGGTGGCCGCGACATCACTCCGGCAGCGACAACAGGCAGCTGACCAGCTGCTGCGGATCAATCGGCTTGCCGATATGCCGGTACATGCCGGCCTGCTGGCAACGCTGTACATCCACCGTCAGGGTATTGGCGGTCATCGCAATCACCGGCAAATGACGTGCCTTGTCCATCTGGCGGATCTGCCGGGTCGCGGTAAAACCGTCCATCACCGGCATTTCCAGGTCCATCAGCACCGCCTGGAAATAACCGGCCGGCTGGCGCCAGATTTCATCCAGTGCCTGCTTGCCATGTTCACAACTCACCGTATGAATGCCGTAGCGGGACAGCAAACCTTCGGCCACCATGCGGTTGACCGGGTTATCCTCCACCAGCAACACCCGCAACTGTGCCAGCCGCTGGCGATCGCTGGCTGACAGGGCAAAACGTGCCTGGCCTGCCAGCGCCGGCTGCGGCCACAAAAACTGGCGCAGGCGTGCCGGTGTCAATGGCTGCGCCAGGTAACGCCAGCCCGGGTGGCGCTCCAGCACGTTACGCAGACTGCCGTCCAGAATCTGCGGCAACAACACCAGCGGCAGCGGGCTGTCGCCCAGTTCACGTTCCAGCAGCTCCAGCTCCTCGGCCGCAAAGCCGGCATCCAGCCACAGCCTGGCAGCCGGCGGCAAGGCCTGCAGGCACTGGCTTAACTGGCGGTAGGAGAGTGCCGCCGGCAAGGCCAGGCAATCCATGCCCAGGCCGGCAAACAGGTTCTGGTAGATGGCAGCGGCAACCGGACTGCGGCATAACACCAGCTGGCGGCCCTGCAATGGCGCATCAGGCGCCAGAGCCGGTGGTTGTGCCTGCTCACAGGCCAGCTGCAGGGTGAACAAAAACTGGCTGCCCTGCCCCTCGGTGCTGCGCGCCAGGATATGGCCGCCCATCAACTCCACCAGGCTTTTGCAGATGGACAGGCCCAGGCCACTGCCGCCGTATTGACGGGCAATATGCAGCTCGGCCTGGACAAACGGGTTGAACAGCCGGTCCAGCTGCTCGGCCGTCATGCCAACGCCGGTATCACTGATCTCGAACTCCAGCGTCAGGCATCCGCGCTGCAACGCCCGGCGACGCACCGACAACACCACCTGGCCAACACTGGTGAACTTCAGCGCATTGGACAGCAGGTTGCCGAGCACCTGCGACAAGCGCCCCGGGTCACCCTGTACCTGAGCCGGCAGTGTGGTATCAAACGACACCAGCAACTCCACCCCCTTGTCGCTGGCCTGGGCGGCAAACATCGCCACCCGCTGCTGCACCAGCTGGTCCAGGTCAAAGGGAATCTGCTCCAGCTGCAGCTTGCCGGATTCGATACGCGACAGATCCAGGATATCGTTCAGCACCCCCAGCAGCTGGCGACTGGCATCCTGCATGATCGCCAGCCTGGCCTGCTGTGCCTCATCCAGCGGGCTGTCTTCCAGCAGGTGCAACATGCCGGTAATCGCATTCAGTGGTGTGCGCACCTCATGGCTCATGCGGGCCAGGAATTCGCTTTTTGCCAGGTTGGCACGTTCGGCATCCTGGCGCAGCAGTTCCAGGTGTTGCAGGGTCTTTTTAAAGGTGGTGATGTCACTGAGGGTGCCCACCGCCCGCAGCGGCCGGCCATCCTCATCATGGGCCACCACCGCCGCGCCCACCATCAGCCAGACCACCTCCTCGTTGCTGTCGATCATGCGCAGCTCAAAGCGGGTTTTCAGCAGTTCACCGGCTGCCGCATCACGCATCTTGTCCTGCAGCAGCTCGACATCATCGGGATGCACCCAGGCAATCAGCTCTGGCACGGTCATGCTGTCAACAAACGGCCGCGCCAGGATCTGGAAAAAACGCGGGCTGTGGCTGATGGTATTACGCTGGATATGCCATTCAAACAGCGCATCATTGGACACTTCCACCGCCCAGCGGTACTGCTGGCGGCTGTCATACAGTGCCTGCATGGAGCGGTCACGCAGCCATACCGACAGCGCCGTCTCACCGATCAGCTGAACCACAAAACGGTCACTCGCTGACCACTGGCGCGGGGCAAATGCCTGGATGGCGATAATCATGCCATTGATGGCATTCTGGTAACGCAGCGGCAAAAACAGCAGTGACCGGCAGCCCCAGTCCATCGCCCTGGCCACCTCCTCGTCGCTGAAACCGGCCTCGCAGCAGACATCCTCGACATCCACATGGCCGTTCTGCAACAGCTGCTGCACCAGCGCCAGGCTGGCGGCCGAATCCATTTCCGGCTCCAGGGTATCTATCGGCAGCAGCTCGGGCGACTGATGCTCGGCAATCACCCGGAATACATCACTGCCGCCCTCACGGTAACGCAGGATGCAGCGGTCAAGCCCCAGTTTTTCTGCCAGCTGCTGCAGGGCTTCAGCAATGGAATGTGGCGAGCCCTCGCTGTTCAGCCTGCTGATGGTATCGAGTATCCATTGCTGCTCTGGCATAAGCCCTCTCCCTGTGCTGAGGTTGGCAATCAGTCGGCCATGTTCTCACACGGTGCACATTCGCGGCTGATGGTATACATCAGCTTCGGCAAGGCCAGCAGGTGGTTGCCGATAATCGGTTTGCCGGTAGTCAGCAAGGCCACGGAAATATCCCGCTCTGGATCACCCCAGCAGAAAATATTGGAAAAGCCCAGGTGGCCAAAGGCATGATGGGTGTTCAGCCCGTACATGCCCAGCGGCTTGCCGCCCAGCATAAAGCCGGCACTGAAACGCAGCGGCAAAAACACCCCCTTGTCGAGGCGCACGCCGCTGGCCTCGCGGGTGGCTTTCTGGATGGTCACCGGGTCAAGGATTTTCTGGTCGTTGTACAGGCCGGCATCAATCAGCATCTGGTAGAAGCGCGACATTTCCTCGGCGGTGGCATACAGGTTGGCCGATGGCACAATCGCCTGCATAAACTCCGCGCTGTTGCTCAGCTCGGTAGCGGTATCAATCGACACCCCGAATGCTTTTGACAGCACGCCCTCGATCAGCTTGCCGTTTTTCATGCCGGTAACATAATTGCGTGCCACCTGCTGCTGTTGGTCGCCGTGTACACCAAAGGTGAAGTTGTCCATGCCCATCGGCGCGGCAAATTTGGCATGCAGGTATTGCTGGATGGTTTTGCCGGTGGTTACCCGCACCAGCTCGTCGGCAATAAAACCACTGGTCACGGCATGGTAGGCCTGCACCCGCCCTTCCGGGCAGATCGCCTCCATGTCGTAGATAATCTCCAGCACCCGGTCACGGTCAAACATCACCTCCATCGGCACATCACCTTCAATCATCGGGAAGCCGCCGCGATGCGACAGCATCTGGTAGATGGAGATATTCTTTTTGCCGTTGCGGCCAAAGGCCGGCAGGTAAAACGACACCGGGTCCAACAGGTTGACATGGCCTTCCTCGGCCAGCTTGTGCACCGCCATCGCCATCACCGCCTTGGATGCCGAATACAGGCAAACCGGGGTATCGGTGGTCATCGGCACCGGTGCCGCCAGGCCTTCCGATGGCTGCACACCTCGGGCATGGCCGATGGCGCGATTGAGCAAGATTTTGCCATGCCGGCGCAGGCAAAACGACACGCCGGGATACATGCCGGTGCGGTATAAATCCTCTACCGCTGACCAGATACGGTTGACCGAGGCATGGCTGATGTCGGCCCGCAGCGCATCTTCCTCACTGGCTTCATCAATATCCGTCACATCCACCAGGTTATCTACGCTGTCAACAGCACGAAAAAACGACCGCGCCTTCTGGTCCAGAAAGTCTTTTGCCCACATAACATTATCCCGTTCGAATATAAAAAAAGCCGGATGATCATACATCCGGCTTTGGCTGGCAGGCAAATGCCTGTGCTTGGCTTTTTTTGGCAGGCTGGCGTCAGGCGCCGGCTTTTTCCTGGTCGGCCAGCTCGTCGGCCATTTCACGCAGCTTGTTTTTGGCGACTTTTTCCAGCGTGGCGCGTGGCATTTCGTCAACAAAATAAATCTTGCGTGGCCGCTTGAAGTCAGCCAGGTTGGCTTCGCAATAATCGAAGACAATCTGTTTCAGCTCGTCCTCGGATTTGTCGCAGTAGGCACCTTTCATCGCAAACACCACCGGCACTTCGTCCAGCATGTCGTGTTTTTGTGCCACCACGGCCACCTCGGCAAACATATACGGTGCTGCGGCGTTAATGGCTTCTTCCACCTGGCGGGCCGAGACGTTCTCACCACCGACTTTCAGCACATCCTTGTCACGGTCGGCAAAGTACAGGTAGCCATCCTCGCCCAGGCGAATCTGGTCACCGGTGGCAAACCAGCCGTCCTCGGTAAAGGATTTTTTCATCGCTTCCGGGTTCTTGTAGTACTCGTAGAAGATGGTAATGCCACGCACACCACGGATGTACAGGTCACCGTTCTCGCCCACCTGGCAGTACTCGCCGGTTTCCGGGTTAATCACGGCAAACTCGTAGCCCGGTGTTGGCATGCCGATGTTCATCTCCGGGCAATCATGGGCCAGGTTGGAACGGGTGGCATGGGTCACGGTTTCAGTCATGCCCCAGGTGGCAAAGGTGCGCACTTTCCAGTGGGCTTCCACGGTGTTCAGCTTCACACCGGTAGACCAGCTCTTGTAGAAATGCTCCGGCACCGGCTGCGCGCCGATCGCCTTGAAGCAGAACGGAATCATCGAGGCGCGGGTACACTGGTGTTTCAGGGAAATATCCCAGAACTTGCTGGAGCTGAATTTTGGCTGCAACACAATGGTGCCGCCGGCCCAGCTCATGGTCCAGAACGTCCAGCTTTGTGCGTTGACGTGGAAACACGGCAGGAAACACAGATAGGTATCCGAACTGTCGATGCCCAGGTTTTCCGAGCCCATCATGCCGCCCCACAGTGCGTTGGCATGGGTATGCACCACCGCCTTGGGCCGCGAGGTAGTACCGGAGGTGTACTGGATGCCCACCGGCAGCATGGGCTCCGGTGTGCGGATCGGTGCTTCATCGCCATGCTGCAGCAATGAATCAAACGTGCCATGCGCAGCAGCAGCGGCTGTTTCTTCATCGCTGGCCGCTTCACCGGAGTTATCGGCAGTGACAAAAAAGGTCTTGATGGTTTTGGCGTTGGCTGCCATCTCGGCAATAAACTTCGGCTGGGTGATACACACCACCGCCTCGGAATGCTCGGCAAAATAGGTCAGCTCGTCACCGATGCAGCGGGTATTGGTGGTCACCGCCACCGAGCCGACAATCGCCGACGCATACCAGGCAATCATCATTTCCGGGCAGTTCTCGGCATGGATCAGCACCTTGTCGCCTTTTTTCACGCCGGCAGCGATCAGGCCATTGGCCACCTGGTTCATCGCCAGCCAGAACTGGCCGTAGGTCCAGCGTTTTTCGGCGCCGTCTTTCGGCTCCCAGATCAGGAAATCCTTGTCCGGCGTCTTGTCCGCCCACTTTTTGATCAGCCACGGCACATCCTTGCCGGCAAAGGTATAGGTATGAGCGGAATACAGTGCATCGATTTTGGGTGTTGTCATAACAATCCCTCTGCTGTTGTTATTGAATGAATGGCCAGAAAATCCCGCCGATTGTAACCGATTTGCCCGGCAGTAAAACGACAAAAGGGTTTAATCGACTGTCAAAAAGGCTCACCAGCCTATGCCAGCGGGTCACTGGCGTCAAATGGCGGCGGCCGGTGCCTCAAGTGACGGCCCCTTTGCCAAACGGCCGGCAAGGCGAAACAGGCATCGTCGACGCCGGAAGCTGCAGGCTATCCGGGGGGCAGTGGTTTTCAGCATCGCGCGGTTTATGATTATCCACCCCCTGCCGGGGGCGGACATACTTCTTTGATGCACAAAGAAGTATGCAAGAAAGTGCACCCGGACGCGCGCTCCCTGCGGGAGTCCCCGGCCAAACGCGGGCGGCTTACGCGGCCATCCATGGCCTGGCACCACTAGCCACCCGCATTTGCCCGGCGCGCTTTACGGGACATGGGTCCAGGCCTTCAGCGCAGGTGTTGCAAAAAAAGCCGTCATCCCGGAAAGGCGCAGCCTTATCCGGGATCTCCCGTATCAAACTGCCAACTGCGAACTGACGACTGCCGACTGCCAACCTGAACTGCCACTTGCCACAGTCGGAAATGAATAAAGTGCCTGCCCGGTCATACGCCTCAGCCCGGCTTGCCCCTGCCAAGAAGTGACACTATAGTATCACCACCAAACAAACCAGGGTAATCCCATGAAAGTTGAGCTGGTTACCAACCTGAAGCGCCAGGCCACCAAGATCCTGGCAGAGCTGCATCTATCCAAAGAGCCGGTGCTGATCACCGAGCATGGCCAGCCATCCGCGTACCTGGTCGATGTTCAGGATTATGAGTTTATGCAGCGTCGGCTGGAGCTGCTTGAGGGGCTCTCACGGGGAGAGCGTGCTGTACTTGAAGGAAGAACGTACAGCCACAATGAGGCCAGGGAAAAAATGAACAAATGGCTGAAGTAATCTGGACAGAGCCCGCATTGCAGGAGCTGGACGCCATCGCTGAATACATTGCCCTGGATAACCCTGTTGCTGCTAGCCACCTGGTTCGGGAGGTGTTGGCCAAGGCCGGGCGTCTGGCAGATTTTCCACGATCTGGCCGTATTCCCCCGGAACTGCCCGGTTCGGTATACCGGGAGCTGGTGGTTCCACCGTGTCGCCTGTTTTATCGTGAAGATGCACAGCGGGTTTTCATCATCTATGTCATGCGCGAAGAACGGCAACTTCGTGCGTACCTGCTTGGCAAGCGTTAAGCAAACGTGCCCCGCCCGCATGTCGTCGCCTTGACTGTCCTTGTCCCGGTAACGGGAAAGAGCAGTGCGGGTTCTCTCCCATCGTCATGCCGGCGCAGGCCGGCATCCAGAGGCAACATGCACTGACTTACCCCGGGTTTACCATCCCCTGCCGGAGCGGCCCGGCTTCTTGATGCACAAAGCAACAGGCACACTACGCGAAACAGCCTTACCACGAATACCGTCGCCCCGGAAGCGGAAGGCTATCCGGGGCCCAGTGGCTTTCAGCATCGCGCGGCTTATGATTATCCACCCCCTGCCGGGGGCGGCCTTCATTTTTTGCTGTGCGGCAAAAAACGAAGCAAAAAAACGCACCCGGACGCGCGCTCCCTGCGGGAGTCCCCGGCCAAACGCGGGCGGCTATTGCGGACGGCAATACGCGACCTCGTGTCGCGGATTGTCTTGCCAGGCCATCCATGGCCTGGCACCACAAGCCACCCGCATTTGCCCGGCGCGCTTTACGGGACATGGGGCCAGGCCACCAGCGCAGGTGCGGCTTCAACCGCACAATCCACAGGCCCCCTTTGCAAAGGGGGCGGCGAGCATAGCGAGCGGGGGATTTGTTATGGCGGGCGGGCTTAACCAGACAATAAAAATCAAACTGACTGAAGACTGACGACTGCCTACTGCCAACTTGTAATGCAATCGCCGCTTGCCATTTACGAAAAAATCAATATAGTCAGTTGCT
>DATCSZ010000095.1:0-7552 GCA_036568205.1 Pseudomonadales bacterium
GTAATCGACGCACCGTCCTCCTCCAGCTTGGCTTCATCACCGGTCAGCAACCAGGTTTTACCGTCCACAGGAATAAAGGTTTCTGCGGTTTTTTTCGGGTCATTGTAGTAACCACGCGGGATATAGCCGGAACGCGAGAAAATGCCCTTTTCGCCTGGCTTGGCATGGCGTGGTGCACCCTCGCCTTCGGTGACAATCACGTCCATGAACGGGGATTTCACCACGTTGCCCAAACCGGCATCATCGCTGCCCTTCTTGCTGCCGGAATCCGAACCCATCTGGCCGGATTCGGACGAACCGAACGCATTGGTGATAAAGCAGTTCGGGAAAAATTGCTTGAATTCCTGCTGTTTGGATTCCGAGAAAACCGCACCGCCGGAGCCGATATTGAATACCGTTGACAGATCCCAGCGATCCGGGTTGTCACGCAATGCATCCAGCAACGGGATTGCCATGGCATCACCGACAATCTGTACCAGGTTCAGTTTTTCTTTCTCGACGATATCCCATACCTGCTCGCCCTTCAGGCTGCGGTTCGGGTTCAGCACCAGCTTGTTGCCGGCCAGCATCATGATGCAGCCATACCACCAGGAAGCGCCATGCATCAATGGTGCCAGCGCAATGCCACCGACCGGATGCTGGGATACCTTGCTGACGATATCTTCCGGCTTTTCACAAGGCTGGCCGGTAAATGCACCGCCACCGCTCATCGCCGCAAAAAACACGTTTTTGTGTGGCCACATAACGCCTTTCGGGTAACCGGTGGTGCCGCCGGTGTACAAAATAAACAGATCGTCATCGGAACGCTCACCAAAATCACGGGCTGTCGACTGGCCCTGCAGCGCCTCGTTGTAATCGACCGAACCGATCACGGCCAGGTCTTCGCCAGAGCCATCTTCCACCGAGATAAAGGTTTGCATGGCCGGCACATCCTTGCGGATGTCATTGATGGTAGGAATAAATTCACGGCCGTGGATACAGGCCACCATGTCAGCATTGGTGAAGATATAGGACAGTTCTTCACCAACATAGCGGTAGTTGACATTGATCGGCACTGCACGAATCTTGAAGCAGGCCATCATGCCTTCCAGGTATTCACCGCAGTTGTACATGAACAGGCCAACATGATCACCGGCCTTGATGCCGCGGCTTGCCAGGTAATGTGCCAGCTGGCTGGAACGATCATCAAATTGCTTGTAGGTAGCACGGTAGTCACCACACACCAGCGCCTCGCGCTCGGGGATGGCATCAACCACCATTTCAAACAAATCGGCAATATTGAAGCTTTTATTACTCATAAAGCATTACTCATTGTTATTGGATGGATAAAGCCGGTACAGCCTGATCACAGGCTGCTGCCGCTTCCGTGACAAACAGGTGGCCGAAGTATACCCGCCTGCCGCACAAAAAAAAACGGCAGTGATGCACGCAACACTGCCGTCAGCGGAGCCGGTTTTACGGCTTGTCGGCCTTGACAATCCACATCGCGAAGAACTGTGCACCACCGCCATAGGCATGGCCCAGCGCCGTTTTGGCACCCGGCACCTGGCGTTCACCGGCCATGCCACGCACCTGCAGCGCCGCTTCGGCAAAGCGGATCATGCCAGAGGCGCCGATCGGGTTGGAGCACAATACACCGCCGGACATGTTCCACGGGCAGGAGCCGCCCTGGTCGAGGCTGGTGGTGCCGTTTTCGGTCAGTTTCCAGCCCTGGCCTTCCTCGGCAAAGCCCAGGTTTTCCAGCCACATTGGCTCGTACCAGGAGAATGGCACATACACCTCGGCACAGTCGATTTCCTTCAGCGGGTTGCTGATGCCGGCCTGCTTGTAGACATCCTGGGCACACAGCTTGCCGGCTTCCGGGTTGACCTCTTCACGCCAGGCGTACATGGTCGGCTCGGAACGCATGCCTACACCGGCAATCCAGGCAGGCTTGTTCGGCGACTTGCCGGCCAGCTCTTCGTTGGAGATCACCATCGCCACCGCACCGTCAGAGGATGGGCACACTTCCGAGAAACGGATCGGGTCCCACAGCATTGGTGAGGCCAGGTACTGTTCCAGATCCGGCTTGTCCTGCAGGTGGGCATGCGGGTTTTTCATGCCGTGCAGACGGTCTTTTACCGCCACCTTGCAGCCGATATCCATCGGCGCACCACTGCGACGCATGTATTCACGGATCAGCGGCGCAAAGAAGCCACCGGCGCCGGCATTAAAATGCGGCGAGAATGGCTGCTTGGACGACAACGCCCACATCGCGTTGGATTCTGACTGCTTCTCGTACGCTACCGTCAGCACCCGCTTGAACTGGCCGGACTGCACATGCGAGGCCGCCACGATAGCGGTGGAACCGCCAACGGAGCCTGCGGTATGCACACGGATCATTGGCTTGCCGGTGGCACCCAGCGCGTCAGCCAGGTACAGCTCGGGCATCAGGTGGCCTTCAAAAAAATCCGGCGCCTTGCCGATAATCACCGCATCAATATCCGCCCAGCTACAGCCGGCGTCGTTCAGGGCATTGATGGCCGCCTCACGGACCAGGCCGGCAATCGATTCCTTGATACGGGTACGAAAACGTGACGACATGCCAATGCCGGTTACTGCTGCTAAATTCGCCATTGCTTACGCCTCCAATACTGCGACAAGGTTCTGCTGCAAACAGGCACCGGACGATGCATGTGCAACACCACGTTTGGCTTCACCGGCCATGATGCGCTTGGCCACTTCACCAATACGATCCAGGCCATGGCTCATGAAGATATGGCCGGCCAGCGTACCGCCGGATGGATTCATCACGGTATCATCACCGAGGCCCAGTGCCTCCTTGATGATCAGCTCCTGGTGCGAGAATGGCGCGTAGATTTCAGCGATATCCACCTTGCCCTTGGCTACACCCGCTTTCTCGCCAGCAATACGTGTCGATTCCGATACGGTCAGGTCACGCACACCCAGGCCATGCGGATCCATGCGGTGGTCGATGCCCTTGATGTAGGCAGCGCTCTTGATCTTGCCTTCGGCGATCATTTTTTCCGCCACTTCACGGGTCACCATGACCAGCGATGACGCACCGTCGGTGATCGGGCAGCAATCGCTTTTGCGCAACGGCTCAACCAGCATTGGCTCGGCCAGCACCTGCTCAACCGTCAGGTCACCTTTCAGCTGGGCATTCGGGTTGTTTTTGGCGTTTTTGCGGCTGTTCACCACCACCTTGGCAAAATCTGCCTCGGTGTATTTGCCGCTGTCCAGCAAGGCACGTGCCTGCAGGGCTGCCAGCGAGATAGTGTCCGGCCACAGGGGCGTGTAGTAGTAAGGATCCAGCTGCAGCGTCGGGATAAAACGCATTTCGGAATGCGAGGACTTGCCGAAACCGTAGATCAGCGCGGTATCACAATGCCCCATCTGCATTTTCAGCCAGGCTTCATACAAGGCAAAAGACGCATCCATCTCAACGTGGGATTCCACCTTCGGTGGCACGGCACCCAGTGCATCAACCGCGTTAACAAACGCAAATGCCGCACCGCCCAGGTAATCGCAGGAGCCGGAGCAGATAAAATCGATGTCGTCGATTGTCATGCCCACCTGCTCCATCGCCCGGTGCGTTACATCCATCACCAGTTCGATGTCATTCTGGGCACCCGCATCACGCTTCTGTGGTGTCTGCGCATAGGAAATAATGGCTATATCACGCATGGCGGTATTTCTCCGTTTCTTTCATTCGTTTGGCTTTCAGCTCGGCAATATCAATTGCCCCTTCGCCGGTCGGCACAAAGTATTTGATGTTTTCCAGCGTCAGATCCCACTCGGACTGGTCTTTCCACACTGCCTTGACCCGCTCGCCAATCTGCAGCTTGTCGTTGTCACATTCGGACACCAGGTGGATAAAGGTCTGGTCGGATTCATCCAGCACGATATTGGCAACAATAAACGGCGGCTTGACCGGTGCATTCGGGATCGGGATATGCACGATGGTGAAGGAAATGACGGTACCGGTTTCCGGCAATACCACCTCTTCTGTAGTCGGTGTGCCGGAAATCGGGCAGGCACCGCGCGGCGGCACCGACACAAAACCGGTCACCGACGAACGCTGGCCAACAATACGGCCTTTCTTGATTTCCCGCAGGAACTTGGACGTTGCAGCACCGGCCGCAAAGGAATACTTCAGGTTGATCGGCGACTCAAAGCCTTCAACCATTGCTTTTTCTTCACTCATGGCTTGCTCCTTACGCTGGCTCAAAACAGGCGATGTCACGGATATTGCCAACCCGCGCATCAGCCCAACGGATTTTTACCTTCATGCCGGTTTTCATCGCGGCCTTGTCGGCATCCACGGCATGCAGCATGCTGGTATCGGCACCGTCGATCTGGATCAATGCCCAGGCAAACGGCTTTTGCAGCGGGTGCTTGTCCAGTGGCTGGCTGACCCAGGACCAGGTCTTGACAGTACCGGTATCGCTCAATGCAACGAACTCGGACAGCGACTCGGCGGTTTGCGGATCGTATTCCAGCGGCGGACAGATCACCTGCCCCTGGCTGCCTTTGATACCCAACACTTTCTGGTCTTTCAATTCGGTAAAGAACTGGCTCATTACCGGCCCGTAAGTGCGGGTATAGGTAAATTCCAGATCAAAATCCGATCTCAATACATCAGCGTCTTGCGACATGGGGAGTCTCTCCTCTTGTTGTACGGCAACGCCCTAACGAGCACCAGCTGCAACCGTTAACGGGTTTTCAGCGAGTCCGCAGTATCTTTGAAGCCCCTGCCAATGGCAATAACTTTTCCGAACGAAAAATTAACAAAACCGATCATCTCTGGCGACCGGCCCATCATAAAAAAAGCCCGGCGAACCGGGCCTGCTACAGCGCAACCATACTCACCTCAGGCGCTGGTGTGCCTGCCCGCGCACCAGTCGCACATACGCCCGGCTGTCTTTGTAATAGGTGTTCTCATTGCCGTTATTAAAGCTGACAAACCAGGCCCCGACATGGTCAGCTGCACTCACGGTACTGCTCCAGAATGGCGCTGGTGGTGTGGCAGGAAACACCGCCGCATTGATGGCAGGTGCCTGGCAGTTTTTCGCCAGCAGACTGCGCAGCTCGGCCACCGATGGCAGGCGCCAGTCAGCATGACCCGCCAGTTGCTGACTGTTGGCCTGCTGCGCAAGTTGCAATGCCGCCCGCCAGTCCAGTCGTGCAGCTTCTCCTTCACAGCCCCCTTCCACCTGCTGCTGGCCGGCTGCACACTGCTGCCACATCAGCCCTGCGGCAACATCGCTGACCGTGCCATCGGCATGGCGGTTATAACGCCAGTCCGGCCGTTCCCCGGGCAAACCGGCCACGCAGGCAGCCTCAAGCTGTCCGGCCAGCAACACCGCCAGCAATACACTCCATTTCAACTTGCTCATGATGTTTTCCTCCTGTTGCATCAATGACTGGCGCGTACCAGACGGATACGCGCAGCGGTTTGCTTGGCCATGATGTATTCATAACCCAGATAAAAGTTCACCAGCCAGGCACGGCTGACATCGGCACTGTAGCTGTTGTTCGTCCAGTAATAGGCTGCATCGGTATTCGGGAAAAAGCGCTCATCCAGCGCCGGACTGACCCGCTGCTTGTTGACAATCGACAACAGCTCTTCACTGTCCGGCAGGCGCCAGTCATCAAAACCGCACAAACCGGCAGCATTCACCGCCGCCACATAGGCCGCCGTATCACAGCTGGCCAGGCCATCACAGGAACCGGCAGCAGCCACCCCGGCATAACCACCGTTGCTGGCTGACGGCTCAAACCAGCTGTAACTGCCCTGGTAATCCTGCAGGCCACCATCGCGCCGTTTGACTTCCCAGACCAGGCCAGTGACATTATCGATCACACACTGCCACTGGCTGCCATCAGCCTCACTGCCATCCGTGCGCCAGCGGCGATCCTGAAAGGCCAACGGCTGGCCATTGCCATCCAGTTTGGTGAAGCTGAAACCGGAATAACCATCCGCATCATCGTTTAGCGCCGGATCGGCATCACGGCCAAACAGCGCATCCTGGCCAGCCGCCACCACATCCCCCTGGCCATCCACACCGTCGATATCGCGTGTTGCACCAGCCAGCAGGCAATCAAGATCGTTATCATGGCTGCCGCGCGTGGCATACGCATAATCACCACAATAACGTACACCGGTATCGTTGCTGTACACCGGTGCAACCACAACAAACGGTGGCACTGCCAGCGGCTCGGACATCACGCCATTCTCACTGCGCACACGAATGCTGCAGCCGTCATAACTGCCCGGCTGATCGACGGAAAAAAACACGGCATTGTCACCGGCGACCACCTCATCGTTTTCCAGCAGACAGCCACCGCTGCTGACCAGCTCCCCCGGCCCCGAGCTCTCGAACAGGAACGGCGGCAAATCGCCCAATGTAAAGCTGAACGGCTGGCCGGTATCAGCCAGCGCCTCAGCGACATCCTCCACTGCCGCCGGCGTCAGCGTGACCGCAGCGCCACTGTCTGCCGGCTTTACCGACGTTTCCTTCAGCTCAATATCCGGCATGCAGCCAAACGACAGCATCGCCATCGAGGCCAGCGCCAGCAGGCGGGTAAAAAAAGGCAACTCCCGGTTATTAAACCACTGCCACGTCCAGTGGCTGATTGATTGCACATCCATGTTGATCACTCCATTTGATTGTCACGCCGGACTGGGCCGGGCAGGTTTCTCCTGAAAAAACAGCAAAATAGGGAAGAAAATCGATGACTGCGGCAGCCTGCGCCGCCCGCATCCTGCGTAGGTGACAGGGGGCGTCACCCGGCAATCCTTCCATGAATTGCGTGTTCCATCACAGGATAGTCCAGCGCGGAAAAAACGCAAAGCAAGTCACAGTTTTTGCAGAATTGAAACGGGGCGCTACGACAAACAACAGCCCGAGCGGAAAATCACCAGACCACAGTGATTGTGTTATTTTTTCCCGCCCGTCCCAAAGGCAGATAATCGGTGCGGAATAAATACCTCACGGCGCACCGCCACCAGCCAGGCACTCGCGCTTGCCTCTCATGCCGGCAACCGAATAAAAACAACACTCCGGCCATGCAGCCAGCAGCATGGCCCGCAAAACGCTGCCAGCAGGCTTTTCACCGGCCTGCAAATGGCAGGAGCCAGCAAGCTCCCGATCAACGCTGACGAATCAACAAGAACTTTATTATTGCCCCGGCATGATTTATGGTCAGGTCACCCAGCAAACGCTGATATGCTATCTTCACACCCACCACGCCATGGAGCCTGTCATTATGGAACTCGACCCGTTTCTGCTGGCCCGAATTCAGTTCGCCGCCAATATCAGCTTCCATATACTGTTCCCGACCATCACGATCGGGCTGGCCTGGATACTGCTTTTTTTCCGTATCCAGTACACCCGCACCGGTGACATGGCCTGGGAGTATGCCTATTTCTTCTGGGTCAAGGTGTTTGCCCTGTCGTTTGCACTTGGCGTGGTTTCCGGTATCACCATGAGCTTTCAGTTCGGCACCAACTGGCCGGGCTTTATGGAACGCGCCGGCAATATTGCCG
>DATCSZ010000096.1:0-2030 GCA_036568205.1 Pseudomonadales bacterium
CATGCATGTCGACGAAATCGTTAACATGGGTGTCGTCATCCACGCGCGCCCAGCTGTGTTTCAGTTCCTTTAGTGTATCGGGCCCGAAGCTGGAGAACATTAATAAACCATTGGGTTTCAATATTCTTTTGAACTCGGCGAATACCCGGGGCGCATCGCACCATTGCAGCATCAAACTGGAAAACACCAGGTCCACCGAGGCATCCGCCAGCGGTATCTGTTCCGCGTCGGCACAGATCAGACCCGGTTTACGCAACCAGCCACCCTTGGCCTTACTATGCTGCAACATGGGCAGCGACAGGTCCAGGGCGATCACCTGCGCCTTGCGATACTGTTTCATCAGTCCCTGCACACCCCAGCCGGTACCCGAGCCACAGTCAACAATCACTGCGGGTTGCAGGCGGATCAGCGGCAACCGCTGCAGCATGCGATTGCAGACTTCTTTCTGCAACACCGCATAGGATTCGTAACTGTCGGCCTTGTGGTTGAAGTTTCTCTGAATACGTTGTTTATCGGAAGAACTGGAATGTGTCATACAATTTTTTCAGCCATTGCCATCAGTTGCTGATTGAACGCGTCACCATGGGACAAAAAAGGTGCATGGGCGGCCTGCTCGATCACCGTTACCGACGCCCGGGGCATCAGCCGATCCAGCTGCTGGGCCAGCGACGCATTTACCAGGCCATCCCGGCCACCCAGCAGCCAGGCCACCGGCATGTTAAGGTCTGCCAGCCGGCTACGCAAATCGGTGGTTTTCAACAGCAGCAGCCCGGCGCGCAGCGCATCCATCCTGGCCGCCGGCAGCTGCAGTATTTTCTGTCGCAGCGTTTTCAGAATCTGCCGACCGCTGGCCGAGTCCTTAACCTGCAGGCTTAGAAAACGCCTGATGGTGGTGGCATAGTCCTGTTCAAGCTCGGCGGCAAAGCCGTCGAACACGGCCTCCGGCATGCCACAGGACCAGCCTGGCCGGGCAACGAAACTGGGTGAATTCGCCACCAGCAGCAGGCCTCTGACCTGTTCGGGAAAGCGCAACGCCAGCTGGGTCACCGCCAGACCACCCAACGACCAGCCTACCCACAGGGCCGGTTCCGTGACCTGGTCCCGCAACGCGGACACCAGATCATCGAGACTGGCAAAGCTGTGCTGCGCCGCCAGCCCATGGCCCGGCAAATCGATGCACAGGGGTTCTATCCAGTCCGGCAAGGCCTGCACCACCGGTTGCCAGACGGCGTGATTCATTCCCCAACCGTGGACAAAAACACAGCGGAGTTTCGCTTCGGTCATATCACTCCAAAATTATTCGTGGTAAGTTTTCATTTTTACCACCACTGCTGATAACGACTGTGACTGAACTACCTATTATAACGATTGCTGGCTATTCACTGTTTGCTTATTTACTGGGATCCATATCCACCGCGATTATCACCTGTAAACTGATGGGCCTGCCCGACCCCCGTAGCGGCGGCTCGAAGAACCCCGGCGCCACCAATGTGCTGCGTCTGGGCGGCAAGAAAGCCGCCGCCATCACCCTCGCCGGCGACATGCTGAAAGGCCTGCTGCCGGTGCTCATCGCGGTATCCACCGGCATGCCTGACAAGGTCATCGCGGCCACCGGCCTCGCCGCCTTCCTGGGCCACCTGTATCCCGTGTATTACGGCTTTGCCGGCGGCAAGGGGGTCGCCACCCTGTTCGGCGTACTGCTGGGCATCCAGTGGATGGCCGGCCTGGCAACCATCGGCAGCTGGCTGGTCATGGCAAAACTGTTCAAGGTATCATCCCTGTCGGCCCTGGTCGCCGCTCTGGCGGCACCCGTGCTGATCCTGTTCTTTACCCATTCACTCACGTTTACCCTGACCACGGCCATCATGACCGTACTGCTGTACTGGCGGCACCGTAGCAACATCGCCAACCTGCTGTCCGGTGCCGAGGAAAAGATCCAGTCGAAGAACTAGGGAGGACCGGCCCTCAGCGGGTCGCGGCCACCGTTTCCAGTTCATCCAGCGACCAGCGAGCACGGGCATTGATGACTA
>DATCSZ010000097.1:0-10118 GCA_036568205.1 Pseudomonadales bacterium
TGGCGCCGGCTTTTCCACTGCTGCCTCCTCGGCAGGTGGCGTCGCAGCGGGTGGCTCTGCCGGTTTTCCTGCACAGGCAGCCAGCAACATGACACCTGTCGCCATCAGCGACCGGTAAAACCTATTCACTTGCCTGTTCACGCCGTTGTTTCTCCACTTCCTGCAACAGTGCTTCCACTTCTTTGGCCTTGTCCATTGTCTCCATCGAATAGTGCAAGGGGCTTTCTGTGGCATCTTCAGTATTTTTGTCATCACAGGCCGTCAGCAGCAGGGCGGCTGCCAGCATGGCAAGGCGGGCAACAGGCATGGTGTAATCCTTTCATGGTGCTAATGCGATGGCTGCTGACTATAACCGCTTGCGACAACATTGCAAACACCGGCCGGCTTGCTGCTGGCGCCCGGCAAATTGGTTACACTGCGACAGAACAGGCAATGGACACGTTATATGCGACATCTGCGCTATCTGTGGGGTGAGCTGACCTCGACCTTCTGGTTTATCCCGACCATGATCATTATCCTGGCGGCCATTGCTGCCGTGCTGGCATTGTATCTGGACCAGCAGCTGCGCTTTCAGCCCTCCGGCACAACTGCCTTGCTGTTTGCCAGCAGCGCAGATTCTGCCCGCAGCGTGCTGTCGGTGATCGCCGGCGCGATGATTGGCGTTGCCGGCACGGTATTCTCGATCACGCTGGTGGCACTGACCCTGGCCTCCTCCCAGTTTGGTTCACGCCTGCTGCGCAACTTTATGCACGAACGCATCAACCAGGTGGTGCTGGGCGCCTATATTGCCACCTATGTTTATTGCCTGATTGTGCTGCTGGCCATCAAAAGCAATGACCAGCTGGTGTTTGTGCCGCCGCTTTCCGTGATGCTGGCAGTGGCGGCAACCGTTGCCAATATTGTGTTGTTGATTGTGTTTATTCACCATATCGCGATCAGCATCCAGTCGGACAAGGTGATCGCCGACATTTCCGAGGCCTTGTCGCACAATATCCGCCAGCTGTTTGCCGAGGCAAACGACGAAAACCAGCCCGAACAAGCCTCGCCGGACATGGCCATGCTGCAACAGCAGCACGGTGAAAAACGGCAGCTGCAATCCGCACGGACCGGTTATTTGCAGTTTATTGATGATGCCGCCATTTTTGCCATTGCCGAGCAGTACCAGGCAGTGATTGTGCTGCACCGGCGACCCGGCAACTATGTGGTGACCGGCATGATACTGGCCGACATTTACAGCCACGAACCACTGCCCGACCCGGTAATACAGCAAGTGCAGGACGCCTGCGTGGCCGGCAAGGTGCGCACACCGCGCCAGGATGCCGAATTTGCCATCCACCAGATGGTCGAGATCGCTGCGCGTGCGCTATCGCCCGGCATCAATGACCCGTATACCGCGATCGCCTGCATCGACAACCTCACTGCCACCATGTGCCACCTGACCGGCGTGCGCTTCCCCTCACGCTACCGTTATAACGAAAACACTGAATTGCGGGTCGTGGCTGATGTGCTGACTTACCGCGGCATGCTGGATGCGGCCTTCAACCCGGTCCGCCAGTACGCCGAAGGAAACCCTGCCGTGGTGATCCGCCTGATGGAGGCGCTGGCAACCATTCTGCCGTTTTGCCGCAATAACGAGCAGAAACTGGCTATTGAGCACCACGCCAGGATGGTATTACGGCTGGCACAACACAGCTTTGGCGAACCGGATGACTTGCAGGACCTGCTGCAACGCAGCTGGCAGATCCTGCCAAAAGCAACGTAACGAGGCTACAGGGGACTGCCATCACGCAGCAGCGGCTTGATTGACGTGCGACTGAGCGGCAAGGTCACGATGCCTTCGCTGGCCGGTGCCACGGTATTTTCGGAAAAACACAGGTACAGGTAGCGGTTGTCCCAGTAAAAACACTCAACGGCGGCTACCGCCTCACTGTTGACGGTATACGGCTTGCCGGCAAACCATTGCGGGGCCAGCTGGCGAAATTGTGCCCGGTAATCCGGTCCGAACAGGTCGGCCAGCGTCACCGGTTCCCCGGTCTGCAGATTAACCACCAGGCTGCGAACCTGCTGGCGCGGTTTTAATGCCGCATGGTGGTAATACGAGCCTTCTGCTACCAGGGTCAGCCAGCTCTTGCCGAGTTCGTTGCGGGTGATCGCCATGCTGAGGTCCTCACTGCCATCGAACTGCTGGTTCATGCCGATCATGTCACGAATGCGGTGGTTGATCTTGTCCTCAACCTGAGGATTATGATGACCCTGCAGCTCAACATACTGCAGCCGGATTTTTGCCATGCTGCGCCGACTGACGGGGTTATTATCAGCCAGCTGCAGTTCCTGGATCCGCGGCACGGTTCGCAGGCCAACAGGTTCTGCAGTTTCTGTCACACTGCAGGCAGCGCCGGCAGTAACAAGCAAGACAGCAAACAATCGGTGAAACAGGCTGGACATATCAGGCTTCCTCTGCAAAGTGGTTGAACCGGTTTACGCCGCACAGTAAAGCAACAATATCGTCCGGCAACAAGCGTTTACCCGGCATTTTATGCGCCGCTGCACGTCCGGCAAGGCGCTATCATGATACCATCGGTTTTTGCATCATTGTCATCGTCCAGCAAGACCCGGACTGACCACCACTGACAGGAAAGATAGATCATGAAAGCACCTGCCGGAATTGGCCTGCTGTTGTTATTGCTGTTTTCCCCATCACTGCTGGCATTGTCCTACACCCTGCAGATCAGCCGCGCCGAGCTTCAGCAACAGCTGGACGCCATGATGCCGCTGCAACGGCCGGATCGCCTGCTGGGCGTTACCATTACCCGGGCCGAAGTGGGTTTTACTGCCGACAACAAGATCAGCCTGCAGGCTGACATCACAACGCTGGCGTTGGGCAGCATCCAGGGACAGGCACAAATCCGCATTGCCGGGCGTATCAGCTACCGGCCTGACGAAGGGGCGTTTTATCTGCAGGAAATTGAGGTTCTGGATATGCAAAGCCGGCAATTGCAGGCGCAATATCTGCCGGCTGTGCGAACGGTGAGCCAGCAACTGCTGACGGAAGTATTACGCCACCAGCCCGTCTATACACTGAAAGATGATGACAGCCGCGAGCGGCTGGCCAGGGCAACGCTGAAATCCGTCAGCGTGCAGGAGCAGCAACTGCAGCTGGCCTTCTCCCTGTTCTGAGCTTACAGCTGCAGCACATCCTGCATGTTATAAAGACCGGCCGGCTGCTGGCTGACCCATAAGGCCGCACGCACCGCACCGCGGGCAAAAGCCATTCGTGAACTGGCCTTGTGGGTAATTTCCACCCGCTCACCGTCAGCGGCAAACATCACGGTATGATCACCGACAATATCGCCAGCCCGCACCGTGGCAAAGCCGATGGTCTCCGGCTTGCGTGCGCCGGTCTGGCCTTCACGACCATACACCGCACAGTCTTTCAGGTTACGACCCAATGCATCGGCAACCACCTCACCCATGCTCAACGCGGTGCCTGACGGTGCATCCACCTTGTGGCGATGGTGAGCCTCATAAATTTCAATATCCACGTCATCACCCAGCACCTTGGCCGCCGTTTCCAGCAGTTTGAAGCACAGGTTCACGCCGACACTGAAATTGGACGCCATGCAAATGGCAATATCAGACTGTACGGCCAGCAACTCGGTTTTTTGCTGATCGGAAAAGCCGGTTGTGCCAATCACCATTTGCTTGCCGGCTTCCTTGCAGGCCATGGCATTGGCCAATGTTGCCACCGGTGCGGTGAAATCAATCAGCACATCAAACTGGTCCATCACCTCATCGATCGAGCCGACGATAGTGATGCCGTTTTTGCCAATGCCGGCCAGTTCACCGGCATCGGTGCCCACCAGCGAGCTGTCGGAACGCTCGATGGCTGCTGACAGATGTGCACCCTGGGCCATGGTAATGGCTTCTATCAGTGTCTTGCCCATGCGCCCGCCGGCGCCGGTTACCGCAATTCGTGTCATGAAAGGAATCCCTTACGTGGATGTCATTACAGGGTCATGTCATCAAAGAAACGCTTGACGCCATCAAACCAGCTTTTCTTTTTCGGGTTGTGCTTGTCGCCGCTGCTGCTGTCGAGGGTTTCCTGCAGCTCCTTCAGCAAATCCTTCTGGCGCTTGGTCAGGTTAACCGGTGTTTCCACCACGACCTTGCACAGCATATCCCCTACCATGCCGCCACGCACTGGCTGCACACCCTTGCCGCGCAGACGGAACAGTTTACCACTTTGTGTCTCTGGCGGAATTTTCAGTTTCACCCGCCCATCAAGCGTGGGCACTTCCAGCTCACCGCCCAGCGCCGCATCGGCAAAGCTGATCGGCACTTCGCAGTAAAGATTTTTGCCATCCCGCTCAAACAGCGGGTGCGGGCGAACATTAATCATCACATACAGGTCACCATTCGGGCCGCCATCCCGGCTGGCTTCGCCCTCACCACTGACGCGGATACGATCGCCATTATCCACACCGGCAGGAATCTTGACATTAAGTACCTTGTTGTCACGCACCACGCCCTGGCCATGACAGGCAGTGCAGGGATCACTGATGATTTTTCCCTTGCCGCGACAGTTAGGGCAGGTCTGCTGCACCGCAAAAAAGCCCTGTTGCATACGCACCTGGCCCATGCCCTGGCACGTACCACAGGTTTCCACGCTGGCGCCCGGCTTGCCGCCGGAACCATCGCAGGTGCGACAGCTGACCAGGGTCGGGATATCAATCTTGACTTCCGCGCCCTTCACGGCCTGCTCCAGCTCAAGGTTCAGGTTGTACTGCAGGTCATTGCCCGGCTGCGGGCCACGGCGACGACGGCCACCACCAAAAATATCGCCGAAGATGTCGCCAAACATGTCACCAAAGTCAGCAGAGCCGCCGCCAAAACCGCCATTTTGTTCAACGCCGGCATGGCCATAGCGATCGTAGGCAGCTTTTTTCTGCGGATCGGACAGCACCTCATAGGCCTCGTTAGCCTCCTTGAACTTGTCTTCGGCGTCCTTGTCATCCGGGTTACGGTCCGGATGGTATTTCATGGCAATGCGCCGGTAGGCTTTTTTCAGCTCTTTTTCATCGGCATTGCGCTCAACGCCCAGTACGTCGTAGTAGTCTCGTTTGGCCATAGTCTTTTTTCATCGTGCGGGATCGTTAACAACAAGGCCCAGCTGACGGTTAACCGGGCTGGGCCTTGCCATGAAAGCAGCAGACGCGTTATTTGTTGTCGTCCTTGACTTCCTCAAACTCGGCGTCAACCACATCATCGTTGCTGTTGCCGGCATCCGCCGCCTCCGCACCCGGCTGCTGGGCAGCCTGCTCCTGGTACATGCGCTGGGCAAGGCCGGATGATGCTTCGGTCAGCTTCGTGGTGGCTGCCTCGATCGCTTCCTTGTCAGAGCCTTTCATCGCAGTTTCAACCTCGGCAATGGCTGCCTCGATTGACGCCTTCTCGTCAGCACTTGCCTTGTCGCCGGCCTCTTCCAGTGTCTTGCGGGTGGCATGAACCAGTGCATCAGCGGTATTGCGTACCTGCACCAGCTGCTCGAACCTGGCATCGGCTTCGGCATTGGCTTCAGCGTCACGGACCATTTTTTCGATTTCATCATCACTCAGGCCGGACGATGCCTTGATGACAATCGATTGCTGCTTGCCGGTTGCCTTGTCCTGTGCTGACACGTTAAGGATACCGTTGGCATCAATATCAAAGGTCACTTCAATCTGCGGCATGCCACGCGGTGCCGGCGGGATATCTGACAGGTCAAAACGGCCCAGCGACTTGTTCTGCGACGCCTGCTTGCGCTCGCCCTGTACCACATGAATGGTCACCGCGCTCTGGTTGTCCTCGGCAGTTGAAAACACCTGCGACTTCTTGGTCGGGATGGTGGTGTTTTTCTCGATCAGCGGTGTTGCAACACCACCCATGGTTTCGATACCCAGCGTCAGCGGGGTCACGTCCAGCAACAGCACGTCTTTGACATCACCGGACAAGACGGCACCCTGGATCGCAGCGCCCATGGCCACCGCCTCATCCGGGTTAACGTCCTTGCGTGGCTCCTTGCCAAAGAATTCGGTCACTTTTTTCTGTACCAGCGGCATACGGGTCTGGCCACCGACCAGGATCACATCGCTGACATCAGACGCGGACAGGCCGGCATCTTTCAGCGCAGTTTTGACCGGCTCCATCGAGCGGTTGACCAGCTCCTCAACCAGTGACTCCAGCTTGGCACGTGACAGCTTCACTACCAGGTGCTTCGGCCCGGTTGCATCGGCCGTGATATACGGCAGGTTGACTTCGGTCTGCTGGCTGGAGGACAACTCAATCTTGGCTTTTTCAGCCGCCTCTTTCAGGCGCTGCATCGCCAGAGGATCACCTTTCAGGTCAATGCTGTTTTCCTTCTTGAACTCATCGGCCAGATAGTTGATCAACTTCATGTCGAAATCTTCACCACCGAGGAAAGTGTCACCGTTGGTGGCCAGCACTTCAAACTGGTGTTCACCGTCCACTTCAGCGATTTCAATAATCGAAATATCGAACGTACCGCCGCCCAGGTCATATACGGCGATGGTACGGTCGCCCTTGGCCTTGTCCATGCCATAAGCCAGCGCTGCCGCTGTCGGTTCGTTGATAATCCGCTTCACGTCAAGGCCGGCGATACGGCCGGCATCCTTGGTGGCCTGGCGCTGGGAATCGTTAAAGTAGGCCGGCACGGTAATTACTGCCTCGGTGATTTTTTCACCCAGGTATTCCTCGGCGGTCTTTTTCATCTTTTTCAACACTTCAGCAGAAATCTGCGGCGGCGCCATTTTTTCATCCTTGGCCTGCACCCAGGCATCGCCGTTGTCGGCCTCAACAATCTTGTACGGCACCATGGCAATGTCTTTCTGCACCACATCATCCTTGAAACGGCGGCCGATCAGGCGCTTGACCGCATACAAGGTATTGGCCGGATTGGTGACTGCCTGGCGTTTGGCTGACTGGCCCACCAGGGTTTCGCCGTCCTTGGTATAGGCGACGATGGACGGGGTGGTGCGATCGCCTTCGGCGTTCTCGATAACCTTGACCTGGTCGCCGTCCATGACAGCGACACAGGAGTTGGTGGTACCCAGGTCGATTCCGATGATTTTGCCCATGTTAATATGCTCCAGTGTTGTATTCGGTTGGCTGCCAGCGGCAGCGGTTCAGCTTGTTTCTCTATATGGGTGTCGGCTCTGCAAATTCAAGCCGGGCCTACGCGAAATTCTCAAGGCGCCCGCGACACCACAACCATGGCGGCACGCAGCAGCCGGTCATTCAGCAGATAGCCCTTTTGCATCACATCCATGACCGAGTCCGGTTCCATGGCAGGATTCGGCACCATGGTTACCGCTTCATGATATTGCGGGTCAAACGGTTCACCGACCGGGTTGATCTGGGTGACATTGAATTTCTCAAGCACATCAAGAAAACTGCGCAGGGTCAGCTCAATCCCCTCAACAACCGGCTTGACCGCTGCATCATCGCCGGCCGCCGTAATGGCCCGCTCAAGGTTATCAACCACCGGCAGCAAATCCATGACAAATTTTTCCAGCGCAAACTTGCGGGCATTCTCGACATCACGCTGCATGCGTTTGCGCAGGTTCTGGGTTTCGGCTTGGTCGCGCAGCATCTGGTCTTTCAGCCGCGCCAGCTCTTCACGCACAGCACCAAGCTCATCCGCGCCGGCAGCAGCCGGCGCCTCATCGGCTACCGCACTGTCGACGTCCTTCTCGGCACCATCATCTATCGGTTGCTGCGTATTCGGGTCACGGGTCACGGCCATACCTCCTTCAATAAATTTGCCAACAACATGGGGGCGGGTAACAGGAATTCAAGCCGGGGCCACCAACAAATCCCGCACTTTTTTTTATCTGCCGGCGACAAAATATCGCATTTCAAGCGCAGCCCTTTGACCGTTTGCCAAACAGCGCTAGAATCGTCACACATTTCATGCCGGGACCTTTTTTGTGCTGACAGCCTTATCCATCTCGCAGTTTGCCATCGCCGACCAGCTGGAACTGGATTTTCATGCCGGCATGACCACCATTACCGGCGAAACCGGTGCAGGCAAGTCAATTTCACTGGATGCCCTCAGCTTTGCCCTGGGTGCCCGTGCCGATAGCAGCATTGTGCGCAGTGGTGCAGACAAGGCCGATATCCACGCCATTTTTGACATCCGCCGTTTGCCGCATGTGGCAGACTGGCTATCCACACATGAACTGGGCAGCGATGACAGCGAATGCATCCTGCGCCGTGTGATTACCAGCGAGGGACGCAGCAAGGCCTATATCAACGGGGCGCCGGTCAACCTGCAACAGCTGAAAAACCTGGGCGACATGCTGGTGGATATTCACAGCCAGCACGCCCACCATCAGCTGATGAGCCGCGATCACCACCAGCTGCTGCTCGATGCCTATGCCGCCTGCCAGCCATTACTGAAAAAAACCGCCGATGCCTTTGCCTGCTGGCAAGCCACGGCACGACGCCTGCAGCAGTTGCAGAACCAGAACAACGACAGCACAAAACGCAAGGAATTCCTGCAATTCCAGCTGCAGGAGTTTGACGACCTGAAACTGCAGAAAGGCGAATTCGAACGGCTGGAAACACAGCATCAGTTGCTGGCCAACGCCGAAGCACTGATGCAGGCCTGCCAGCAAACGCTGGATATCTGTCATGAGCATGAAAGCCATGCCGTACTGTCGCAGCTGCAAGCCAGCCGGCACCTGCTGCAGGCGTTCGGTGAACACTTTGCGGATGTACACGATGCCAGCGAACTGCTTGAAAATGCGGCAATCCAGATAGAAGAAGCCTGTCGTTCGCTACGCCACCAGCTTGGCCTTATTGACAACGATGCTGACAACCTTGATGAAATCGAAACACGCCTGGCGGCAATACTGGACCTGGCGCGAAAACATCGTGTGGATCCCCATCAGTTACCTGTGCTGCAGCAAACGCTGCAACAGGAACTGGATGGACTGGACAACAGCAGTGAGCATATCGCTGCACTGCAGGCACAGGCGCAGCATGAACGCGAAACCTACACGGCACTGGCACGCCAGTTAACCCAGTTGCGTGAAACGGCCAGTGAAAAACTCGCCAGTGCCGTAAAGCAACAACTCAAAGCGCTGGGCATGAGCAATTGTCAGTTTGTTCCCCGACTCAATACGGATTTTGACTCACCACGGGCCAGCGGCTTCGAAAGCGTTGAATTTTTGATCAGCACCAATCCCGGCTCGCCACCACAACCGCTGGCCAAAATCGCATCAGGCGGTGAATTGTCACGTATCAGCCTGGCCATTCAGGTCGTCACGGCAAGTGCCTCGACCATCCCGACACTGATTTTTGATGAAGTGGATGTCGGCATCGGCGGAGCTACAGCCGAAGTGGTTGGGCGGCTGCTGCAGAAACTTGCCCGTGATGCCCAGATCATTTGTGTGACACACCAGCCACAGGTAGCCGCCTGCGCAAACCAGCACCTGTTTGTCGCCAAACAATTGAAAAAAGGCGCGGTACACACCTTTGTCAAGACACTGGACAATGAAGAACGGCTTAACGAAATTGCGCGAATGCTTGGCGGGGTTGAGATCACCCGTGCAACACTCGACCATGCAGCCGAGATGCTGGGAAAGGCACAACAAGCCTGACCGATAAATCCGGCTAAGCTTTGGGCTTAACGTACAACACCAGGTTATGGTCGACCAGATCATAACCATGCCGGGCCGCAACTTCTTTCTGCAAGCGCTCTATATCCGCATCAAAGAATTCAATCACCTGGCCCGTGGTAGTGCAAACCATATGGTCATGATGCCCCTCTCGTGCCATTTCAAACACCGAGTGACCGCCTTCAAAATTGTGGCGCTCAACCAGACCAGCCGCCTCAAACTGGGTCAACACCCGGTAAACAGTAGCGAGACCAACGTCATCGCCAGCCTCAAGCAGACTTTTGTAGACATCTTCGGCACTCATGTGCCGCCCCTCCTCAATCGCACTGTCAAGAATCTGCAATATCTTGACCCGCGGCAGGGTTACCTTCAGCCCGGCTTTACGAAGTTCTTGGTTTTCTGTCGACATGCATAAAGCCCTTAGATTCTGCTGCGGTA